>NZ_JBVVQN010000012.1:0-234640 GCF_055811075.1 Mesorhizobium sp. WSM4820 | reverse complement strand
TCCCGGCGCACTCCTTCCTGATCGACGATCTCGCCTAGCAGGATTGCCCTTCCGTCGCCGAGCTGCGGCACGAACTGACCGAACTGGTGTCCGGCATAGGCGGTAGCGATCGGCTCGGCACCTTCGGGAATCCGTTTGCCGGCAAGAATCTCAACACCCGCCTGCGTGGCGAGTTCTACCGGGTTGAGCCCGAGCTGGACGGCCAGCTCCTGGTTAAGCTTGAGGAGGTGCGGTGCGGAGACCGGGGTCGGGGAAACACGCGCATAAAACGAGCTCGGCAGCCGAGCATAGCTGTTGTCAAATGCAAAGCGTACCGTCATTCACACTCCTCAAACATCAACGGCAGTCGCGAGACGCTTCGTCGGTCGCAAAGATTGTTATCAATGACAATAGTGCCATCAGACTGCCGGTCCGTATGCTGATGTGGCGATGCTCAAACTTCATTTCCAGCTACGTGCCAGAAATGGATATGTCAGTGCCTTCGGGCAAGTAGCCTCTTCGAGCGGAACGGCTACGAAGCTTCTCGCGCCAGCGAACGTCTGGTCTTCGCGAATCGGTAGCCTTAAGCCGCCTGACTGCTTTTGATGCGGTGGACGGCTCTCCTCCCTTCCTGCGGTATGATCGCGGGATTAGAGCTGGAGGAGCGCTATGATAAGCAACGTTACGACAATCGGTCTGGATATTGCGAAGTCCGTGTTTCAAGTCCACGGCGTGGATGCGGCTGGTGAGGTTGCAGTTCGCAGGAAGTTGACGCGTGGGCGTGTGCTGCCGTTCTTTGAGAGTTTGCAGCGATGCCTTGTCGGGATCGAGGCGTGCAGTTCGTCGCATTATTGGGCTCGCGAGCTAATCGCGCGTGGCCACGATGTGCGGCTGCTGCCGGCACAGTATGTGAAGCCGTATCTGAAGCGGCAGAAGAATGATGCTGCAGATGCAGAGGCGATCTGCGAGGCCGTGACACGACCGACGATGCGCTTCGTGCCGGTGAAGTCGCCTGAGCAACAGAGTGTGATGATGCTGCACCGGGTTCGATTGATGCTCAACCGCCAGCGCACACAGATATCGAACGCGTTGCGGGCGCACCTATCCGAGTTCGGGGTCGTGGCGCCGATCGGGCGTAATGGAATTGAGCAACTTCTCGTGGTCATCAACGACGAGAACGATGCTAGGATACCGGCCGACGCACGGCTTTGCCTGAGGATGCTTGAAGCACAGCTTCGTGTCGTGAAGGAACAGATCCTCGAAAACGATCGCCGGGTCCGTGCGAGTGCGCGAGAGACCGAACTGGGTCGCAGGTTGATGGAGAGTCCGGGCGTTGGCCCGCTGCTGGCGAGCGCGTTCGTTGCGACTGTCGCCGATCCGCACGCATTCAAGTCGGGGCGATGCCTCTCGGCTTGGATCGGGCTCGTGCCGAAGCAAAACTCGAGCGGGGGAAAGGAGAAGCTCGGCAGCATCTCCAAGGCAGGTAATCGCTACCTGCGCCAGCTGCTCGTCGTCGGGGCGATGGCAGTCATCCGCTATGCCGAGCGGAACGGGACCAGGCGCCCATGGCTCGTGCAGTTGATGGCACGACGAACGACCAAGGTCGCGGCGGTTGCGCTGGCTAACAAGACAGCCCGCATGGTCTGGGCATTGATGACCGGCGGCGAGCGCTACAGGGAACCGGTAATCGCATAAACTCAGACAAGGCGAGCGGTCGCCGACGAGGTTGGAAAGGGCGGACAGGAGCTAATGCACAAAGCCGGTTGAAACCGCCGGATCGGGAAAACCCACTGGGGCCGTGCACTATAAGTGCGAGCTTTCGATCGGGACCTGAGACGCGCGAATGGCATTATGGCCAGCGGCACATGAAAGGCCACACCTACAGGTCGGATACATGGCCGCACCAACCAGCAACTGCAAAAGCTCACAAATCCCTTGCCAACGGAGAGCCGTCCATACACGGCCCCAAAGCGGTCAGCGCACGGTTCTACAAGTAGGAATCCACTGGGGTTCCTGGAAGCTTTTCGAACTTTCTGGGTCGCGCCTCCAGCCGAATTGCGCGGGCTTATGAAGGACGTTGGGGCGGCTGAACTAGCTGCGGTGCAAACTTGATCGGGATGCTCATCTGGGGTTCGTGTCGGTAGAGGATACCGCCAGTACGGTGCTGCGATGAATTCGTTTGCTAAATCGATTCTTTTGCAGGTTATAGGGCAGTTGCAGCCTTAAATCGTGTCCCCGCAACCAATTCTATCATAAATCAATTACCGTCCCGGTTTAACCGAGGCGGTTTTTTGCGTTTCGGGCAACGCAGCGCAGCCTCTATTGCTTATTTGGGAAGCGCCGACCAAACATTGCCTCTATCGATCGGCCGGACAGTTGGAGCGCACTGCACAGCGGCTCGGACCGCCAGCTACCCAGGATATCTACAAACGCGGGGCACATGAGTTTCCCCACTACGGGAATGGCCGCACCTCTCCAACCCACTTCGATATCAGGCGATGCGAATAGACTCCTCGATACCCGCAAAGCCTGAGCAGCATCACCTCAATATACCATTGTGCGAGGTGCCAAGCCTCCGGAATGGCGGATGGCAATTTCCCAGGAAGCATACGCTTGGGATGCACGAGTTCATTGCGAAGTTTCGTTATTGCCTCCGGGGCGTCGGCGAATGCGCCGTTTCTTTTCCAACGGCGCAATCGCTTGCTCGAGGGCGGAATGGCAGTCCGAATCTTCAAGTGCTGGCAGGCTGCCCGAATTTTGTCTGCTGCATTTGCAGCCCTTGGAAGGGTGATGCCAGCGTTGGTCAGCACCGACATTGATAGGCCTTCGAGAGCGGCTTGTGAAAGTACCAGCCCCCCATCTACGCCGGCGCCTTCGCCTGCACGGTTGCTCCGAAGATACCAATGGAGGCCGGTATAGCCTGCTCTTGAGAGAGACGGGTCATGAAGTAGCTCCACAAAGCCGGGAAAGGCCGCTGCCAGACATTCGCCGTGGTGGATGTCAAACCAGCTTGGGCAAGATTGCCAAGGAGCAGCGATGCGTTGCCCCCAATTCTGATAGTGTTGCTGACCGTTCCGGTCATAACCGACGATCCCGAAGAGCGACGTCCATGCGCCGCGCGCAAAGGACAGGAAACGGTGCAGATCGTGAACTATCGCTTCGAGCTGCCCGCATGTGAATGACTGGCGATCTGCGTGCACTATGCGCGCAACATGGGTGATCGCATTGCCTCCTTCAGCCTTTAGCTGCTCGATGATCTTGCGAGTTGAGGGAAGCGCCTGAAGCTCTATCTCCCAATCCAGGGTTCGCAGGACGACGCACCCCAGCCGTTGATTTGATTGGCGAAGGTCGCTCTGGGCACCAAGGCAAAAGAACTCGGGAAAGTTAAGAACATGAACGATGGCGGATGAGAGGCGTACGCGCCGGTCGCGAACCTGCGTGAATGCTGAACCGTTCGCCATCAACCAAAGCTTTGCACCTGCAGTGCCTATTTGCGATTGAGTCACAAGCACCGGAAAGAACCGACCATGCGGCCCGAATCTTAGCTGAAGACGCGGATCTTGACTAAGTCGATACCCATCGAGGCTCGTGTTAACTTCGACGAGCACACGTTCTTTGTCGGCCAATTCAAGCCGAGCGTTACCGGAGCTGGCAACGGTTATCCCTCCGGCTCGGAGCTCGAGAGGTGCGCTGCCCAAATCAATTGCAGTATTAGCAGTTGCAGCAGCGTATTTCGGAGCAATCAAATCTACCATCTAACAACATAGCTGGTGGGCACGATCGTCGTCTAGGGAGGGTCAGGCAAACCGGGATTGTCGGACCGCAGATGAAGCAGCGCCAGATGCATCTCCATGCCCGCCGGAACAATCATAGTGGCAAAGAGATCATCACTCATTCGTTGCAAGCGCATTACACAGGGATAGTTGCCTTAGATTGCATCCACGTCGGTCGCCGTTCGGCGAACAGCACGTCGATCCAACATCGGTCCTCGTCCGGAGCGATCGCCCTGCGCCGCTGTGGTGACGGTTGGCACAAGGCGCGCTCGACGCGTGCCAAGGTTCTTGGTTACGAACAGCGCTGAGACCGGGGAACGGCTAAAAATCTCGCGCTCGGCATTCTGCACCATTGCCCTATTGAACGCACGAACTGTGCGCCGCAGACAGCGGAAGACAGCGATCCTGTCAGAAAACGGAGCGCGAAACCCATTTATGACCAGCAATGCCCTCCTTGGTGAGATGGGACACATGGCCTCTGCTTCGCCAAACCCCAGAGCGGCCGGTATCACCGGTGTGTCACCGATAACAAACTCCTCTTCATCCGGCGCATCGATCAGGATGAGGGCGCATTTGTGAATACGGCCCGCATAGTCCTCAAGATGCTCGCGTATAATCCCGACATGAAGAACATCTGTCTCAAATCTCGCTTCGTCGCTCTTTAGGCCCAGCACTGCGGCAATATTCTGCACCATGTGGTTGGAATTGAGCGCGTCCTTGTAGCTCGGGATTCTCACCATGAGGGATGCGATATAGCGCGACAATGCCCAGCGATCGCCTGGTGAAAGGACGGCCGAGAAAGCCCGCGCATCCGGAACAAAGCCGTCCCGCTTGATATTCTTACCCTCCGCTCGGAGAAACGACTTGTCATACTTCTGTTCGAGCTGAAAATCTCGTCTCTTCTGCGTTGCAAGCCGGCCAAGTACCGGACCAGCTGGTCCCTCGACCTCGTTCGCGAAGAAGGTCTCTAGCGTCGAGTCGCGTGTACCGTCTGCCCGCCAGATTGAATTGTAGTGGCCGATGACGGCTGTGTTCAAAGGCTGCGTGCGTCTTATCTCACCCGCCGCATTGGTCATCGTGATGCAGCCCTCACCATCGACCCATAGCTCGGAATGACAAGTTGGCCACCAATGGTGTCGTTTCGGAGTGCTCTTCATTGTCTTGTGCGACTGGTCAGGGTGCTGAGTTGAATGTTTTCTCGGCTGCTTCAAAAGCCGCAATCGCTTCGGTCTGCTCATTCACAAGCGTTCGGAAAGCGTCGAATGCTTGATAGCAAATGTCACGCTCCTTCTGAAGCAGGTTTCCCATCTCGCCAAGATCAAGCGCCGGGCTGCCGCCGATGCCGTATAGAATGCGCCCCGATTTCTCGACCTTCCGGCCCACAAGCCGGGTCACGCCAAGCACGAATCTGGCTGAGAAACCGTGGTTGTAAGTGTTGCGAAAATCATCAGTTTGTTCTTTGAAAACGCTTCCGGCGATCGGCTCGATCTTCAGCTTGAACCTGCGGTACTTCCTCCATCCGCGGCAATAGGGTTCGATATCGTTCAGATAGAGATTTGCGGTGGGAAAATCATCTTTCCAATCAGAGATCTTCGTCATATTAGCCTGGTGGCATAGGTGCCCCGCAGCGAAGGTAAAACGGGATTTGAGCGCGTATGGGAGCCCCAGCGCGACGGTCCCAAGCATGTCAATGAACTCGTGCGTCAAATCGTGCTTGTCTTCGTTGGAGAGCGGAGCAAGAACCGCGGCCCAGGTCCGCAGGCGATGCGCATAATGTGTCAGGTCGTTGATCTTGTTCGCTAGCTCGCCTGAATATTCAGCCAGCATTTCGTTATAGGCCATCCATCTCACACTCAGCGGATCAGGTAGGCTCCACCAACGGTAGGGCATCCAGCGCCCGCCGATCGGAGTCACGTCGAGTTGCGCACGATATTGCGTGTAGAACCGGATGAGTTTTTCAGAGCGCTTTAAGGTGAATTCGTCCGGCACAGCCATCAACCCTTCTCAATATCAGCGCAAATGCCCCTGCAAACGAAAGGACGAGCGACGCCGCCGCGCTCTGGCTCTGAAAGAGGTCGCAGCCGAGCTTTCGGCGACTGGCGATGGCCTGATCCGTTCGGCGCGAGGCTAGTAGCGGGTCAGGAGCAAGTGCGAGGCTTTAGCGAATAGCTTTGCTATCCTCGCGCAACCTCCGCTGAGTCGTCCAATGTCACGCTTGATTGTACCGTCGCCGAAGACGCTGACGAAAACAATTGCAGCCTGTGTCGAGAATGCCGAGCGTCTGCTTGCTGACGCTGACATGTTCGAGTTCGAGAAGCTGAAATCGACACGACTCTATCTGATCCTAATTGCACAGGAAGAGCTCGCGAAAGCCTTCATGCTCATTCTGGTATCGATCGGCATCTTTCCGCTTTCGCGGCCGATCCTGAGGGCGATGAACGACCACTCGTGCAAGCAGTTGGTCGGCATGCTCATGGACTACATGATCATGCATTGGGAAGACATCGAAGACGCCCGGCGAATGATCGCAGAGGACTTCGACATGGGCGATGATCATTTCCCGATCGACATCGCCAGCGCACTCGAATTGCTACGATATGAGAAAGTCGCTCGATGGGAAACCGGAATGGGCGGCTACGCGGATGGAGACCTAAATTACAGCCAGGCGGCTCGCAAAGTGGCATCTGGCAAGCACGATCGACGGAAACAGGATGCGCTATACGTGCGCGTTAATCCTGACGGTTCGACCAGTAGCACGCCCCACAAGGTTATGGATGCTGAGGTCAAGGACGAAGCCGAGCGCGCCAGTCGGTATTGCTACTTCGTCAAAGAATCGATGGCTGGCAAAGCGTCCGGCATGCGGTATGAAAAGACCGTCGCGGCGCTAAGAATGCTCTTCGGCCATCGCCCACCGATCTAGACACGGCTGAATACCCAGATGGCAACACGCGACGAACTCTACGCGAAATTCGGGATAGCAGCGGAAGCGGCGCAGCTATTCGAGACCGAACTTGGTTCACTTCTCCTATGCGCCCGTGGCCTTGAACGCGGTTGGCACCATGAGGTTGACCCCGAAGATGCGCGAAAGCTCCTTGACCACATTGACCGCAGCACACTGGGCCAGCTGTTGGGCACATTGAAGAATTGTGTCAGTCTTGACTATGGTTTGGTGGATCGCTTCGCGTCTGCACTCAAAGCTCGAAACAGGCTGTTCCATCGGTTCTATGAGTCCCATGGCTTCAAAATTCAGACCGATGAAGGCCGCGATGCGATGGTGGCTGATCTTGAAGTTTTACACGGCGAACTTTTCAACGCATGGCAGGCCGCTAGCAAAATGACCGCTGTGGCGACAGCATTCCTTTTGGAGGCGAAGCGAGAACAGGAATAGGCTCGGCGTTCGTCAGGCAGCATTGCCGAGCATCCTGGCTCTTCAACGGTGCAAACCGGAGGCGAGGTGGACGACCACGAAAATGCGAGAATATCTTTCGGCACCGATCGTGCACAGCTTGTCTATGGGCTGAGGCCGGACCGCACGTTGGCGCATATCAGCGAGGTTCAGCGCGGCATTGCTTGCGGATGCAATTGCCCTGCCTGCGGCGGTCGGTTGGTGGCTCGCAAGGGTGATGAGAACGTGCCGCACTTCGGGCACGACGGTGGCGACGCGTGCGGGGGCGGTCCTGAAACCGTTCTACATCTCCTTGCCAAGGAGGTGTTTCGAGCAGACCCGTCGCTACTCCTGCCGAAACGCCTTGGGCTCAATAAGGGCAACGTCGTGACGAAGCCGGGTCAGCAGGTCACGACGCAATTCCTTCGAATCGAGTTCACTGACCCGAAGACGGTTATCCCGGACCTCTATGTTCGGGCGCTAGGGTATGACCTCTTTGTTGAAGTCGCGGTCACCCATGCGAGCGACGAAACAAAGATTCAACGCCTTCGGGAACACGGCGTCATGGCTGTGGAGATCGACCTGTCAAAGTTGCCCCGAGACTCGACACGTGAACAGATCGCGGATGCGGTGCTTCGATCCGCGCCACGGTGTTGGCTCTATCATCCCGATATCGACAAAGCGTTGGCGAAGACCCGCGCCGACGAAGAGACATGGCAGGCTGCACAGGGAAAGCGGTTCGCCGACTATCAGGCCAGGCATGAGAAGCGGGCAAATGAATTGGCGCGCGCCTATGTCGACGGGCTGAAACAACTGGCCGGAAAGAAGATTGCTGTTCCGCGTGATGCAGAACTCAAAGCAATCGGACTCGCCGAACATGTTGGTATCGAGGTCGCCGGCTATGCGTGTTTCACTGTCCCGCCTGCGGTATGGCAGGCGACAATCTTAGCGGAGGTCTTTCACCGACCAATGCCTTGGTAGCGCAGCTGCCAAGGCAGTGCCGATCGCCAAGCATTTGGAAAAGAGCGCGCTGATACGGCCGCAATTTCAGCGTGTCACTACCGAAGTAGCGAACGGTGTCGCTGTCGCCGAACCTCGCTTCGCGCCCGCTTGGAAGGCGATCGACAACTATTTGCAAAACCTGCTCGGAAAGGGCGTTCTCGTTCAGCAAGGCTACGGAGTGACGCTGGAGAGGTCCCTTGCGGACAAGTGGACCGCGCGCACGCTGGCAGAGACACAGAGAACCGCTGTCGTGCATGCCGCAGTGCAAGCAGTCGATTGGATCTTAGCCGAGCTTCCCGCCGAAGAGCGAGGGGACATGACCGGCGAGTCGTGGCTGGATTCTATCCACACGGAGACGAACATGACATATCGGGCCGCGATCGAGTCTGATGTCGAAGCGCCGAAGATCGCCGCCGAAATAGACGCCGTTGTCGCGATGTTCGGAAAGAGCGGCGCGATCCCACATGCGGCGTTGGGTTTGCCTATTCGAGGCGCAATCGAGCGCTGCGAGGCTCAGAGATCAAAGCAGGTCGAAGGGCTACGGCAGAAACAGATTCAGGAAGCCAACCGACTTAGGCAATCGCGTCGGGACCGGCTATGCGTTGACGCTGAAACGGAACTGAGCGGCCCTAATCTTGGGGCCTTTCTGAACGCGAAACGCGACGATCTGAGCGGCATGTCGCCGTTGGAAGCGGCGGAGGATAGCGAGTCGGGATTGACCAAGGCTCGAGGCGTGCTCTCCGCCGATGTCAAGCGCAAGCGATATCAGGAGAAAATCACTGCCGATACCAAGCAGTCTTTGTCAGCGAAGCATGTCGATGCTTTCCTGAACGGCCGGGATGACGACTTAGAGCGGACAACGCCGCTCTTGTACGTCCGAGATGACGCCACCTATCGGAAGGCGCTCGGGAAGCTAGCTGAATGGCAGAGGGGGTTCGGCGGACCGTTTTGATCATAGGAGCACCACCGTAAAAAATCATGGCCGGGAGGAGTCTCGGTCACTTTTCTGCGCTCATTTCACCTGGGGCCAGTGACCTGCGTTAGGATTGAGCAGTCCGTCCTCGTAGACTGCCGTAAAGCGGCGTAAATCAGCGTCATCGGCGTGACCTATCTCACGCCGTTTCTCAGACACGCCGCATTGATTTCACTGAAGAGTCTAGTGGCAGTGGGAGACCGCCACATAGTGAGACCCACTATTGAAGGGGCATTCTTTTGCTATCGGCGATGCTCAGCATAGATCGTAAACATCGCCGAAGATCGCTCGGAATTAGGATGGCTTGGGCCATAACACGAGGCTCAAACGATCCGGCTGGTGTATTGAGAGCTATGGCTGCAAGAGACCGTATTTCGTCATGAGCGCAGACACGCGGTCAATATGCGGCTGGATATTCGATCTAAGCGGAGCGACATAACCAGCTTGAGTGTGGTGCGCGGGATCACAAAACTTGATCGTGTCCCGCATTCCAGCGTGTTCGAAAGGAAGGGTGTTTGGGGTTGAGCGAAACAGGTCGGCAAGCTGGCCGGAGTTAGCGGTGTCGTAACTTGACGGTACAGGCTGACCAGTTTGCCTTAGGTACAACTCCCGAACGAATTCCTCGACTAGCACTCGGAGGCGATCAACGGCGTATGTGCGGTTGCCTTCATTGCTACTGGCTGCGCCTCTAATGTCCGCGAGCATTTGCTGGAGCCGCAATTGCCGGACAATGACAGGGCCGCCGAGTTCAAAATTCTCGTAGTGATAGTGGCGAATGTCCCTTGCCATGTTCAGGCTTCGGAGTTTGTCGATGACGCCTTTGACGTGAGAGAGGACCAGGATTTGTTTGCCGCTCTGGTCCAGAAGGTGCGGGACCACATTGGCGATAAATGCCTCCGCGTGATCATCGTCCATCGCTTGAACGGGGTCATCGAGAAGAATGAAGCCGAAGGGTGATGACGGCGTTGTCGCCCGCATCAGCCAAACCGCCAACCCGAGGCAATTAAGCTGGCATTCGCTAAGGTTTGCCGCAGCCGACATGCGTGTGCCGAAGCTGGTCGCGTGCAGTTTCATAGAGTCGTTGGCCGGTTCCATCATATCGAAACCGACAGAAACTCCCGGATTGAGGAGGGCGTAGAGTTCTTTCACCTCCTTGCCCCGCGTTTCTAGGAGGAGCGTTTGTTTGGTCTGCGCCATGGCTTCGACCGAACGGATTAGTTCCTGTGTTTCCTCCAATATCGCTGCATAGCGGGCTAACAGGTGCACGTCAGCGATGCCCTTAAGACCCTTGCCTACTGCGTCGATGAGGGCGACAGCCTCGTTCGCTGCTATTTTGCTACTGACTGTCTCAGCAATCGTGTCCCATGCCCGTTCGTAAGCCAACAGAGAACCAATGAAGGCATCCACCGCCCGAGCCAATGAATGGCGCGAAGCGTGTCGATCCTCAATCAAAGCGGCAAGCTTCTCGGCCTGCGAAGCTCGATCCTTTGTTGTGGTTGTCAGTTCCCTGTCGGCTCGAAGTGCGGTGCCAAGTTCCCGTTGAGCCTTTATGTACGCGTCGTGGGCTTCAAGATAGTTGGGGAGTTCTGCGTTTGGGCCGAGAAGGCTAGAAAGCGAGACTCTCTCCTCATCGTTCAGACCTGTGATGCCAAGGGCAGACACGGCATTTGATGCCGATGTTCTGGCCGTTTGAGAGAGTTCAATCTTGCCGTCGAGCAAGTTCGCGGCTTCGACTGTGCCGCTGGCCTCCTCCAATCGCTTTCTCAACACTGCTCGCTGTTGCGGGACCAATGTCGGCTGCTCGCACATGGGACAGTCATCCCCATGAAGTTCTAGGGCTAGCCCGTTTGTCCAGAATATAAGCAAGGCTCTTGAGTAGTGCGCGGCGGTAATGCCGGCGAGTACGCCCACAGCGTCGTCTATGGCTCCGACGGCACGCTGAAACTCTTTCAAGTCTTCGACGGCATGATCGCGGAGGAGCGAATGGTCTACGCATCGGCCGCCCAGGACTTAGCGATTTGGACACCCTTGAGCCCACCGAAACGGGCGGATTTCAAAGGTTGGAATGAGTTGATCTGCGATGCTGCCCTGGCTGGAAGCGCCCAAAAAGAGCGGCGGCACCTGTTCAAATCATTGGGGGCTGATGGTTGGGTGTTTGCCAACTGGCTGACGCATTCCCACTCAGTCACATGGCACGATGCGGAAGCTGCTCTCACAACTGTCGAACATTTTCTCGGCCTCGCCACTTCAATGGTGCTGCGGCACATCCGTTTCGTTCCCGAGGAGTGCCCCGAGTGCGGGTCTCCGCACCTGTCCCCGGGAGAGGGATTGCGTGAAGATATGCCTGAAATCGCTTGGGAGCGCCCTGTATGTGCAGACTGTGGCTGGACGGGAACTCCCGTGCCCAGCCGAGAACGAGAGCCCGAGGAATTAGCTGAACTATTCGAGCGGGAGGGCGGGGATGACAGCGACGAATGCATCATTCCAACGGTGCCGTTGAGGGAACTGCGCGGACCAAATGGTCGCAAAGGTGGGTAGGCGTCATCCGCCTCTGCCGGCTCGACCTCGCCGTCCGCACCAGCAATGGCTCATCCGGTGAGAAAGGTCGGGCCGGAGTTTGCGACAACATCAAATGCCTTTGCAACGTCATCCTCGGTGAGGAAGACAGCGGCGTACCAGTCTGTCCGTCCCGGACGTGATAAAAAGCTGGGGGACAAAACAGAACCCCAACTTTGTTGAAGTGCGGCCCCCCTTTTGGCGTTGTCGTGTTTCAACAGGTTGACCAAATCGCGGACCGCACCGAGGTCCGGATGAATGGCGATGCCCTTGGCGACTGCAAGAACCACCAGTTCGTCGTGCTTCGCCTTGTCATTCCCTCCGAGCGCGAGGCGGGTTGCTCGCTCCCAATAGTGATAGGCGGCGATCACGAACGCCTTCCTCAAGGCCGAAAGAGCTTCGTCACAGGTTTCGATCTGCAATTCCAGCGCTTGCTCTTTGGTATAAAGCAAATGGCCCTCTTCATCCCGTTCTTCAATCCATTCTCCGCCGTTTTCAATGTCCTGCGCATATTCCGCTGCCTGGGCTCTGGCCCGCTCGACATCGCTGCGAAGCGCTCGCGACGCCGAGAGGTAGCCATCGCGCAAAATCCGCGTACTTTGCTGAAACCGGTAGCCATTAAGATTAAAAAAGAACGACATTCAGGCCCCCTTAGAAGGCGTCTCAGGGAGAGTAGTCGATCCGCCACCGGTCCGCGCTCCCCGCCACCAAATTTGTATCACCATTTTGGATGTTCCCGACCGAGACGGGTTAAATGGCCGATTTCAAAATCACCAAAAAATCTGAGAGGCGGACCTCGACCTGTGCGGAACCGCGAGGCCCCCGTTGGGGGTCTGGACCACCGCGTGGCTGCGCATGGGCGCACCTTTGGCCGCACGGTGCCGCTGTCCTGTCCGTCCTGTCCGTCCCACCGATCACTTATGCGCACCGGCGCAATCTGAAGGCCAAGTTCCTCGACTTGGAGAACGCCATACGCCATTCGCTGAAGGCGTTCGGCATCCGCCTTGGCAAGGTCGGCCGAGGAGCCTTCGATCAGGCGGTGCGCGCTGCGGTATCGGAAGACCCACTGTCGTCCGAGCTGATGGACGCCATGCTGTCGGCGCGCGCAGCGCTGTGGAGGCAGTATTGCCGCCTGCACGATCTCGTCGTCAAAATGGTGGCACGCAGCGAACTGTGCCGACGCTTCATGGCAATCCCCGGCGTCGGTCCGGTGACGGCGCTCTCGTTCATGACGGCGATCGATGATCCGTCGCGCTTCCGTCACTCACGCGGTGTCGCGGCCTACTTCGGGCGGACCTCGCGGCGCTGGCAGTCGGGCACCTCGATCGACGTTCAGGCTCGCATATCAAAAGCCGGCGATGCTGATGTACGACGCTCGCTTTACGAGGCGGCGTCGGGGTTGATGACGCGCTTCAAGGGCTCCGACAAGGTCAAGAGCTGGGGCCAGGCGATCGCCAAACGTTCCTGCCACCGCAAGGCCTGTGTCGCCGTGGCGCGCAAGCTGGCAGTGATCATGCACGCCATGTGGAGCGATGGCACGTTCTATGTCGGCGATCCGGCGGCAAGCCAGGCGGGTGCCGGCCGGCGTACCCATGACAAGGCCCGCAAGCTGCTCGGAGCGCATCGATGAGAAGAAGACCGACAGTTGAAACGCATGGCGCCGGCACGCTGACAGGCGCCATCTGACACAAAAGATCCGCTCCGGCGGATGAGGACCGATGCAGACCAGGAACGACGGAACGCACGTTATCTTGCCTGCGGCCGCGCCGATCGCGAGACGGCCGGACCGCGCCGGATTGCCTGTGGCGCTGCTCCGTCACTCCGATGGAAAAGTGCGCCACGACGGTTCCCGTGCTGCAAATAAGCAGCGCTGCTACCCCGTCGCAGAGCGCGGAAGACTGCACGGCGCATCGGAACTCGACGCAAGAGTACGGAATCGTAGCATCGAGTATAGAATATTGTATTATCGTAGACTTGAGGAGCAGCGACGACGGAAATCAAGTCTATCAAAATACGACCGATTAAGATGGCAGGATAAAAGGGGCCACGTTTCGCTGCGGTTGGGGCGTTGTTTTTCAATGGGTTACATGGTGATTTCGCAATGTGTGCATAACGACTGCACATTGCGAGTATCTCATTTTCGCAGCGATTTCCGCAGCTTGACGCAGTGTGCGGCGGCTCGGCCGACCGTTGAGGAGACTTGGGCCGGGAAGGAGGCGCAGTCAGAGACGGAAGCGAGACGCTCGACAGAAACCCCAGTTCTCGGAGGGCGCACGGGTCCCTTCGGTGGCCCCTGGTCGGCACGGCTGCCTGTCAGTCGTTGTTGCGGCTCGGCGAGAGCCGACATCGCCAGCGTCGGCCGTAGGATGGCGGCCGAGCGCAGGCTTGTCAGCCAGCCGCCCAGCCTGTCGGCTGCCATGGGACCTTCCATCCTGACACGAATGCGCAAACCGTCGTGTTACGGTTCGATCGTGCTACGTCACCAGTTCGATAGCCCTCGAAGCAAATGGGAGAGTTCGCCACGTCCAGGATCAACCGCCGCGCCTTGCTTTTCCACTCCTGCAGCGCAGTCGTCGCCTCGACGGGTCCGGCGACTGCGATGGGCACAGAGCCGCCGGGCCAGGCCCTATTACCATCCAATGAACTGCGAACGCTGATCGACGTGCACAAGAGAGCATACTCGTCCTTCGGCGAAGCCTTGCACAAAGTGGGCGGTGGCAGAAATCAGTCCGCCGGAGCCAGCCGGGAGGAGGAGAAGGCGCTGCTCGCCATCTGCAGCTATGCTGCGGTTGGCGAAGCGGATCGCCTGGCCAAGGCCCGATATCTTTTAGAGATCGAGGCGCGCGGTGAACTCGACCTCGCAGAGCATATGCAGGCTGTTCTCCAATCGACGGTGTGGAAGCGATGATACGACTGGCATGCGGGCGGTCGGCTGCTGAATGGCAAACTATGCGCCTCATTTCAGACGTTGAGCCGAAATCTTGTCAACTGAAAGCCGGGCGGCGAGACCAGCAAGGGGAGCGGCTGGGAAAAGTGGCGGCGAAAGTCGACGCCGAACAAGTTCGCTAAATACCGGGTGACTGGCTAGTTCGACAGCGGGTGCTTGAAGAAGTGCTGGTCTATGGCGTCGGTGATGGTTTTCTCTTTCAGTCCCGTGCCTACCCCTCGAACAGCTTTGCCATTCTTCCAGTCGATGCGGACGTTGGTGCGTCTGGCTTTCTCATACGCCAGCATAACTAGTGCGTCGGCATCAAATTCCCCTGAAGTCCATACCTCGCAACGGATTTCAGCTTCCCGCAAAAACATATTCGCCCGCACATACTCCACAAAGGTCGGAATTCGCCTCAGCCATTCCTCTATCTCCGCTTGTGTGACCACGTGGCCAGGCTCACCAGCTTTGCATTCGTAAAGCACGCACTCGGCTTTGCCGCGCACGCACATAATGTCGATGTCGTAGAACTTACCCACCTTCGGGTCGTAAGCCTTCTTTCCCAAGTCGATTGAATTGCCGTCGTTGCGAATGAGATAGGCGCACACCAGCTCGAACAGAACGCCGCGAAGGTTCCCTGCGCGCCCGGCAATGTCTTTGAGGCTGCTCAAGAGAGTTATTAGCCTGCTCGGGTTTTTTGAGACGATTGCGGCGGCGTTCTGCAGCGTCTCTACCAGGCTGGTGAACGCGGACCCGGCGTAGCTTCCGAACAGCGATTCCGGCGTTGCCATCATCAGCCCGTTTCGATGGCCGAGCGTGTATGCCTTGCCCGTGAAGCCATCGGCCACGATAATAGGGAGTACCGAGCCTATTCGTGTTGCTAGGAGACCTCTCGCCTTCCGGATGAAATAGCGGATTTGGTACTCATCGAGAACCGTCCCCACGAACACATCGGCCACAGTGAAACCTTGCTGGTCCTTCCCCACGTTCGACTTTTTCAACGGCAGGAGGTAGCTCGGGCCAGTCAAGTCCCACTTGTATGGGCCAACCGTCCTCGGATGTTCATCGCCTCGAATGGCGATTGAATTGTAGCTGGCAACTCCGAGACGCCGTGCCCACTCCCGAATTCCATCCAGCAGGACACCTTCGGCCATCTGGCGCACATTGTACAGCGTGGGACCGTGGGAGCTCAGCGCTGGGATGCGGAGTGCGATGACACTGCCATAGTTTTGAATGTCGATAGTATGCGTCATCCCGGCGTCCTGAAGACGCTGCGCAACTTTCGCGGCCGGCACTTGCTTCTTCTGCAGGATTGGGGCGCCACTGATTACAGAGAACTCATCGACGGACACGATGCCCCCGCGTGCAGCCAATCCATCGATAGCCGCGCCATAAACTGACTCTGTTTCTCTTAGGTCGCGGTGGAAGTTGTGCCAGAACCGTTCGGTCTGCCTATCCTTGACGTGGTAGACGAAGGCTTCCTGTTTGGGCAGGAGCGGAATCGGGAAGGAATAGATGGGCGGTTTGCTACGGGAGAGGCGCTTGCGAGCTGCTTCAGCTGACAGGCCGTGCTCGGAGATAAGCAGCTCGGCCAGACGCGAGGAGCGGCTCGGGCCGTGCAGGTCTATAAGCGACGTTAGGGGGTCGGGCATGACCTGTCACACTGCGCAATTTATTAAAAGAACTACCTATTGCGAGTCTGTTTTTCGATTTCTCGTCAATGCCATTATAAAAACAATAACTTAGCAGGCGTTTTGACGCGCTGTCAATTTCTTGCTTGTCCTCTGGCCCAATGACATACCCCATGTGGCTGCCATTCGGAAGTACTTGGCCGGTCGGTCGGCCCTTGCCGTGTCCTCATCGGTAGCGGAGCGCACTTTCGGTATCTCCGTCGGTGTGGGAGGCGCGGTGCCAAGCCGTCCAACCGACAAACCGGCATGCTGCAGGTGCGGCGCAACACCTCATGTTGGGCAGTTGTATTCCTGCTTCCATCTTCTCAATCGCCGTCGGTCCACGCGCGGTGGTCACCTTATGAGGGTCGTTCATGTGGGCTCCGCCGTAGAGCTGCGCCTGCGTCACATGGAAACCCTGGGCTTGGAGACGAAACGGATGATGGTGAAAGGGCGCTCTTTGGAGCGCCTGTTTTAGTTTCCCAAGTGAATTGCGTTTTCGAACGCGTGCAAGCAATCTCCTCCCGCTATGGTCACGGTGCATCTGATTCCCGAAGGTAACCGCGAAACGTACGAGGTCCACGAGTGGCGCAACGCCGCTGGCGTGATTTCGACCGCGCATCCGAACGAGTGGGCAGATATTATTGGGGTGCCTGACGATAGCTACAAGCCGACGTGGGCGACCTACGCGAACCACAGCGCTTCGCGGTTGCATGCTGCGGAGTAGCCAATGGCGAGCGTCGTCGGTTCCGCCCTAACGGAGCGAGAAGGCGTTATCGCCGCCGATACCATCTTTACGAAGCAATTCCGCTGGCTCTTTCGAGAGCAAAAGGTTCTGGATTTCGGGGTCGATGCCGAAGTCGAGATTACTGAAAACGATATGCCTACGGGCAAACTTATCGCGCTCCAAATCAAGAGCGGCACCTCGTTCTTTAAGCGGGAAACTCGTGAAGGGTACGTATTTTACGGAGAAACGCGCCACCTAAAATATTGGACGAACCACGTCCTACCCATGTTTCTTATTCTCCATAACCCGGAAACCGACGTTACCCTTTACCAGCGAATTGAAGAGCGCCTTTGCAGGGTAACGGCTAGAGGGTGGAGCATTGTCGTTCCCCGCGAAAACGTGCTCGATGCCAGCGCCGCAGGCGACCTTGCATCTGGTCCCGACCTGGACGAAGAAGGCCAACTGCGTCTCCGCTTTAGCCTGGACGCTCCTCTGATGGAGCGCTTTGTCGACGCCGACGCCAAGATGATTTGGGAATACTGGTTCAATAAAAGCCTGAGCCTCCGCAACGCCCGCTTCATATTTGAGGGCGAAGCGCCGATAGAAGTGGGCGGTTGGTATCCCACTAGCGATATCGGTCTCGCCATGCAGAATCTCTTCCCATGGCTCACCTATGAGTACGAGGACGATTCCACCAAATGGGATATCGCTGGCGAAGCTGACATCTTTACCCTCCTGGTATCTTTGAGGCCGGAAGCTAAAGCCTATCTGGAAGCCGAGAGGTTCTTTCGAGAGGGCCTCACCGAGGAACCGCCTGACCAGCCGGTCCGCGACGATGACCAGGATGAGGACGGTTGGTATTATCGCATCCGCGACGACGACGACTGACTAGCCCTTTTGCGCCTGCTCCCAAAATTTGCGCATGACGTCGTCGGCGGTCGGCGGAAGTTCTAATCGGCTTTTGACCGTGGCTTTCTTCACAAGGACTTCCATTTGAGGCCTGTCGGCTCTCGGTGTGCCTTCCCAATATCCTGCAGCAGTGGCGTCATCGAGTGGCTTACCTGCCTTCACGGCGTCTTTGAGTGCTGAGTAGTGTCGCAGGTCGCCTACGTGAATAAAGTCCTCCTCGGCGTATTCCATTGTGTAGAGGGATTTTCTCGGATCAGAACCTTTCCCACGCATCTCCCAAAGAAATTTGGCCACCGCCAGGTCTCGCCATAGATACAGCCCCCCTTTCTTAGAGCCTCTCCCCCGGGGTGTGCAGCACGGAGGAACGTCTCTGCTACTTTCGCCATTTCGGTCAAGCCGTCCATGTTATCGCGGCCGGACACGACGATTTCGTCGTCTTCATAGTTCTCGTTCGAATAATGATATCCGATAGGCACGTACAACCCGCCAAAGCATGCGCCGATAGAAAATGCATTCTGCTGTATGATAACGGAGCTATCTGGCGTTCGTAATCGTGTGCGGGCGGATTTCCACCCCTAACTTGGCTGCTGTTTGTTGCGGATGGGTAGATGTCTCGCTACGCTTCTGCCAATTCATGCTGAATATGTTTCGGGGGTTTGATGCGAAATCGCTTTGCAGTATTGGCGGTTGTATTGGCGCTTTCGGGTTGTGAAACCAATGGGGGCACGGACGCCAGCTTCGATATCAACTCGTCTCCCGAATACAAAGAACACCAAATGTGTTTGGGTCGCCAGACATACATATACTCAAAGGCTGAGGGTTCCCCCCTTGAACTAGGGATTATAGCGTCGTCGGCATGCAACGGGACACGGACAGCTCTCTATAAGGCGATTGCCAGTGTTAAGGGCCCGGCGTACGCGCAGGGCTACACAGGGGCGTCCGAAAGGGAAGACCCGAAGTTGATAGCTGGCTCGATTATTAAAGTGCGGCAGGGCCAGAAGCCCTTTTAGCCTTCGGGGCTTTGGTTTGATGGCATAGATGAAGGCCCGCTAGGGGCCTTTTTCGTTCGACTTACGGGTTAGCGCGCTGCGGTAGACTTAGAATCGAAGAAGGGCCCGGCTTCCAGGTTTCATCGCTTGGTGGATTGGCGAGGACGGCTACACGTTGTCAGATCGTCGCGCCAATCGCACGCCGGGGCCGCCACCGTTCTCCGGAATGAATTCCACTCCGGCACCTTCGAAGGTCTCGCGTATTCGATCGAGGGTCGGTTGCTTTAACGCGTCACCTCGTTCCAGACGTACAATCGTCTGTGTTGAAACCCCTGCTTTCTTAGCAAGTTCCAGAACGCCCCAATCCAGCGCGGCCCGAGCCATCCTGCACTGCACCGGCGTCATAAGATCACCATATTATGGTGATTTTTGTTGCTCATAGTCTGCTCTAACTGTATTCATGAGTACGTTCAGCGGCCGGAAAGGTGATGCAACACCGATCCGGCCTGACCACACCCAAGCTGTTTGGAGCTCGGATCATGGCTGATTCCGACAATACCATGAGTTTGTCTGCCGTCACCCGAAGGAAGGTGCTTGCGGGAACGGCAATTACAATTGCGGCCTCCAAGGGAGGCACATTTGGCCGCAAAACCCTGGAAACCGACCAAATCGCCGATCCAGCCGTAGCGGCCTGGCAGAAATGGCGGCTGGCCCACGACCACACTGAATATCTGTGTCGGCAGCAGCAACTTCTGGAGCGAAAACTCGTCCAAACTGTTGGATTTCCTTGTTCGAAGATTCTGCTGCGCGACGGCAGGAATGTGACGTTGCATTCTCTTGAGCCACTCCGCGACGCGCTCGATCTTGGCAAAGAAGACCTCTCGGTCGGTGTAAAGGCTGAAGCCGACCTAGCAGCTCATCAGGCGCGCTGGGATGCCGCCGATAGGGAGATCGGCTATTCGGAGGCGTTGAGGGCCGAGTGTGAGGCTGCTAACCGGGCCGACGAACTGCTTGAGACGCTCTCCGAACTCCCTGCAACTTCCCTTGCCGGTGTGGCAGCCAAGCTTGATGCCGTACTTACGCAAGGGGAGGCTTCGAAGGACGATGATGAGTTTCCTTGGCCGCAGATTCGCTCGGCCTTGGAGGATGTAGTTAGGATTGGCCACCAACGAGAACCGAACTCGGTCGCTGCCTCGAAGGGGCCCAAAGGACCGCTAGAGCCCTAGGAACAACCTCCGGAAAAATGAGCGGAGCAGAAAAGGCTACAGAAGAGTACACAACGGCCATGCGAGATTACGGAGATTTCGACGATCGTTGCCCTGACAGCGCAGATGCGCGTCCCCAACAGGGTAAGTGCGATGAAGAAAACGCGAAGGGATGCTGGTCGGCAGGTCGAGGCCAATCCCTTGTCTCATACGCGGGCCGTGGACGACGCCTTACTGGAAAGGACAGTTCAGCTCTTCGAAGCACGAAGCGGTCGATCTCTGTCCAAGGAGGATGCACGCCAGATCGTGGAAAACGTCAGTGGCTTCTTCCGTATCCTTGCAGAATGGCGGAAGCTCGATTGAGCGAAGCAGCCTCGCGTCTGGCCCGGCACCTCCAACCCGATGCCATCGCCGGATCGCAGCTGGCTGACGCGACGGTCGCTCGCTTGGCAGGTAGCGTTGACTTGCCACCACTCTAAATCGCCGCGAGGAGATAATGGACAGGCGAACTGCTCAAATCGCTAAGCCCAGCAGTTTGGTCAAGGCGCTTCTGTATGCACGCGTGTCTTCGAAGGAGCAGGAGAAAGAGGGCTTCTCGATCCCGGCACAATGCAAGCTATTGAGAGAATATGCCGCTCAGAGACAGTTTGGCATCATCCAAGAATACGTGGACGTCGAGACCGCGAAAAGCAGCGGCCGGACCAACTTTAATGAGATGGTCAAATACCTGCGCAAACATCCAGGCGTACGTGTCATCTTGGTCGAGAAGACCGATCGCCTCTACCGCAACCTCAAGGATTGGGTGACGCTCGACGAGTTGGATGTCGAGATCCACCTTGCCAAGGAAGGCGTCGTGCTGTCGAACGACTCACGCTCCTCGGAAAAGTTCATGCACGGCATCAAGGTGCTGATGGCCAAGAACTACATCGACAACCTTTCCGAGGAAGCGCGTAAGGGGCAGATGGAGAAGGCCGAGCAGGGGCTCTGGCCGTCCAAGGCACCGCTGGGCTACCTAAACGTGACGGGCAAGGACGGCAGGAAGGTCATCGAGCCGGACCCGGCCTTGGCTCCCGTCGTCACGAAGCTGTTCGAGCGTTACGCCACCGGCCAATATTCGCTCAAGGCGCTTACGAAAGCGGCCCATGGTGAAGGACTGATCTACCCCAAGAGCGGCAACCCGGCCCCGGTGAGCACCGTGCATTCGATGCTGCGCAAACGGCTCTACACCGGAATGTTTCAGTGGAATGGCAAGATGCATCAGGGCCAGCACGAGCCGCTGGTATCGATCGAGCTGTGGGAGCGTGTCCAAGGCGTTCTGACCGGCCGGAACGCGACCCCGATCCATTCCTTTGGCTATGAATTTGCGTTCACGGGGCTCATGACCTGCGTCGAGTGCAACTGCGCGGTCGTGGCCGAGGTCAAGAGAGGGAAATATGTCTACTACCACTGTACCGGGCATGCCGACAAAGGGCGTGGCGGCTATGCAGACTGTCGGCGCAAATATGTGCGGGAGGAGGTACTGGACAAGACGTTTGCCGCTTTGCTCGACAGGCTTCATTTCGATGAGGAAGTGCTGACTTGGATGCGCGACGCGCTAAAGGCAAGCCATGCTGATGAGCGGCGTGAGCAGGAACAGGCCATCGAACGCTGCCAGACGCAGTACAAACGCGTCGAAGACCGCTTGCAGGCTATGTATCTGGATAAGCTCGACGGACGTATCGACAATGCTTTCTATGACCGCATGTCGGCGCAATGGCGAGTGGAACAGACGCGACTGCTACGCGAGATCGAGCGGCACAGCGAGGCGCAAGAATCATACATGGAGGACGGCCTGCGGCTCCTGGAGCTGGCCCGGGATGCCAGCCGACTATTTGCGAAACAGGCCGCAAACGAGAAAAAACGGCTCCTGAATCTAGTGCTGTCGAACTGCGAATGGGATCGCGGCGAAGTTCGCGCAAACTTCAGGCAACCTTTTGACTTACTTGCAGAATCAGCGGCTGCAGCGGCGTTGAGCGATGCCACCGGGGCGAAATTGTCCACAGGGCATCCAGTTTGGCTGGGCTTCCTGGAAGCTTTTCGAACTTTCTGACTCGCGCCTCAGCTCGAATTGCGTGTGCTTATGGGTGATATTGGGATACGAGAATCGGTTTTGGGAAAGATTTGACGAGGCATCGACTCTCTGGCGCCCGTCCCACCGGGAAGTGAACGGCAGCACGATACCTCCGCCAGGTTCGTCATGCTGAACGGCGGCTATGCTGAAGGGTTTCGGGTGCCGCCAGGCGTACGAAAGCCTCTCATGCAGGAACCCGCGGGCAGCCGGGGCGGTGAGCTGCGGCAATTGTTCAGAAGCACGCTGGTTCCGACAAGCAATGCCGACTACATGTCGTGCTGTTGTCGCATCGTCGATATGCTACGTGTGGTATTGAACTTCAATTCTGAGTTTCGGAGTCTCGCCATGCCCGCCGGACCCAAAGCGACATCTCAGACCAAAGGGACGAGGACCGGGCTCTACGCCGCCCGGCGCTACCTGACGCGGGACGCGCAAAAGGAGCTGAAGCTCCGCATTCCGTTCGACGCCTACTTCCAGGATCCCACGGTCCGCGTGCGGAATCCGGTGCTCGAGTATGATGAGTCGTTCGAGGTCCCGTGGGAGCCCGGTATCGGGGATGGCCCCACCAGCGCCTGCTTCGCCGTCGTCGACTACGACGCCTCCACCGAGATCCTCACACCGCCTGCCGAGTGGAATGCCGATAAGAATGCCTTCGTAGGCCCAGGCGGTGCGACGCTGGATCAGGCAAATGTCGACTCGCCGCAGTACCGGCAGGTCAATGTCTGGGCCACCCTGCAGAACGCTCTCGAGTTCTACGAGAACGGCTTCGGTCTCGGCAGGCCCATTCCGTTCGCCTTCGAGGGCAACCGGCTGATCGTCGTCCCCACGGCCGGCTATGGGGAGAACGCCTATTACGATCGCCAGAGCAAGTCGCTGCAGTTCTACTATTTCGACAGCGGCGAAAAGCGGATCTACACATGCCTCTCGGCCGATATCATCAACCATGAGTTTGGCCATGCCGTTCTCGACGGCCTTCGTCCTCTGCTTTCGGAATCGATCCGCGCCGAGACGGCCGCTTTCCACGAATTCGTCGGCGACCTTTCGGCAATCCTCATTGCCTTCCGAAACAACAAGCTTCGCCAGTGGCTGGCCGAAGCCACCGGCGGCAACCTGGACACCAACAGCGCCCTCTCGAGCCTCGCCGAAGAGTTCGGCAAGGCCGTCGCGGACCAGCCCTATCTGCGCAGCGCGTTGAACACGCTCCACTACGATAAGATTAAGGACGACCAGCGCCAGCACTACATGTCGCAAGTGCTGACTGGCGCCATGTTCGACATCGTCCGCAAACTGGCACCTCGATACAGGGACGGCGGTCGCTCAATCTTGCAGGCGTTCTGGTATACCGTTAGCAATATGCAGTGCATGGCGGTGCAGCCCCTCGACCTCCTGCCGCCGGTCGACGTGACCTTCGAGGACTACGCCATCGCGGTGCTGCGCAACGAGGAGATCGTCAACCCCACCGACTCCCGTGGCACGCGGCAGCTGATGATCGACGTCTTCCAGGAGCGCGGCATACTGAGCTCGGAAGTAGCTGAGCAATTCCGGCGGCCACACGACATTTTCCAGCGGCTGCGCACCGAGGTCTATCACGATCCTGCCGATATCGCCGGTTCCCGGTCCGCGGCCTACCGCTTCCTCGACGACAATCGCCGCAACCTGTTCATCCCCTACAGTGCCGATGTCGCGGTGCAGGGTCTGGCAAACGCTTCAAAATTTACTAGCGACGCGCGGCGGCAGCCGCAACAGGTGCTGCTGCAATACACTTGGCGCGAGCCCGTGCTGCTCGATGACGAACGCTTCGGGCGTTTCGCGGGCGAGACGACCAGCATGCTCTGCGGCGGCACCCTGGCGTTCGACATCGACGGCAATCTGCTCTCGTGGATGCGCAAGCCCGGCACCCAGACTTTGATCGGCGAGGACGAGGAAGACGGTGCGAATACGCCGGCCGAAGAACTGACGGCGGTGCAGACCGAGATACGGGCCGAAAGAAAGGCTGGTCGACGGCGCAAACAATCGTTCCTTGATGCGCTGGCCGCCCGCATAAAGACCGGCCGCATCGGCGAGATCGCCGGCGGCCAGCTCGGCATCCTCGAGAAGACCGTGGCGCCGCTGACCGCCGAGGCCGTAGACGGCATCCTGCGGTTCTCGCTTTCGCCGCATGTGGGCATCCACTCGGACGAGCACGAGAAAATGGGAGAGAGCCAATGGCAGATAAGCTCCTGATCCGTGCCTACAGCGTGCGTTGTGGTGATTGCATCTATGTCCGCATTCCCGACGCGCGGATAAAGGACGGCAACGTCGACGATTTCCACATTCTCATCGACTGCGGCACCAAGGCAGCCGGCGATGATTTCTTGAAGCCGGCGCTCGACCTGCTGAAGCCCGAGCTTCCGCTTGAAGACGGCAAACACCGTCTCGACCTCGTCGTCGTCAGCCACGGCCATGACGATCATATGAAGGGTTTCGACCCCGACTGGTTCGAGGACGTTGCGATCGAGAACCTGTGGTTGAGCGCGGCCATGAACCCCGAACACCCCCAGGCGGAGCTCGCCCACGCCTTTCACGACTTGGCAGACCGGGCGATGGTCAATGTCGCCGCGCGCGGCGTCGCCCTCAGCCCGGCCCTGCAGGACATCGTCGATCGCTACGGCATCAACCCCAAGGGCGCCATCAAGGCTCTCACCGAAACCCTGCCACAGCAGAACGGCATTGAACCCGTATATCTTCACACCGAAAGCACCGCCGCCGATCTCGAGCTTGAGACGCTGCAAGGCGACGTGGCGTTCCATGTCCTGGGGCCGGATATCAATATCGACTTCTACTATGGCGGCGACGAGTTGGCGGCCGACTTCCAGACATTCTCAAAGGCGGCAGCCGGCGTGATCGGCGCGCCCCAGTCGCCGAGCGCACGGCCCGAAAACATTAGCGCCCTCGACTTTCTCCGCCTCCAGTCGCGGATGATGTCCAATGCCTTTGCCTACTCCGAGGAAAACGACAGGCTGATCAACAACACCAGCATCATGCTGCTGATCGAGTGGCGCGGGCGCCGACTCCTGTTCGTGGGCGACGCCGAGTGGGACGATCCGTTCGAAGAAGGCACAAAGGCGAACGGCGCCTGGAACGTCGCCTGGAACAAGCAAAGGGCCAAGCTCGATGGGCGGCTGGACTTCCTGAAGGTCGGCCATCACGGCAGTACCAATTCCACGCCGTGGAACGAGGACGAGGACGGCACCCAGACCGAGTCGAGCACCATCCTCGACGCGATCCTGCCGCTTCCCGCCGGCAACATGCCGGCGTCCGGCCCTAAGGCCGTCGTTTCTACCGCCCGCACGCCCTACAAACCCATTCCGAGCTCCGCCCTGATGGTGGAACTCGGCAAGCGCGTCGCCAACACCGAAACCTATGGTCCACTTCTCACGCCCGCACAGATCGCGGGGCTGCCCAACTACGCCGGCCACGAGAAGGCGCTGCTCGGCCAGCCGCAGCCACAGCGCACCGACATGGAGGCCCTGGTCACGGGCACGCCCTACGTGGACATCGAGATCAAACCAGTTGCAGGGCACTAGAGCGCGGTCGTGGGCAGTCGCTCGCCCAAGCGTCGAGGGCTACTCGGCTTGGGTCAGTTCCACAAACGACGTCAGCAACTCGCCAATCTGACAGGCGGCGTAGCCATTTCGACGGGTGGACGCGTCTCTGGCGCAGGTCTCCGGCGTAAGAGGGTCCAACTGAGTATGCAGGTCGTCGATCGCCCGTTGAGAAAGAAGCCAGGCTAACGGGATTGTCACGCCGCGATCGCGCATTTGGATGCTGTAGTACCTATCGAGAGTGCTCGGCTGGTTGGCAATCGCCTCTTCAGCCATCGCGATCAATTCTTCGTCCGTCTTACCTCGTGGATCGAGCGTCACGCGCATCTCGGAAGTGGCCAAGACCAAATCTTCGAGCTCACTCAAGCCATAGTCCACTCGCGCGCTACGTACTCGGTCCACCGCCTCAAGGGCGATGCTTGCTTCGGCAAGAACGCTCGAGTAGCCGCCTGAATCTTTGGGTTCCGAGCACGGTGTTTCGTCGGCGCTCGCCTGAGCAGCGTCGCAGAGAGGTTCGTTACCGACATGCACCACCAGGATAGAAAACTTCGGTGCATCGGCTCCTCTGTCCTCCCGGTATTTATCGAGCTCCCGGTAGACTCCCATAAGTGTCGGCGCCCCCGAGTTATCGAAATAGCCCCCGTCAACGTATTGGTCTTTGATCCCCTTGAAGTCTGGGTCCTCGACCCAAACCTCACCTTCTTGTTCCACGGTAAGGGATGTGAATGACCCCGGCGGCGAAATGAACGGAAACCGCGCACTTGTACCCGCCGCCGCGCTGAGTGGCGGGCCATTGAGATAGTCCACGGCATGCCAGTCGTCCCCGCCGCCTTTCGCGTCAGTTCTGAGATAGATCGGGCTCATGCTGACCCGCCGACCGTCGCGAACTCTCGTCGAATTCAGGATGAGGTACGGAACGCTAGCGGCCTCTTCAGTCGGGACGAGGCCATAAAGCGGATTAGACAGGACGTCCTCCCCGAAAACACGTGCAAAGGAACGCTCCAAGCTCCACTCGAGCCCAAGTTGACGATCGAAAGCTGGAACGGGGACAGGCCAGAATTGCTGGAAGATCTCAGTAAAAAAGTAGCGACTGAGCAACGGTGAAAGGTGGTCGTCAGCCAACACCTCCATTGCAGCATCCTGATACGTCGAGGAACTCACGTCCTCTAGATCGCATCGGCTCGCCTCGGTTTCGGGCGGCTTGGCTTTCATTGCTGCCGCATAGATAGCGGCACCGATCGAGCCACCAGAAACCCCGCTAACTACGAATATGTGGTGGGCCAGCCGCGGGCATCTGTCGACAAGCCGAGAAAGGACCGTGGCCGTGAACACTGCGGCCCTGATGCCTCCACCTTCAGCGGCAACCAAGATCACCGGATAGGTATCAAAGTCGGCGCGGTCGGGTCGGGAGGCGAGCCAACTGCCGAAAGCATTCTCGAGTTCTATCGATGGAGTAAAATGTCCGATCCGGCGGATCTGGTGATTGTCGTTCACGTTCAGCGCGATTAGGCCGACCGCCAGCACGACCAGAAACCCAACGGCAGGTAGCCTGGTACGCCGGCCGAAACGCACCAGCCACGATGTAACGATCGTCCAAAAGCAGCAGGCCAAGAGGAGTATGTTGAGGGGACCGAGTGCCTGTGAGATCGAAATCATGCTGATGGGAAGACCAAAGGTTTCATCCCTTGTCGAAGCCGCGAATGCGCTCAGCAGCAGAATGGGCAACAGGTAAGCCAAGAGCACCGTCGGCAGGCGGTGTCCGCGTCGCGTCGTGGACGAGTGCGCCGATAGGCGCGAGTCGAGCGCAGCCCTTCGCGCCGAATGAACGTACGCGATGATCAGGACGCTCAGTAGGGCAAGAAGCCCGTAGCTCGCCGGTGCCAATTCGTCCCTGAGGCGAACCAACAAGACCGCCAGAAGGATCAGCGCAAGGCTTCCAACGATCCCGCTGATCCAAACGCGATAGCTAAACGGAACCGTCGATCGTGAAATCAAGACAGCGGATTGACGGCGCAATATGGCTGAGAGTGCTGCGGCCGACAGAAACGTGATCGCGAACTTGGTCCATTGAATATCGACCGCCTCGCTGTGACGGACGTAGCCAAGCATCGCTTCGTCCACCTGATCTGACGCCGTTCCCGGAAACAAGAAGCACGCGAGCAGGAGGATCGCCGTAATGCTGACTGGCCACATGCTGAGCAGTGCGATGGGGATGGGTTGAAGCGCTCTCCGCACCCTCCAACGCCATAGACGCAAGCGGGCGTATGCGTAGGTTGCTTCGGGCATCTCAGCTCCGTTCTTCCGTCGGCAGTATCGGCGACTAAACTGGCAACCACACAGTAGTCAGGCGGACGGTGCCGTCTAGATGCTCCATCGACACTAAGCCGTCTGAGCACGAACCTTTCCAGTGGAGGTTACCCGCGCAAATCACGACTTGCGTAATTAAATCAACGCTTTGCCGTTTGTGGACGGCCACGGCTACTCCAGGTCGACTTCCACCCAAAGGCTCTGTTTGTGGCGGATGCCCTTGATCGAACCCGAGGGCTGTAGCGCGGCAGCGCCCAATCGCTGAGTCCTTGACCTGTACTGCCTTCAGCGCACGCTCGGTAGCGATGGAATAGTCCTCGGCGACTTCGAGGTGGAGAACTTCGTGGTCTGCGAGTTCGATCAGCGCAACGGCGCCTGCGTAGATCTGATAGATGTAGCCGCGCAGCGAATGCGGTCGCCTGACGTGCACGATCGCTCCTGGTCGTGCTGCAAGCGAGGGGCCCGCTCTAAATAACTGTGAATCAGACATGCCGAAGCCTACTACGATCACCGTACTAGGAATGGATCAGCGGACGTTCCATTCCTCAAGACGCACGTTCGTGCCTCCTCCGGCAACGCACGCGCATAGCGCCCTCGAATTTGATGGTTATCGGCAGTGGATTTAAACTAGCGGACCGGAGTATTGACCAGACTATCAAAGTCAATCGACTGCAGTTGTTCGAAGGCGTCCGCTGCTGCGTCAGGCGCCAGGGCTGGTCCACCGGAATTGAGCGGCGGCAAGCAAATTGCTGGGACGCCTTCGACATCGAACGGTGCGCGGCCGGACTTCGCCTCGCTGCACATGTTCTCGAGCCCACGCTGCAGCTGCAGCGAATAGTCCACGGAAGCCGCGTCGACAATGACCGGCGTTCCGAAGAACTTGGTCTTGAGGTCGAAGACCTCGCCCGCCTTGACGTTTCGGAAGTAGTCGGTAAGCCGCTTAGGCACGTTGGTCACCGCACCCGCCGGCGGCACATTGCCGAAGTCGTCGCTGCGCGGGAATTGCGCACTACCGTGGCAAGACAGGCAAGAGCTCAGAAGGTTGTCTGCCGGTCCATTAGCGCGCCCACCCCAGCCCAGTTCTTCGCGTCCGGCCCATCCGAACAGGATGGATTGCAGCGTTGGGTCGGTCACGCTTTCGAGCAGCGGTTGCCCGGGCGCTGCGGCTGGATCGTTGCCCCAGGCCAGCCCCACGGGCCGCAGGCGACGCCATGGGTCAGGATCGGCGACGGCGTTGTTGTAGACGAAGGTGCCAAAGACCCAGCCGGTGGCGCTGTCCCGCGGGTCGCGCACCGCGATGTCGACCTGGAGCAGGCGCATCGACCGCTCGCTGCGGCCGTTCGGACCGTTGCCGCTACCGGTGTGGGTTTGCCAGCTGGGCGCGCCGGCGAGGTAGGGCAATTGTTGTTCGGTAGCCGATGTGAAGAGCAGTTTGAACGACACCGTTCCGACCGGAAACAGGATGTTGTCAATGACCGGATTGCAAGGATCGGCATAGACCTTGGCATAGGTCGTCGCGCCGAAACTGTTATAGTACCCCACCGCCCAGGTGAAAAAGGTCGTGCTGGTATTCTCTTTAAGCTGATTGGGCCGCGTCGGGCGTTCCTGCGTGAGCCCATGGAAGAACTCTCTTCCATCTTCTCCAACCTGCATCCAAAGGGCATGGTACCAGCCCCTGTCGGTGTTCTTAGTGACGTCGAAATCGACCGTATCGTTACCTTCGTAGGCGTAGTTAAGGACTGCCCAGAGGTACGCTTTCCAGTCTGCATGGTAGTCGATCGACAGGAAACCTGGCAGCGGCTCGCTCGTCGCCGCCGGATAGTCGAACTTTCCCTTGAAAGCCTCGGCCGCGGTGTGATTAGCAGGGATCGTATAGAACGTATTGTAGCTTGGAACAGTGCATGTTGCGGCCGCGGCTGCGGCCGTGGAGAGCAAAACCGCGAGAACAGCGAACACGCGCATCAGCATGACTGAATTCACCCCAAGTTCATGGAGACTAAGCGCACAAATATATCCTGGCAAGAGGCACGCTACTCGCCGTCACACTGCCGTCAACCGCCGCTAGTGGAAAGAGTTTACACCGGTCGCTTAGCCATGCGCGCGCTCCTGGATGGCGCGTCGTCAGTAGGAGGGCTCCGCCTCTATAGCGCTACGCGAACCGCGTTGCGTTTTATGATGACAAGATCCTGTCATTCGACGATAAGCGCGAGGACAGAAGGCCAGTACAACGCAATTATCGCGAACGCTACGCTCGAAGTTTGTTGTCGTTGACCCGACGACTATCGCCGCGTACGCGTAAACAGTGATCCGCAATTGCAAGCGAACCCTATCGGCAGCACTGGACACGCAATCGCCGAAACACTGATTGGACAATTCGACGATCACTACGGCGACTAAGGACGAGGAATTAACGAGGACAAGTGCGCTAATAGTCAACGCGGCGTTGACTGTCCAAATTACAATCTGTATATCCGGAAACACGAAAGCGCCGAGGTTTGGACCCTCGACGCTCCCGTACAGTCTGCGAATATGAGGCCTTTAGACGTGTCGGCGTCTGGGTCTCGTTTGCGTTGCTGTGGACACACCGCGAACGCTTCGGAAATAGCAGGCTTTTATTGAAAAGCCAACACATTCCGAAATTGTGTACAGCTTTCCCGCCCGCCATATTTTCCTCACCCAGCGCAGGAGGCGCTACCGTTTGCGGTAGTGGGCCTCCCATGCCAGCCCAATATCGGCGAATGTCCATTCACTTCGTCTGCCGTAAGCGGGGCTCTGGCGGGTAAAACATTCGTTCAAGCCGGGTTCCCTCGGGAATTTCATGGACCACGCCGTGGATTTTGGCTTGCCGCGTGCCGTTGGCTGAATCCGACGGATGAGCCCGCTGTCCGCTCAATGGTCATTCGGATTGGGAAGGGAAGCGGGGTCAGCCAGGTAGCCGCGAAGCTTTTGTAAAGTGGCGTCTTCTGGCGACTGGTGAAGGTCGGCGCGAAGTTCTTGAACGGCGAGGGCGCCCCTTGTCTGGCAGCTTCCGTCAGCATGTCGCGGCGGCTCAATTGGCTGACCGTCCCGGAAGACAGTCGCTGTAAAAGGTGGCATATCGATTTGGGTTGACCAAAGCCACAAGGCTGCTGCCAGCAAGGCCGTGATCACTGAGGCCGCTTGCAGAGCCGTCAACACTCAACTACCCATTTTGTAAGGACGCGCACCATTCGCCTCTCGGTTTTTTCCGTATCTATAAGCGCTTGGGATGGCCGTTCATAGAACCTTTGCCTCGCCGTCTTTCAAATGCACCAGTCTTGCCGCCTTGAGTACCTCTTCGCCGCTTGCGATTAAGCGAAGTCCTTGCTCCGGTAGAATATCTCCGGCCAGTTCCCTGGCTTCTTCAAGGGACTGTGCAACTGCGATTATTTGCATCCTGAGCATGCCATTCGGCATGTTCATGTCCTTGCGGCTGTGTTCAAAACGGAACCCAGTGTACGGTGCGTCTGTCATGCCACTCATACCCTTCTGTCATCTGACATTTATTTCGCCAAGCGAGCGGGTTCAAACCCGATCGAAGTGGTTATTTTCTCCAGGTTTATAGGCTTGTTTGCAAGTGCAGTAACGTTCCCTGTACAACTTGAAGGCCCCAAATTCACTTTGCCCGAGGATCGGCAGGTGTGGTAATATGGGTCCATGAAGAAGACCACCACCACCGTCCGGTCAACCAAAACAGGCCAGTTCATCCTCGGCAGCCGCAAGGGCGAGAAAATCAGCGCAGTCGAGGGCATGAAGCTATCGCCGCGCATGGGCGCAATACTGGGCGAAAGCCGCGAGCGCGGATTGAGTGGCGATGAGCGGCGCACGCTCGTCAAGAAGCAGATTGCCAAGAAGTAAGCATGCCCTGTGGTCTATGCCGCCGAAGCCGACCCGCTCTGCTATCCCGGCACGACAGTTCTCCGCAACAAGCTTGATGTCCATGACCAGGGCGAACTCGATGAAGCCGAGTTGGCCTTCTTCCTGATCCGAGCCGACGAGCCGATTCCGAGCGGTGCGCTCGATTATGCCCACTATCGAGCCATTCACCATCACCTGTTCCAGGATGTCTACGATTGGGCCGGCGAGGTGAGGGCGATCCGCATCGGCAAAGGCGGCAACTGGTTCTGTTACCCCGAATATATCGATGGGGAAATGAACCGGATTTTTAGCGAACTCGCAGCGGCTAACTACTTGATGGGGCTGTCAGCGCAAGACTTTGCGACGCGTGCGGCCCACGCACTCGCGGAAATCAATGCCGTGCATCCGTTTCGGGAGGGGAATGGGCGAACCCAGCTCACGTTCCTGGCGATGCTCACCGAGCATGCCGGCTTCGCGTTTAACGACGACGTGCTGGACCGTGAGCGTGTGATGGACGCCACGATTGGCAGTTTTGCCGGCGACGAACGACCGCTGGCCGATCTTATCGCCGACATCGTTGCCTGAGGAACGGCCAGATAATTGGAGCGCAGAGATCTTTACCCAAGATGCGCCGTAACCGCGTTTTCTTTTGGGGGCACTGGGTCTTATTTCTAAATGCCGAGAAGGGCGCCGAGCTTTTCAGTGACCGGGCGCATGGGGTTAACGCGTCCGAGATCATAGATCATGGTCGTTTCGAGATTTCCCTTGTGGTCGACGTAGTGTGATATGGCCTCATGCGACACCCCTTGACCCGCCAGCATCAGCGAGATCGCGATGCGCTTGAGGTCGTAGAGCTGGAAGTAGTCGGGCACACCCTCAGGGCTTTGAACCTGTCCAGCCCCTTGCGGAAGTTACCGCGGGGCAGGGTGTTGTCCGTATGTGACGGGAACAGCAGCTTGCTATCAGGCCAGCGGAGGCGTTGGGCCTGCACCATCCCCGCAACCCTGGAATGGATCGGCACCGAACGGTAGGCGTACTCATAGCGAGCGCGACAGCTTGATACCTTTGGTGTTGTGCTTGTGCCAGACGAGCTTGTTTGCGACGGACTTGAACACGCCAGGAGCCGGACGAGAGTTTTGTGTAGGTGGCCATTTTTTCGTGTGCGCTCCGTGTGGACCGAGAGATCGAAACGTGGCGAAAAGGGTCGTATTCTGGCGTAAATTCGTGTGCACTCGGCAGGTTCTAACGATTGATGTTACAGAGAAAATGCTGAAATCAAGATCATAGAGTGGCCGTGGCGCCCATGATGGACTGGACGGATAGGAATTAGAAACAAGTGGTTAGAGGGTGACATGCACGCGCCGTGCACACGAAGTTTTCTCTTTTCTTATGTTCAGTTTGTTCGAGCTCCCGGCGTCGAGTCCTTCCTCACGGCGTAGGCTTGACCCTCATGTATGCCTCCCTCGATCATCGAACCGACCAACGGCGCGGTTGGCAACTTCGGCGGTAGGTGAGGGCAGAGCCACATCAGGGACCGAAAAAAACCGCCCGGTCGTCGGCGACAATCTATCGTATCCGTGGACCGGATGCGACTGCTCGAAGCCCAGTTCGCCTCCGTCTCGGCAGTAGACTGTTCGAGCAATTGCCGCGTCATCCGATCGTGAGTGTTGCCTCGGCCATAAAGTTGATCGGCGCAAGCAAGCCGACCGCGATCCGTGCGATCGAGGCGCTGGCCGAAGCCGATATTCTCGTGGAAACCACCGGGAAGAAGCGCGACCGCAGCTTCGCCTATCGCGCCTATCTGGAGTGCCTGAGAACCGGAACGGAATTGGACAGCGGCGGCTGATCGCTACGCGAAATCATACCACGCAAAGCCCACATCCTAGGACCTGCATGAAGCGCCATCTTGTGCAGCGTCCTTTGCTTAGACGCGGAACCATACGGAGCGATACGGGAAGATTTCTGATTTTGGCCCGCGAAAAAGACAATGAAATCAAAGTTCTTGATACATCCTCCGGGCCCACCAAAATTATTCAATATCAACCAGTTATGCTCAACTTCGCTTAGAAGTGGCCAATCTAGTTTCTATGCTCCAGGAGTCAGGTGCATCGACTCAATCCATGAGCGGGAAGGGCGAGTTATGCCTGCTCTTCAATTCTATTGTCGTCCTGTTCGTCAGTCAGGTTTGTGCAGCCATGTATAGTCCAGCTATTTCAAGGCTGGAAAGACCCTTGGGCGACGCGTGCGGCAAAAGGCGGTAACGACGTGCGAATGGGATGGTTGGCGCGACCGATCGAGAATGCCGCGGCGGCAAGCAAGCTGGTGTCAACACCAGCTGGGCGTACTGCCAACAGGCGAGAGGCACAGCCGTTGCTCGCTGCTCAAAGCGGCGTCTTCCGACTTTCGCGGGATATCACCCATGCTCGCAACGGGTCTGCCATAGACTTTCGCATCGCCTGACCGGTGCTTCCGTCCGATGGTGGCGCAGGCCGAGGCGGTGCAACTTCCTCCGAAGACGCCAGGTGGCGGTCCATGGAGGCTCATGCCAAATCCACGGGCGCCAGCGGCGGAGGTGGCCGATACGGCCGTGGTCAGCAGGAGACAAACATGACCCTGGACAACATTTCACACCCCTCGATCCAGCATTGCGCCGACAGCCTGAACGCGAAGCACGGCAACGGTAGACCGGAGCCCGAATTGGTTCCGTCGCGCTACGCGCTGCAGGTCGGCGACATCGATGTGCTGATCGTCAGCGATGGAGTGCTGCCGATACCAGCCCCGGTTATGGCATACAACGTCGACCCGGCCGTCCGGGCGGCCTGGCTGGACGACATGTTCCTGCCGCCGGACGTGCTCGAGTGGCCGCTGAACGTGGTTGTCGTGCGCAGCGGCGGCCAGACCATACTCGTGGACGCCGGGCTGGGGGCGGACCCGGACTTGCACTTGCCGCGGGCCGGGCGGTTGGTCTCGCGGCTGGAGGCAGCCGGCATCGATCTCGCATCCGTCACCGACGTGGTGCTGACCCATATGCATATGGACCATATCGGCGGGCTGCTCATCGACGGGGTGAAGGACCAGCTGCGTCCGGATCTGCGGATTCATGTGGCGGCCGCCGAGCTCAAGTTCTGGGAGTCGCCCGATTTCTCCCGCGCCTCCATGCCAACGGGGTTCCCGGATGCGCTTCGGCGGGCGGCCAAGCGGTTCGTGAACGAGTACCGCAGCCAGTTGCGGCCGTTTGAGACGGAGCACGAGGTGGCGCCGGGGGTGGTTGTCACGCTCACTGGCGGCCACACCCCGGGGCACAGCGTGGTCCGCCTGGCGTCCGGCGGCGATAGGCTGACCTTCGCCGGCGACGCCGTGTTCCAGGTCGGGTTCGACCAACCCGACTGGCACAACGGCTTCGAACACGATCCTGAGGAGGCGGCCCGCGTCCGCATCAATCTTTTGCGGGAGCTGGCCGCGACCCGTGAGCCGCTGGTGGCCACTCACCTGCCATTCCCTTCCATCTGCCATGTGGCGGTGGACGGCGATGTCTTTCGTTGCGTACCGGCTGTCTGGGACTACTGACCCGCTTGTCGGGTCAGAGCCGCACCAGGTCGGCATCGAGACTTATCGCGCCATGATCGTGTGCTCGTGCAATGTGTTGAGCGATCAGGATGTCCGCTCCGCCGTCAAGGCGGAGCGGACGTGCTCGATCCGCCAGGTCTATGGCTGTCTCGGCTGCAGCGCCCAGTGCGGCCGTTGCGCGCGTACTATCCGCCGCATCATTGACGAGGCGCTCGCCAGCGCTCGTGCGGCATCCTGCAACGGCCGCACGCAGTCCTGACTCGGCCGCCTCGGCCGTCCGGCGCAGCCTTTCAGTCAGGAACCCATAGACCAACGTATCGGATGCATGCGTCCTCGGCGTGATAGTTCGAACACTGGAAAGGCTGGCATGCTTGGGTCCTCCACAACCCAACCAAGGAGCATCGGAAATGACGCTCGGATTCGTTCTTTCGAGGATGCTGCAGATCTTCCTGAGGGTCTGCGCCGTCGCCACGACGGCGAAGCCGGTTAGGCGCGGCGGTAACGGGTTTGCTCGCGCGATAGTCCCGCCGATCTACTACGCTGTCCCGTCGAGGAAGGTTCGTGACCGCGAGTGAACCCGCTCATCCGTGTTAAAGGGCGGCTGGCCAAGGAGCGCCGGCCGATATCGATACCGGCAATTTCAAAACCAGAGGCACTCCGATGAGCGGTGGGCATTCCACCTATATTCCCAAGACCAGGATCGGACGCTGGTTCGACGCCCGCCTGCCGGTGCCGCGCCTGGTGCATGATCAGTTCATCGTCTACCCGGTTCCGCGCAACCTGAACTACGCCTATTCGTTCGGCGGCATCCTGTCGATGATGCTGGCCGCGCAGATCGTTACCGGCGTCGTGCTGGCCATGCACTACGCGGCCGACACGACACTGGCCTTCAATTCCGTAGACAAGATCATGCGCGACGTGAATTCCGGCTGGCTGTTGCGCTACCTGCACTCCAACGGCGCGTCGTTCTTCTTCATCGCGGTCTACGTCCATGTCTCCCGTGGCCTCTATTACGGCTCCTACAAGGCGCCGCGCGAACTGCTGTGGGTCCTCGGCTGCACCAACCTTCTGTTGATGATGGCTACGGCGTTCATGGGTTACGTGCTGCCTTGGGGACAAATGTCGTTCTGGGGCGCGACCGTCATCACCGGCTTCTTCAGCGCCATTCCGCTGGTCGGCGAATGGATCCAGCAGCTTCTGCTCGGCGGCTTTGCGGTGGACAATCCGACTCTCAACCGCTTCTTTGCGCTGCATTACCTGCTGCCGTTCATGCTGACGGGCGTCGTCATCCTGCACATCTGGGCGCTTCACGTCGCCGGCCAGACCAATCCGGCAGGCATCGACGTGAAGTCAAAAACCGACGTCGTGGACTTCACGCCCCATGCCACAATGAAAGATGTGCTCGGGGCCGTGGTGTTCCTGCTCGCCTTTGCGTACTTCGTGTTCTACGTGCCGAACTATCTCGGGCATCCAGACAACTACACCGCCGCCGACCCGCTGAAGACGCCGGCGCATATCGTGCCCGAGTGGTACTTCCTGCCCTTCTACGCGATCCTGCGCGCCGTCACCTTCAACATCGGGCCGGTCGACTCGAAGCTCGGCGGGGTGCTCGCCATGTTCGGCGCCATCGCCGTGTTGTTCTTCGTGCCCTGGCTCGACACGTCGAAGGTGCGCTCGGCCGTCTACCGGCCCTTGTACAGGCGGTTCTTCTGGCTGTTTGTCGCCAACGCCCTCTTCCTTGGCTGGCTGGGGTCCAAGCCGGCGGAAGGCTGGTATATCCCCGCCATGCAGGTGTCGACCCTCTACTACTTCGCGTTCTTTCTCGTCGTCATGCCGTTGCTGGGCCTGATCGAGACGCCGCGCCGGCTGCCGAACTCGATAACCGAAGCGATTCTGGAGAAAGGCAAGGATTAACACCGAAGGATCGCTCGTCATGCGCCGAGGCGAGGATTGTGCGAGGATTTTATGGATTCGGATCCGGTCACGAGCTGGTGGAATGCTCCCCATCTCTACATGGTGCTGGTCGGTCTCGCCGGCATAGTCGTTTGGCACGTCATTCCGCGGCGGCTCTCCACCACCAGGCTGATTGTCCAGATCGCATTCTTCCTTACCATGTCGGTCCTGCTGCTTGACGGAGCCGTGCTCCCCTACGAACCGACACGGGGCACCGAGACAACCGCTAGCGCAATCCTCGTCGGTTCGGCCAAGTTGCTGTGGTGGGTTCACCTTGCCTGGGCGCTGATCGGGTTTGTCCGCATCTATCTCGTGTTCGAGCGAAAGCCGCGCGAGGCCCGCCTTCTGCAGGACCTCGTCGTCGGCGCCGTCTATGTTGGGATGCTGCTGTCGATCCTGGCTTTCGTCTTCGGTGCGCCGGTCGGAACGCTGATCGCCACCTCGGGCGTCTTTGCCATCGTACTCGGACTGGCGCTCCAGAATACGCTGAGCGACGTCTTTTCGGGCATCGCGCTCACCCTCGGCCGACCTTATGTGCTTGGGGACTGGATCGTTCTGAGCGACGGCACCGAAGGCCGCGTCGTGGAGACCAACTGGCGATCGACCCACCTGCTCACTTTGGCGCACAACGTGGTGGCGCTGCCGAACAGCTTCCTCGCGAAGCTAGGGCTGACCAATGTCAGCAGCCCTGAGGAGAGCCATGGGCTGTCCATCACGATAAGATTGGCGCCGACCAAGATGCCGGCGATCGTCGCGGACGTCATGAACGCGGCCTTACAAAGCAGCAACACAATACTGAGGGAGCCGCCGCCAGTGGTCGCCATCAAAGCTCTGGATGCGACGGCGATCGAGGTCGATTTGTTTTTTCGGGTCGCAAATGTTGGCCAGCGTATTCCAGCGACGAACGAAATCTTCGATCTTGTCTACCGTCATTCCAAGTCCGCGGGTTTGCGGCTGGCAACGCCACCCTCCTCTTCGATTCTCATGAATGACTTGCCGAACGAAGAGACGGCAAATCTCCCAGAAGTCACGCCGATCAAGCTTATAAATGCCATACCAGTATTCTCGGCGTTGACGGACAACGAAAAAGAAGCCCTCGCGGCAACGGTTACGGTGCGCACCTATCGCAAGGGCGACATCATAGCACGACAGGGAGAGATGCTGCCCTCCCTCATGATTGTTCGGACGGGCATCATTGTCCGAGAGCGCGGCGAAGATGACGCCCATCCGCAGGAGATCGGCCACCTCGCTCCCGGCGACTTTTTCGGAGAGACCGGTCTGCTCGCGGGCATTGGCGAGACCTCGACCTTGCGCGCGATGAGCCACGTCGTGGTCTACGAGATTGACCAGCAAAGCTTCGCGCCCCTGCTGCTCGACCGGCCCGAAATGGCTGAAGATCTTGCGGCGGTCCTCTCAGCCAGGATGTTCCTCGGCGGTAGCCGCACCGGACAAGAGCACACGGATTCGAAATTCGCGCTGCTCAAAGCCATGCAGACGATCTTTCACCCAATACCGTTCCGGCGCGGTTTAAGCGCCGGCAGACCGGGCCTACAAGAAGAGAGGTAGCCATGAGCATCCGACAAACCGGCGTCACAGATATCGATGATTTGCCGGTGTCCAGTGAACCTGTGAGCGGTTTCAAGGTACGGCGCGTATGGCCCTCCAGGGGCGCGCTGTGAGCCGGCACCCTATTGGCTTGCAGTTAATCCTGCCGGGCCTCCATGGCGGGCAGGCGCAATATCACTGTCGTGCCCGAGCCGACGGCGCTTTCGATATCGACGCGCCCGCCGTGGCGCTCGGCAAAATGCTTCACCATCGGCAGGCCGACGCCGCCCAGGCCCGTGCCCTTGGTGGTGAAAAAGAGATCGAAGGCGTGGAGCACGGTCTCCCGCGTCATTCCGATTCCACTGTCTTCGATACGGAGTTCGACGACAGTGCCAGGATCCAGAACGACCGCGGCGGCGTTTATCGAGATCAACCCGCCGTCCGGCATCGCGTCGCGCGCGTTGAATACGAGATTCAAGACCGCGTTCTGCAAACCCAGCGGATCGCATTTTGCAGCGGGTAGATCGCGTCCAAGGCGAACTTCGAGACGAACGTTCGTCTCCCATGCGCTTCGGACAAGGTTTTCGACCTCGGCCAAGCAGGCGCCCACGCTTGCATGTTCCGGCGCTCGATGACTTGCCGCGGCCCGGCCGACCGTCTCCCTGACAAGCGCGGCGGCTTGCTGCAGGGCGGTCCTGGCGCTGGCGATTACGGAGTCGAGAGCTGGAGCCGTCGAGACGCTCGGGTCGCGGGCGACCTGATTCAGTGCAGATGAAGCGACCTGAATTAGATTGCCCAGATCATGAACAATACCGGCCGTCGACTGCTCTGCCGGCGGGTCGGACAGGGGAACATCAGTAGTCCGGTTAAAGACATGATTGTCGGCCGTGCCTGATCTTGTTTCCGCGCCTGACATTTTCATGCCCTCTTTTGTTCGATCGACCCCTGGCAATCCGGTCGTGTGAGGACACTATATTGAGGAGCATTTCCGGGTCGATTGGATGGAGGACGAGGGCGAGCCATACGGCGGTATATGTCTCGCTGCAGTTTTCGCCGGATTGATCGCCATGGCACTGACAGCCGACGCCAGTCGGCCGCGCACTCCCTGCCAACCTTGGGCGCGCTGCCTGGGAACGTCGGCGCGGCCGGCGATGCGTTCGATCGATGCCGGGAACCTACCCGCGCGCCGACCACCGGCTACAGCTGCCACTCCCCCGGGTGCATTGTCCTAGACTTTCGGATCGCCTGACCGAGCCGTCCGTCGAATATTTTCGCGCGCCAAGTGGGCGCATTCTTCTCGGTATCGGACGACCCGCCGCACAGGAGAAGACACGTGCACAAGATCATCAGAGCTCTGGCCCTTGTTTACGCATGTTGCGTGTCGGACAGCGCGACGACGCAGGCCGCGGACCATCAGGCAAAACCGACGATCGTGCTGGTGCACGGGGCCTTTGCTGAATCGTCAAGCTGGAACGGCGTCATCGCCGAGCTCAACAGGGACGGTTTCCGGACCATCGCTGCGGCCAACCCACTTCGCGGCGTTGCAAGCGATGCGGCCGCCGTATCGGCCGTCATCGGATCCATCGGCGGACCGGTCGTCCTGGTCGGCCATTCTTACGGCGGGCCGGTCATCACCGAGGCAGCTAACGGGAAGAACAATGTGAAAGCGCTGGTCTATGTGGCCGGATTCGCCCCGGACAAAGGCGAGTCCAGTCTCACGCTTTCGGGGAAGTTCCCAGGCAGCACGCTTGGCGAGGCGCTCCTGCCGGTGGCGCGGCCGGATGGAGGACAGGACCTCTACATCCAGCCGGAAAGGTTTCACCTGCAGTTCGCGGCCGATGTGACGGCAGCGCAGGCCAGCCTGATGGCGGCGACACAACGCCCGGTGGCTGACGCCGCCCTGGCAGAACCCTCCGGCGCGCCTTCTTGGAAGACAATTCCATCCTACGCGATCTACGGCTCGGCGGATCGGAATATCCCGCCGGCGGTCATGAAGTTCATGGCCGAGCGCGCGCATTCGGTGAAGACCATCGTCGTCGAGGGCGGGTCGCACGCGCTGATGGTCTCGCGTCCAGAAGCGATCGCCTTGCTCATAGAGGAAGCCGCATCGGCGCAGTGACGAAACCGGCCGCATCGCGCCGGCTGCATTCAACAAGTGCAAGCCCCCAGGAGACATCGACATGAAAATCGTGGTCATTGGCGGCACTCGGTACATCCGGTTAGCGACCGTCGAGAGGTTGCGTCAACAGGGGCACGACGTCGTGGCGGCGTCGCCGCAACGTCGTGCCCTCACAACAGCGGCACCTCATGATCCCGGCCACGCTGGCAGACCTCTTCGGGAATTCCTCGAGAACACCGCCTCCGTCCTGCGCCACCTATGGCACGGCCGACAGCTTTGGCTTCGGCTACTACGGCAGCGCCTCGGAGGTCGTGGGTCGGGGCCAAGCGAGGGAAGGCTGCGAAGACAGTGTCGCTTGAGCCAAGCCCTTGCGCTGGCGGTCGAGCGAGTCGCGGACGCGCGTCGCTCTCATCGAGGAATTCAGGGCCGGCACGGTTAGAGCCGCCGGCGTTGTTCCAAGTAGATCTTTTCGAAGTCAGAACAGGAGAATGAAATGAAAATCGTAATCATCGGTGGCACCGGACTTATCGGCTCCAAGACCGTCGCAAGGCTGAGCGTGAAGGGCCACGACGTGTTGGCGGCGTCGCCAAGTGGCGGCGTCAACACCTTCACCGGTGAAGGATTGGATAAGGCTCTTGCCGGGGCGGAGGTTGTCATCGACCTCGCCAATTCGCCGTCGTTCGAGGACAAGGCCGTTCTCGAGTTCTTCCAAACAGCCGGAAAGAACCTGCTCGCGGCGGAGAAGGCCGCCGGCGTGAAGCATCACATTGCGCTCTCGGTAGTCGGGGCGGAGCGCCTGCCCCGCAGCGGCTACCTGCGCGCCAAGATGGCTCAGGAGAAGCTGATCAGGGAGTCGGGAATTCCCTACACGATCGTTCACTCGACGCAGTTCTTCGAGTTCCTTGGCGGCATTGCGCAGTCGGCAACCGTCGGTGACACGGTCTCGGTATCGTCGGCCTATTTCCAGCCCATCGCCTCCGACGACGTCGCAGATGTGATGGCTGACGTGGCGCTCTCCCAGCCGATTAACGGCGTGATGGAGATCGGCGGCCCCGAGCCCTTCCGCATGAACGAACTGGTCGCGCGTTTTCTGCAACTCGCCAACGATCCCAGGAAGGTGATCGGTGATCCTCATGCTCTCTATTTCGGGACCGAGCTAAACGACCGCTCGCTTGTCCCGGGCGCGGGCGCCCGCATCGGTTCGACGTCGTTCGAAGGCTGGTTCGACCATGCCCCACCTCGGCGAAGCGGTGTTGCGGCGTAACGGCGGCATCTGAAGACAACCCGCAAGGGAAACGACGATGGACCACAAGCTGCCCATTGCGCCTCAGGCAAGTCGCCGAGCCCTCCTCCTCGGCGCAGCGGCCGCCGGCATTGCAACCGGCCTGCCCAAATATGCGCTCGGGCAAGGGACAGCCGGCCAGGAATCGAACTCATCCATCTCTCAAGAAGGATCGAAAGATATGAGCACTACCACCACCAAGGATGGCACCGAGATCTACTACAAGGACTGGGGTCCGAAGGATGCTCAACCGATCGTCTTCCACCACGGCTGGCCGCTCAGCGCCGACGACTGGGACACGCAGATGCTTTTCTTCGTCGGGCATGGATATCGCACCATAGCCCATGACCGGCGCGGGCACGGCCGTTCCGCGCAGGTGAGCGACGGTCACGATATGGATCACTATGCTGCCGACGCGGCGGCGGTGGTCGAGCATCTCGGCCTGAGGGACGCAATCCACGTCGGCCACTCGACCGGCGGCGGCGAAGCCGCTCATTACGTCGCCCGCCACGGCAACGGGCGCACCGCGAAGCTCGTCCTCATCGGCGCGGTGCCGCCAATCATGGTGAAGACGCCGGCCAATCCTGGCGGCCTTCCGATCGAAGTGTTCGACGGGCTGCGCAAGTCGCTCGCCGACAACCGCGCGCAGTTCTACATCGATTTCCCATCGGGGCCCTTCTACAGCTTCAATCGGCCGGGCGCGAAAGCGATCCCGGGCATCATCCAGAACTGGTGGCGGCAGGGCATGATGGGCAGCGCCAAGGCGCACTACGACGGCATCAAGGCCTTTTCGGAAACCGATTTCACCGACGACCTCAAGATCATCGACGTGCCGACACTCGTCATGCACGGCACGGACGATCAGATCGTGCCCATTGCCGATTCCGCGCCGTTATCCGCAAAGCTTCTGAAGAACGGCACGCTCAAGATCTATGAGGGCTTTCCGCACGGGATGTGTACCACGCATGCCGATGTGGTGAACGCCGACTTGCTCACCTTCATCAGGTCCTAGGCTCGCGCCGTGTCCTGAGGCGAGAGCCCGATCGCCGGCCGTCCTCCCCTCCGGCCGGCGATCACCCCAATCTCAACCGCAAACTGGAGTCAGACAAATGATCCGGAGCATACTCTACAGCACCGCCGCTCTCGCGGCGTTCATCGCCACCGCCGCGCTGGCCGACAATACGGCTGGCGCTTTCAAAAACGTGAAGCTCGTTTATGATCAGCCGCTTCCGAACGTGCCCGGCAAGAGCATGAGAGGTGTGCTTGTCGACTATGAGCCAGGCGGCAACTCGCCCGCGCATCTCCATCCCAAATCTGCTTTCATCTACGCCACGGTTCTCGAAGGGACGATCAAGAGTCAGGTCAATGATGGCCCGGTGGTCACCTATCGCGCCGGCGAGAGCTGGTCCGAATATCCCGGCGATCGTCACCGCGTCAGCCAGAATGCCAGCGCGACTGACCCCGCCCGGCTGCTGGCCGTCTTCATCGTCGACACCAGCGAAACCGAACTTGTGCTCCCCTACGAAGAATGAGGTCGGAATCTATCGCCCTGTTTGAACAGGAAAGCGCCGCGCCGCCGTTGCGTTTGAAGCGCTCGGTGGAACGGCGCGCAACCAAGGACGGCGCAATGCTCATCGACAAACTGCATGCCTTCACGTCGTCGCGCCTGGCCGTGATCGACTTGGATGCAACGGTGCAAGCGGCCGCCCTTTCACTGTCCAGGCCTGGCATCGGCCTCGTTGTGGTATGCAATGCAGGCGGAGGCACGGAGGGTGTGCTCAGCAAATCCGATCTCGTGCGCCATCTCACCGGCACGGCGTCCAAGACACCGCCAGTGTCCGACCTGATGAGCAGGTCCATCGTCTCGTGCAGTCCGCAGGACGATGTCCATGACGTATGGCAGACCATGGCGGCGCGAAGCCTGCAGAACATTCCGGTAATCGACGTCGGCGCCAGGCCTCTCGGCATACTGGACATACGCGACGCGATGAAAGTGTTGTTCGAGCAGGAAGAAATGCAGGAGCGGATGCTCTTCAATTATGTCGCTGGCGTCGGCTACCGCTAACGGTTTTTGCCGCGCCTCCTCCAGGCATATCCCGAAAAGGATCGTGAACATGAAACTATACTACAGCCCGCTTGCGTGCAGTTTGGCCGATCACATCGCCCTACTCGAAGCTGGCGCGCCATTCGAGCGGGAGAGCGTCAACCTGAAGACCAAGCGGACGGCATCGGGGGCCGATTTCAACGATGTAACGCGAAAGGGCTACGTTCCGGCGCTGGTGCTGGACAGCGGAGAAATCCTCACCGAGAACATCGCCGTCCTCGATTGGCTCGCTACGGAGTATCCAACGCTCGGTATTCCAGGAAACCTTGGCCGCACGCGCGTGTTAGAAGCGCTGGTTTTCATCTCGACCGAGGTGCACCGCAGCTTCAAGCCGATGTGGCATGCCAGCAGCGAAACCCAAAAGGCGCAGGCAAGAGCGACGATCTCCAAGCTGCTGGACATACTTTCGGGGAGGCTTGCGGGCAACTACCTGTTTGGCGCAACGCCCAGCGTCGCGGATTTCTATCTGTTCGTGATGCTCTTGTGGGCCGAGCGCTTTGATGTCGGCATTCCCCCGCCATTCGTTGCATTGCGTCGCCGCATGGCGAGCCGTCCGGCAGTGCAAGCCGCCATGCGGCAAGAGGGCCTGATCTCATTGATAGACAGTGATGCGAATGCTCACACGCGTGAAGAGTGCGATCATGTCACTGGATAACAAGGTTGTCATCATCACCGGAGGAAGCTCCGGCATCGGCCGCGCCGCTGCCCTGAGTTTTGCCAGGCAAGGTGCAAAGGTCCTCATCACAGGACGCCGCCCAGCAATGGTGGAGGAAGCGGCTGCTGAGCACCCGAATATAACGAGCCTCGTCGCCGACGCTGCGAAGCCCGAGGATGCCCCTCGCACCATTGCGAAGGCAATCGACACATGGGGACGTCTGGACATCCTCGTAAACAATGCCGGCGCTGGCGCTCTCTTGCCTCTGGGCGATGCTGCCGCTGAGCGGATCACGGACATCTTCGCGGTGAACGTCGTTGGCCCAAGCCTGCTGGCGTCGGCAGCCCTTCCGCATCTGACGGCGGCGAAGGGAGCGATCATAAACATATCGAGCACGTTCGGTCACAAGCCCGCGGCGGGTCTGTCCCATTACGCCGCCAGCAAGGCTGCGCTCGAACACCTGACGCGCTGCTGGGCGCTCGAACTCGCGCCACAGGGAGTGCGGGTCAACGCCATCGCTGCCGGTCCAACCGAATCGGGAGCACTGACGGGTATGATGGGGCTCTCTCCGGAACATGCAGCGGTTATCGAGGAAGCGGAGCGAGAGCAGATACCGCTCAAACGACGTGGCAGTCCGGACGACGTAGCCAGGTGGATCGTGCATCTCACCGATTCGGCGTCCGAGTGGGTGACCGGGCAGGTAATCGCCGTGGATGGGGGCCTTGGCCTCACATGACGCACGTGCCGACGAACAGCCGGTCAAAAATCGCCGAGGAGACTATAGACATGAACCGAGCCAGCCGTCGAATCCTTGGAGGGGTTTTGGTTCCCGATACGCCGCTTGTGCAACAGGCCCTCGACTATGCCCGGCACGAATGCGAATCCTATCTGTTCAATCATGTCGTCCGTTCTTGGCTATTCGCGGCGCGGATTGGACAGCTTCGGAACATCGATCACGATGCGGAAGTCGTCGCCCTGGGGACGCTGTTGCATGACATCACGCTCAACGAGCGTTTTAACGGCCCGCGCCGCTTCGAAGTCGAAGGCGCCGATTTAGCCCGGATCTTCGCACAGCAAGGCGGTGTCGACGAGCGCCGAGCCCAGCTGATCTGGGACAGCGTCGCCCTAAACTCGACACCGTCGATAGGCCTCTACAAGGAGGCGGAGGTGGCGCTCTGTACTGCCGGCATCTGCCTGGATGTGATCGGCCTGCAATACGAGCTTGTCCCTGCAGCGGAGATCGCAAGGATCGTCGAGGAATTCCCGCGGCTCAAGATGAAGCGTCGCATGACCCGGTGCTTCTGTCACATCGCCGAGACCAGGCCGGAAACGACCTACGACAATTTCGTCCGGGATTTCGGTGAACGCTATGTATCTGGATACCGAGCTCCTTCTTCCGTCGATCTCGTGTCGAACGCGCCATTTGAAGGTTGAATACGGCTGGAGCCGGATTGTCCGGATTCGTCGCACCCGGCGAATTCGGCTGTCTACCTTCGCCCGTGGCCGGCGACTCGTGCCCTTCCGGTGAGCCGCTGCCGGAACTGTTTCATGCCGCTGTCCTGGCCCCGCCGACCTCGCGCATCGGCGCGGGCAGAGTTTCCCATTCCCGGATCAACTCACCGATGGAAGCGGCCTCCATCTTGCGCATGACGTTGCCGCGGTGCAGCTTTACCGTCACCTCACTAATGCCGAGGTCGAAGGCGATCTGCTTGTTGAGGCGTCCCCGCGCAACCTGACAAAGAACCTCCCGCTCGCGTGGCGTTAGCGTCTCAAAGCGTTCGACATTGCGCTTGACGACCGCAGCTTCCGCCCGCAGCGCGGCATCCATCGCAATGCCCGCAATAACAGCGTCAAGCAGCGTTTGGTCCCGCACCGGCTTGGTGAGAAAATCCACAGCCCCGGCCTTCATCGCCTGGACGGTCATCGGAATGTCGCCATGCCCGGTCAGGAAAATGACTGGCTTGGGATTGCCGCTTTGGGCCAGATGCCGCTGCAGATCGAGACCGCTCGCTCCCGGCATGCGCACATCGAGGATCAGACAACCGGCGCTATCCAGTACGTCGGCATCGAGCAATTCGCGCGTCGAGCTGAAACAGACATGCTGGAACCCGGCGGAGAGTATCAATTCCGACAGCGCCTCCTGAACAGACGCATCGTCATCCACAATGATAACGAGGGGCTGCTCCGCGTCGCTCCTGCGCTGCGATGACGACGGCGCCGATCTCCGTAAGTGCGGCAGCTGCTCAACTCTCATGTTCACCTCCATTTTTCGATTTGCGTAATGCATTGCCGATGGTTGCCAGCATGTCCTGCGCATCGAAGGGCTTACGGAAGCACCCGCTGACGCCTTGGGCTCTGTCCGCATCGGCAATCTCATGGCGGCCGGTGATCAGGAACACCGGCAGGTCCGGACGCACCTTCTTCACCAAATCACAAAGTTCGAAGCCGTCCATGCCGGGCATCCCGATGTCGGTTATGAGCACGTCAAGGCCGGACAGCCCGCTGATGAGCAATGATTGCGCTGACGAGAAGCTGCGGGCCGCATAGCCGGCGGACTCCAGCAGATCCTCCAGCGACTCGAGTAGCCTTGGATCGTCATCGACAACGGCCACGACAGGTCTTTCCTTGGTCACGCCCGGTTCCCTCCCGCTCGGCGCGAGTGGGTGATCGGTATCTCCAGTCGCTGCGCGATACGCACGAGATCGGCGAGCGATGACGCCGCCATTTTCTGCATCACATTCCTTCTATGGATCTGCAGCGTGACCTCGCTGATTCCGAGTTCAGCGGCTGCCTGTTTGTTGAGAAGGCCGCTCACCACGAGCGGCAGCACCTCGCGTTCGCGCGGCGTCAGGTCGAGATGGCGTTGCTTCAGCGCGACCAGTTCAGCACGCGCGGACCTCCTTTCCCGATCCTCGGTGAGCGCCGCCTGGATTGAAGCCATGAGATCCGCATCACTGAAAGGCTTGGTGAGAAAGTCCACGGCGCCATGCTTGATCGCCTGGACGGAGGACGGGATGTCGCCGTGCCCTGTTATGAAAACGATGGGCGGATGATCTCCCTTTGATATCTGCCTCTGTAGATCCAGGCCGTTGATATCGGGCAGCTCGACGTCGAGGATGAGGCATGCCGGGATGTCCGGCTTGTTTGCACCGATGTACTCGCTGGCCGATCCGAACGCAGCGGCGCGGATACCGTGCGAATCCAGCAGCTCGCTCAACGCCTCCCGCAGGCGCGCATCGTCGTCCACGATGAAGACGATATGGTCATCTGTGGTCATGGCGCCGCTTTCACTTCAATCGGCAAGGTGAAGACGAACGTCGCCCCCTTTGGTTCGTTCTTCTCCGCCCACAGGCGTCCGCCGTGCGATTCGACGATCGAACGGCAGATCGCGAGCCCCATGCCCATTCCGTTCCCCTTCGTCGTGAAGAACGGTTCGAATATCTTGTCGGGAAACTCGATCCCCGCGCCACGATCGCTGATCTCCGTCTGAACCACATCGCCTACGCGGCGCGCACGGACCTCAAGAACCCGGTCGCCCGTAACGGCGTCCATGGCATCCATGCCGTTGCGAATGAGGTTCACCAGAACCTGCTGGATGTGTACGCGGTCCAGCGCGACGAGCGGCAGGTCGCTTTCGACGTCGATATCCATGCGGACGCGCCGCCGCGCCGCTTCCTCGGCCATGAGGTTGCGCGCCTCGGCGATAACGCCACTGAGCGCCGTAGAACTCCTTGCCTCGCCGGATTGTTTGAACAGAGCGCGGATGCGACTCACGACGTCGGCGGCCGCATTTGCGTCACGAATAATGCGCTCCACTGTCTTCTGCGCACGCTCGAGATTTGGCGGCTCAGCCATAAGCCATCGCTGGCAGGCATGCGAGTTCGCCACCACGGCCGCCAGCGGCTGGTTCACTTCGTGCGCGATGGAAGCAGAGAGCTCAGCAAGGCTCGCGGCCTGACTCGCTCGTGCAAGGCGCTCTTGGGCCAGCCGCAGCTCTTCCTCCGCCCGAACCTCATTTTCAACATCGAGGCAGATGACATTCCACTGCACGATGGTCCCTTCGGTATCGCGCATCGGCGCGGCGCGTGTCTCGACCCAGCGATACTCGCCGTCGAACCGCCGCAGGCGGTGCCTGCGCGCATAGGGCTCGCCGGTGGACAATGAATGAGCATATCCTCCCTTGACGCCCGCCAAGTCGTCGGGATGCACACCGGCGTCAAGGGTGCCGGCCAGCCGGGACTTTCCGGTGCCGTCCAATAGCTCAAGCTCATACCCCAGGAACTCGCGGAGCTGTTGGCTACGATAGACCGGCTCGCCATCCGGCGCCGCGCAATCGATCATTGCCGGCAGCGTTTCAACGAGTTGCCAGAGGAAGCGCTCCCGCTCTTGCAGCGCTTCCTGAGAAGTCACGAAATCATGGATATCGACGTTGGCGCCGAACCACCGGATGATGCGGCCGCTCTCGTCACGGAGTGGTTCAGCACGCCCCTCCGTCCAGCGGTATGAACCATCCCACCGGCGGTTTCGAAACTTCAGCTCGAACGGTTCGCCCGTGCTGAAGGAATGGGTCAAGGCCTGCAGCAAAGAGGCCCTGTCTTCCGGATGGACGATGGTCCGGATCGCACTGGGCAGGCCTCCGTCGGCATCAAAATCATCCAGCTTCAGGCCGATATAGTCCATCATCGTTTTGTTGATATATGCAGGGTCTCCGCCAGGCGTGACGCACCAGATCTGCACGGGCACGGTGTCGATGAGCTGTTGAAGCTGACGTTCCCGGTCGCGCAGCGCTTCTTGCGCGCGCATCTCATCGTCTATGTCAATGGAAATGGCATACCATTGCATGATCGCGCCGCTTTGGTCTCGCACCGGTTCCCCGCGGCCGTCCACCCAGCGATACGCGCCATCCGCATGACGCATGCGGTACTTCATGGAGTAAGGCTCCCCGGTGGCGAAGGAGTGGCGGACGGTCTCCAGCAGACGTGCGGCATCTTCCGGATGGACGAGGGTCGTTATGGCTGCCGCCAGTCGGCTCATGTCCGGCTTGTCCAGTTGGGCCAGGTCATTCAAGCCGAAGAAGTCGAGCAAGCGCTTGTTGAAGAAGGTCGGCTCGCCTTTCGGCGTCAGACGCCTGATATGGACGGGAACCATATTTACGAGCTGCGAGAGCTCGCGCTCCCTGTCGCGCAAGGCTTGCTGCGCACGCACCTCTTCGTCGACGTCGAGCGAAACGCCGTACCATTCCGCGACCTCACCGTCTTCGTTACGCCGAGGCTCTACCCTGCACTCCGCCCAGCGGTACGCGCCGTGCTGTTCGCGCCAACGAAATCGCATCGTGGACATGCCACCGGTTTCGAAGCAATTCCGCAGGGTGTTCTGTACCTCGGGAGCATCTTCGGGATGGATCAGCTCCTGCAGCAGTTGCTCGATGCGCGGCTCCCCGAGAGCTTCGAAATCCGCGATCACGGAGCGGAAATGATCCTGGTAGCGCTTGTTGAAGTAGACCGGCCCGCCCGTGGGCTTTGCGCTCCAGATCCGGACAGGTACGGCATCGATCGTCTCCTGAAGCTGCCGCTCGCTCCGCCGCAGCGCCTCTTCGGCATGCATCTGATCGTCTATGTCGTGACAGAGCCCGTACCACTGGACGATGCTCCCGTCCTGGTCCCTCATCGGCTCGGCGCGGCTCGACATCCAGCGGTAGATCCCGTCTTGACGGCGCAAGCGATATCGCATCGCAAGGACTTCGCCGGTGGCGAGACAATGGCGGAGCGTGTCCGAGAACGCTGCTCTGTCGTCCGGATGGACGCCGGCCTCTATCATCGCCGTCATGCGACTCATGCCCGGCTTGATCGTATCCGCCACGTCCAGGCCGAGAAAATCGACCATGCGCTTGTTGAAGAAAATCGGCTCGCCGTCGGGCGCGAGACGCCAGACGTGGCTTGGAACCATATCGACAAGCTGCGAAAGCTCCCGCTCCCGGTCGCGCGATGTGACCAGCGCCAGCTGACGCTGCCGAGATATGGCCGCTACGATGAGCGCCGAAAATGCCGAGATTGCCAGGAAAAGCTGCAGCATGACCTGCCTTTCCCTCTGGAACTCGGGAGCGCCGACAAACTGGCTGTCTCCAGATATCGTCAGTGCCATCGTGATCAGGGCGAGGAGCGTCAAGGCGACGGCGGCGCCTCTGAACTCGAAGCGCGCCGCTGCCCAAAGAAGGGGCGGCATGATGATGTAGGGGGTGGGCAGGTAGACGTCGCTCAAGGAAAGCGCGGCAACTCCCAGGAAGATCAGACCCAGGACGCCGGCTTCCACCCGCTGTGCGGGAGGGAGTTGGGTCTTGCTGCGCCAATACTGGATCACGACCAGCGCCGGTGGCGCTACGAGCAGGATTCCGGTGGCGTCGCCAATCCAAAACAGCGGCCATACCGCCGTGAAAGTTTGCGATGCTATGCCAAACCACGCAAGCGTCGCGCTTCCAACCGTCGCGCTGACGAGCGGCGCCACTCCAGCGCCTAGCAAGACGAATGCGAGAACTTCCTGCAAAGTTTCAAGCCGAACCGGACGCCCGCATGCCCGATTCACAAGCGTTGCGCCGACAGCCGCGCCAAGGGCGTTGCCGACATAGATCAGAAAGCCCGCAGGCAGCGGGCTGTGGAACCACACGAACTGCGCGAACATCTCCGCCAGGCAACCCGCCAGTATCCACCACGGCCAACTGTAAGGCGAGGTGAGGATGAGCGTCGCGATGAAAACGCCGCCCGGAGGCCAAATGGAAACCGTTATTCCGGGGACGATTGCCAGCGCCTGGGCGAACCCGCAGCCCAAGACATATGCCGCAAAAAATAGCCCCAGATGAAGGAATTGCGGGCGCGACCAGACGGACATCATCGGTTTCTCCTGCCGGGCAAAGAAGGGCTGGGGATTGTCAACGCTGCGTGTAGCACGTCTCCGCGATATCTGGGCTGGCGAACTCATGATCTCGGCTGGCGAACTCATGGCCCACCCTAATTCGGCGCCCCCCCGACTGCACCTCATGGAAATCCATGAGGCGTGGCCGAAGCGTACCTGACCTAGCCCTCAGGATGATACTGGCTAGACCAGCCGAGTGGCGACATGGCTCTCGCATGATGGCTCGGCGCGGCGTGTCCCGGCATGAGCCCCTGCCATGTTATGGCTGCCAATCGGTCACACCGTACTGCGGGCATCCACGACATGGCTGGCGAGAATCTTTCCAGGGGCGTTTGTCACGCTGGCAACTTCGCGTCTTCCATCTGCCTCTGACTCCCTTCGACAAGGGCGTTCGAGGCCAAGGTAGAAGGCGGCAAGCTCGGGGTTATGTCGGGCGTCGGCGCGATCGGCATCGGAATCGCGCTCAGCGCCAGGGACGACTGTTCCGTGCGCTTTCTCATGTATCGGGCGAGGCCGATCTTGATCGTGACCAGCACGGGCGCGGCAACCACGAACAGCAGCGCGACTGCGTTGAACGCGGTGTCGAAGGCGATCACTGTGGACTGACCGGCGACCGCTCCGCCCAGCAGGCTCGTCGCTGCCCGGCCAGTTGCCACGGGATCCATTCCTTTTGCCGCGAGCATGGCTGTCGTCGTTGCCAGACGCTCGCTGACCGCGGGAATGCCCGCGGTGACGTTGGCGCCGAGCACCGCGACATTGGCGGCGACGTTATTCTCGATCAATGTCTGCAGCCAGGCGACACCCATGAGGCCACCGAGCTGGCGACCCGTATTGAAGAGGCCTACGCCGGATGCGAGGTTTTGGTGGTTGAGCTTGCCGAAAGCGATGAGAGTGATCGACAGGAACAGAAAGCCGAGGCCGAGGCCACGCAACAGAATGGCTGGCATCATGTCGTCCGCGCCGCTTTCGATGGTCGAACCGGACAGCATCCACATCGCAACCATGATCATAAGGATTCCAAAGGGCACCGTGGCGATTGGAGGAATGCGGCGGACCTGCATGAGGAAAGCAGCGATGAGGAGCGCGCCGATGAAAAGTGCGCCGCTCGGCAACAGGAGCAGGCCGGCGTCGGTTGGCGTGAACGCAAGGACGGACACGGCGAACGAAGGGATCAGGAACGCGCTCCCGAACAAGGCGGCGCCGGCGACGAAACTGACGATGAAGGCGAACGAAAAATCGTCTGACCGGAACGGGGTGAAGTCCAGCAGGCCCTGACCTTTGACGATCATTTGTTGGCCGAGAAATGCCAGCAGAGTGGCCGTGCCGACCACCGTTAGGCAGGCGATTTGACGTTCTTCGAACCAGTCCCATCGGCTGCCTTGGCCGAGCACGTATGTGAAGCAGAACAGTGCGGTCGAGAGGAGCGAGAAGCCAAGCCAATCGAACGGGCGAGGTCCGGCTTTGACGGGCGCCGGGCAGTCCGCGAGCAGCAAGAATCCGGCGGCCGCCAGCGCCACCGGGACGACGCTGAAGAAGATCCACATCCACGACTGGCTGTCGAGCAACCAGCCCTCAAAGGCTGGGGCGATCGTCGCCGGGGCAACGACCGAACCGATTGCGAACAGGGCCTGAAGGATCGGCTGGTGGCGTCGCGGATAAGCGAGAAAAATGATCGTCTGCCCCGCGACGAGCAGGACGCCTCCGGAGAAGCCTTGCATTACGCGGAGCACAACCAGCAGATCCAGTTGCGTTGTGATGGCGGCAAGGGCGCAGGCTGCGCCCATGGCTATGGTCGAGCCGACGATCAGACAGCGTGGACTGGCGCGGTTCATCAGCCAGGCGGCGGCCATGAACCCGATCAGCTTCGAAGCGGTATATCCCACATCCAGCCAGGCGAACTCATCGGGAGTTGCATGGGTGTCGCCGATGATATCGCCACGCCCGAGCGACAGGACTGTGCTGGCGATCGCCTCTGTCAGAGTGGCGAGTATTATGCCCGCGACGAGAAGGGCTCCTGTTGCTGGTCGGTTGCGGTCCGGGATGGCGATGACCACTGCGGTCATGAGTCTCTACCGCGATCAATCTCGACACGCGCGGACAGGCCGGGCACGAGGCGACCGGGCAGCGGATTGCCGATGAATCGGATCTTGACCGGAACGCGCTGAACGACGCGAACGAAGTTTCCTGTCGCATTGTCTGCGGGGAGCAAACTGAAGGCAGACCCACTGCCGGGCGCAAAGCTGTCCACCATTCCTTCAAACGCCTCGTTTGGGTAGCCATCGATGGTGATGCGGACGTGTTGACCGGGCTGGATATGTTTAATCTGAGTTTCCTTGAAGTTCGCCACGACCCACAGATCATTGACCGGAACAATATCGAGCAGAGAGGCACCCGGCGCCACAAGCCGGCCGATGCGAACCTGGCGGTTGCCGACGACGCCGTCTACCGGCGCGCGAACCACGGCGTTGTCGAGGTCGATTTGAGTGAGTTCCTCCGCGGCCCGGGCCTGCGCTACCGCGGCAACGGCGGCTTCGCGCTGGGCGTCGAGCACGGCGATGCGCTGCCGCTGTGCCTCCAGTGCTGCCGATGCCGCCGCCACGGCCGCTTCGGCCCTCGACCGCGCGGCATCGCTTTCGTCGACCTCGGCCTGGCTTACGGCGTGGGTACGAATAAGTTCGCGGCGGCGGCCGGACGCCTTGGTCGCGAGGTTCAGCTCGGCCTCGGCCGAACGCGTCTGGGCTTCGGCCTGCCTGATGAGGGCATGCTGAAGCTGGACTTCGGCGTCGACATTGCCAAGGCGCGCCTGAGCGGCTTCGACATTGGCCACAGCCTGCGCGAGCCGCGCGCGGTAGTCGCGGTCGTCGATGCGGAACAGGACGTCACCCGCCCGGACGGCCTGGTTGTCCCGAACCTCTACTGTGGTGACGTAGCCCGCGATCTTCGGCGCAAGCCCTGTCACATCCCCGCGGACGTACGCGTTGTCGGTCGACGTGTCATCCGAACGGGCCCAAGCCCATCCTGCGCCAAGGGCGACCACGGCTGAGAGGCACAGCAGCAGCCCGATTGTCTTTCTCCTGCTATACGGCATGACCGGCCTCCGGTAATAGGCGTTACCATTGACGCTTATGGTAATGATTGTTACCAGTCAAGGGATGGACTGGAGTGGATGAATGGCTGCTGCAAGGACCACACGGCGCAATGGCCGCCGGGAGGCTCTTCTTCAAGCGGCTGCCGAGGTCTTTTTCGAACAAGGCTACGCCGCGACGAGCATCGACGCGATCATCGAACGCGCCGGCGGATCGAAACGCAACATTTACAATGAGTTCGGCAACAAGGAGGGCCTGTTCTCCGCTATCGTGAGGGAAAGCGCAGACAATCTGCTGTCGCCGTTGGTGATCGAGGAAATAGAAGGCCACGATCTGCGGGCGACACTGACGGCGTTCGGCCGGCACTCCATGGACGCCTACATGTCTCCCACTTTGATCGGAATCTTCCGAATTGCCGTTACCGAGGCCAACCGCTTCCCCGACCTCGTGAAGTCGTTCTACGAACAGGGGCCAGGACGGACCGCGGTCCGGCTCGCCGAGGTCCTCGAAGCCGCCAGGGAACGGGGCGAAATCCAGGCGGACGATTGCTTGCGTCTGGCCGGGCACTTTGTAGGCATGACCCGCGACAACCTGCATCTGCAGGTCGTTCTCGGGCTCCGGCCCCCGCCGTCGGACGAAGAAGCGCGGGAGGCGGTTGCTTCTGCTGTGGAAATCTTCCTGAACGGCGTTCGACGCAGCCGGAAGTAGAAGGACAATCGTTGCCGTCAGCATCGGGTCGTTTGGCGAAAAGTCGAGCGACGCGCCCCGTTCGACCAGCAGGCCTCGACGCCGATATGCCTCACGGGCCTCATGAACGATTCGCCTCACATCGTCGGCGCAGACGTTGTCGCGCCGCATTAGATGCTGGATGATAGGATCGTCCAGCATCTCTTCGAGTGTTGGTTCGGAATTCACGGGGTCCATGATCTGTTCTCTTGCCGGTTCGGGCTTGCGGCGCGGGTTTTCACGCGCAACGCGCCGAAGCATCCCAGGGGACGGTCGCGGAAACAGTTCGGCGCCGTCCCCTGGTGCCTTCCATGAAATTATCTGACGTCGGACCTGGAAAGCATCTGCGCCTTGCGGCCGCTCGAAAGCTGGATGATGGCGATCGTCGCTACGCAAAGCCCAACCAAGGCGTGCGTCCACATCGCCGCCTGCGCCGATCCGAAGCCGAGCAGGAACGGAGCGGCTACGCCCCAGCACCCCAAGCCGAGATTGGACCACTCCGTCCATGCTCCGTAGCGGTAGAGTGCCACGGCGGAGCAGCAGGCAATCAGCGCGCCGACGATCCCCGCGTTCCAAGCCGCGGCGGGCATCTCGGTGAACGCGAAGGCAGCGCAGACCAGACCTGCGCCCAGAACGAGGTTGGTCCACTCCAACCCCTTGCTCGGTACTTCATTTGTCATCTTCGTCTCCTTCTCCAGTCCGGCTCCGCACCACGCCGTCGATGTCGGGGGCGGGCCGATGCGAGGAGAATGACGCGGTCCCGCGCAGCAGCCTATTCTACGCAGGCATCTGTCGGGCGATGCTAAGGTCTAGTGCAGCTGAGCGCGGTACTGGCGGAGAATATCGAAGCGCTTGGGGTCACAGCGTTGCTGGGGGTAGGAAACCCGCCTTCTTACTGTCGGACATGCTCCTGCCGAGCAGACCCTTGCGTTGAGGATGCCGATCACAGGCGCCTGTCGGCGAATACAGGGCTGTCTTTCCAGAGGGTGCCAGCCGCCAACCCGGCGTATCCGAGGTCATAGACAGCTTGCATATAGCTGGCGTTGTAAGGATCGAGCATCGAATAGGGGACTTGAGCGTCAATGGTCGCAAGGTGGAAACGTGCCCCGGTCAGTTTGGCATAATTGTAGAGGATAGCCAGTTCGCTCTGGGTCTGTGACTTGAGGAGGATGGAATACGCTCTTGCGATCACGGACAACGTTCGATTCCGCGTGGTGGCGAATTCCGGTATGAGCGCATTGTTTACGATCACATGAAAATCGACACTCTGGTGTTTCCCCGGCACGAGAGGGTTCGTGCTTGCCAGAATTGCCTGCGGAAGTATCAACACTTGCGACGTCGACCCTCCATCGGAATGCATTTCCTGGAAGCGTCGCCCTCCTGACTCGGCTTCGATCATGACCGCCGGATAAACGCCAGGAATGCTCGCCGAAGCGATCATAACGTCCTGAAACAGCTTCAGCGCGTCCAATCGGCCGCTGTTGGCGATGGCGCCCATGTTCCATACGACGGCCCGCTGGGTGTCGAGATTCGTCGTGAGGATCAGGAGGCGGCGGCCTTTGCGATGCTCGGCTGCAACCTGCTGCAGGACCGCTTGTGTGATGAACTCCTCGACCATCCGCCTCATTGGCGTGGATCTCAGCAAGCTCGATCCGATCAAGCCCACGGGAAATTTGGTTGCGACAAGATCGTCGGCGACGCCGCTTGTAAAGAGATGCACCAGCGTGCCGTCATGAGCCGATCCGAGGAACGCGAATGGCGCGATCAGGGCGCCAGTGCTTACGCCGGTGACTACATCAAATTGCGGGCGGGTCCCGGTCTCGCTCCACGCCGAAAGCACGCCGACGCCAAAGGCGCCTGCCGCACCGCCGCCGGAGATCATGAGGACATCGAGGCCATCCGGCTCGGTTGCCGGCGTCCAGTCGCGCACAGCTCCCGCAGCGATCCGAGCGTCGCGATATATCCTGATCTCGCCATAGCCGGCGATCGAAGCCTTCTCTGCTTCCGCCGCGTCAAGGGGTATGTCCGTGGCGGCGATCCGAGTGTCGCAACCCGGGAACCAAACCAATGTCGCGACCAGTGCTGCCAGCCCAACGAGCACCGATACTTTCAAAGGACGCAAATTGGATCTCCCGTGCTTGGCTTCGTGAACGCGGAGTAGTTCGCATATCCGACAGCCGCGGGTCTCCGACGCTTCGGTCGAACAATTCGCTTTCGGCAAAGAGCCTGATTTCCATCAGCCGTGCGCAACGCTGGCAGCACGATATTCGCCGTCAGCCTGACGCATCATGCGGGACAGCATGCTCCTCATTTTTGCCCGACACGATGTCGGTGATGAACCACATCGAGAAGGCTATGTGAAAGGCGCGGCTGTAGTCGATTGATCCAAGGATGAGGGCGAGCAATACCACGGTAGAGATCGCCCGCCGCGGTGACGTCGGCGGACCGCAGTTCTATCCGCTGTGATCGTGGCTCGGCGCGCGCCTGACGCCCGGAATCCACGAAAACTCCAGCGCACGGGACTGCACGACTAGGCAGGCGCCGAGTGCACGAAATGGAGTGCCGATGCGGCTTTCATGGCGAGTCGCAGGACCATCGGAGCCGCTTGAGGGCGCAGCAGCCGATCACCGCGACGGCGATGTCCTGCTCCGAAGGTGAATGACATAGGGCAGGAACCGACGGTCCACGCACCTATACTGACGTCTAGGTCAGCCATTCAAATCGCTAGGTCCGATCACCCTTTGTAGTGTTGCGTTGCCCGCCGCGATACGGGTACGCAAGACCTGACGTAGAGACTACGAATTGGCGGGCATAGCTGACGCAGAGCAAGCTCCGGCCGCCTCGCGTGAGGCGCAGGTCCTGATTGACGTGTGACAGAAGCGCGGTTGATACTGACTGCGTGAACCCAGCCAATTCGTGTTCAGCATATCTCCCCGAGGCCAGAGTCATGGGCGTGGCAACTTCAGGAATCGCAGACAGTCCCATAACAATTTTGGTCGACGATGACGCAACGGTCCGCGACGCGTTGGAGGAGTTGCTGAATTCGGTCGGCATCGACACCATGTCGTTTTCTTCGGGCCAGGAACTATTGGACGCAAAACTGCCGGACCGCCCAGGCTGCCTCGTTCTCGATGTGCGAATGCCGGGTCTGAGCGGCCTCGATCTTCAGCATGTCCTGGCAACCAAAGGCATACTAACGCCGATCGTATTCTTGACCGGCCATGGCGACATCGCGATGGGCGTCCAGGCGATGAAGGCGGGGGCGGTGGATTTCCTAACCAAGCCGGTGCGCGACCAGACGTTCCTTGACGCAGTGTCCACCGCTATCGCCAACGACGTCGCGCGAAGAGCAGCATCGACCGTATCGCGAAAGAACGTGGCACTTTATGAGACCCTTACGCCCCGTGAGCGGGAAGTGCTGAGGCTCGTGGTCTCCGGTGCGATAAACAAGCAGATTGCATCGGATCTCGGCATCAGCGAGATCACCGTAAAGCTCCATCGGAGCAACATGATGAAGAAGATGAACGCAAGGTCCATCTCCCATCTCTTCAATGTGTGGCAGTCGCTTCCAGTCGACAGCCGCTGAGCGGCTTACAATCAGGCATTGGCGCTCCGTAACTGACTCGGACATCGACCGCGACAGGGAGTGGGACGCAGAGGCGGTCTCGAGAGGTCGAAATGGAGCTGACGTCAACGAAACAACGCCGCGCCGTCGCATTGGCGATTGGCGCTGCGAGCGTCTTGCTGGCATTATTCGTCAATGAGCCATACATTCTGCTGGTCGCCGTTGCAGTCATATGCATCTGCATCGGCTGGGAGGCCGGTTTGGTGGCCGTTGCCGCGGCCGGTCTGCTTTCATGCGTGATCCTGTTTTCGCTGGAATTGGGGGCCACAGGCGGCGCGGTCCGGTTGGCGGTATTTGTCATCGCGGCGTTAGCCCTATGGTTCGTGATAAAGATCTTCAGGACCATGAGCTTCTATGACCGGGTCTACCATGATACCGGACCCGGCGTTGCCGATATTCCGGGCCTCGGATGGTCGGCCTCTTCGGATGGCCGCCTTCGCTTGGTCAGTCCCGCGGCGCTCGAGTATGTAGGTGTGACAGCCGATGAGATGCGCCGGATCATGGATGGCGATGATTATCATTGGACACAGTTCATCCATCCGGACGATGTCGAGGCGAGCATGGGGCGATGGCGTCACAGCTTGCAGACGGGCGAGCCTGTGATCGACGAGCACCGTATGCGTCGGTTCGACGGAACGTATCGATGGTTTCGCGACACCGGCATTGCTTCGCGCAATGAGTACGGGAGGATAACCGGCTGGTACGGCCACACGACGGATATCGACGATCAGAAGAAGGCCGAAGCTGCGTTGCGTGAGCGCGAGCGCGAACTGCGCCTGCTGGTCGATACAGTCCCCACCATGATCTGGCTGATGACGCCGGCAGGGGTACCGTACTATTTCAACAGACGGTTCGTAGATTGGGCGGGCATCAACTCGATTAAGGAGGAACCGCGAGGCACGCGGCAATTCGCCCCGCATGTAGAGTTGTTCCATCCAGATGACCGGGCGGCCGTCAAGGCTGTGTTCGAGAAGTCCTTTGCCCGTGGAGAGCCACTTCAGCACAAAGGTCGGCTGTGCCGGAAGGATGGCGAATATCGCTGGATTGATTCGCGGTTCGAACCGCTACGCGACGAAGACGGCACTATCCTTCGCTGGTACGGCGTCAACTTCGACATCGACGATGAGGTTCGCGCCCAAGAATCCCTGCGTCTGGCGGACGAACGGCTCGCGCGCGCCTTGCGCGCAGCCAGCTTGTCCGAACTATCCGTGTCCATTGCGCACGAACTCAACCAGCCGCTCCAGGCGGTCGTGGCAAACACCGGCGCCTTCCAGAGATGGCTGAACGCTGATCCGCCAAATTTCAATCACGCCAGCCGTGTCGCCCAAAAAATCATCAGAAACGCTGACGCGGCGGCACAGGTGATCACCCGCATCCGGGCCCTGTTCAACAAGACGGAAGGCGAACCGCAAGCGATCGATCTGAACGCGGTGATCCGCGAAGTGTGTGATCTCCTGGCCGACAAGCTCGCATCGAGCGGCGTCAAGCTGGACCTTCACCTCGATCCCCGCCTTCCCGCGACGGTCGCCGATCATGTCCAGATGGAGCAAGTCGTTCTCAACATCGTCCGCAACGGCATTGAAGCGATGCAGGAAGTCGACAGTAATGTGCGATGCCTGCGAATCGTTTCGCGGTCTCAGAACGACGGAACAGTTGAAGTCGAAGTGCGAGATAGCGGCCGCGGACTTAGCAATCCAGAACGGATTTTCGAAGCGTTCTACACAACCAAGCCGGATGGAATGGGGATGGGTCTGGCAATCTGCCATTCGATTGTCGAGGCGCACCGCGGACGGCTTTGGGCGGAAAATGCCGAGACCGGTGGAGCATCCATAACTTTCAGCCTCCCCGTTGCCGTTGCCGACTCGGCCCAGACGCCCAGCACGACTATAGGCGGCTGAGTGGCCGCTTTAGAGATTGATCCGGGAATCGGCCATCGACTGTCCGATCTCGATGAGCGTGCTGATTAGAATGTACAAAATTCCAAAGACGATTGCGACGCCCAGCACTGCCGGAAGATCGGCGCTGGCAAAAGCCTGGACCGTGTAAAGACCCAGACCAGGCCACCCGAAAACGCGCTCGACGACAAGCAAATTGCCGAAGAGAATGGGAACCTGCAATCTGAGCATGGACAGTGGGGCCGTGGCGGCATTGCGCAAACCGTGGCGCAACAGCACCTTTATCTCGCTGAGACCCTTGCCACGCGCGGTCCGGATGTATGGCTGCCTCATCACCTCGTGAAGCGCACCGTTCAGGCTTCGCCCAACCGCGACGCCAATTGGCAAGGCAAGCGCAAGCGCCGGCAAGATCATGTGCAGCAGCGCGTCGATGCTGACTTCGGGCCGGCCGACCAGTAGTCCGTCGATGACGTAAAGTCCCGTTGGGCCTGCGAAGTCGCGGTAGGCAAGCCGACCCGCTCCGGGAAGCCAATCGAGACGGAACCAAAAAAAGTAAGCGAGAAGCAAGGCCGACAGAAAGATCGGCGTTGAGCCCATCCCCACTATTGCGAACCTTATCCCGCCTGATCCCGGAATCAGGAACTGAAGCGCCGCCATGACGCCGGCGAGCGCCACTCCCAAAACGATCGACGCCAGTCCAAGTTCAAGCGTAGCGGGAAGATATTCCCGTATGTCGTCAAACACCGGCTGTCGCGTCCTTACCGACGTCCCCAGATCCGCATGCGAGAGGCGCAATAGAAAGCGCCCGTACTGAACATGGACCGGGTCGTCCAATCCGAGGTGCTCTCGCATCGCTTCGACAGTTTGCGGCGGAGCGCTGGGCCCGGCAATGGCCCGCGCCGGATCGGCGGGAATAATGCTTTGGAGACCGAAAACAATGAAGCTCATCACCAGGAGAACGACGACGGCGCCGACGATGCTTTTGGTGAGATATGCCAGCACTACGCTCCCCTCAGCGCGGCGCGAATGCCGTCGCCCGCAAGGTTGGCGAGGAGACAGAGGAGAAAGATGATCGCCGCCGGCAGGATCGGCAGCCACCAATGGACCGTGAGACTGTCGAGGCTGCGCGCCGTCATCGCTCCGAGCTCAGGCGCCGGTGCTGGCAATCCAAGGCCAAGGAACGACATCAGCGACAAAGTCATGACGATGTTGGCCACATCCAGCGATGCCCCGATGAGCAAAGCCGGGACGACTCCCGGCAACAAGTAACGCAACAGCAGGCGTGGACCGCTGACCCCGGCAATACGCGCTGCCTCGACATGTGGACGGGCCTTCAGGCGACGGATTTCATCACGGGATATGCGCGCATACCAGGGCCACCAGACAATGGCGATCGCGATCATCGTGTTGCCGAGCCCGGGGCCAAGGGAAGCCACGACAGCGAGCGCGATGAGCGTTGCCGGAAGAACCAAGAACAGGTCGACGATCCGCTGGATCACCAGATCGACCTTGTCGCCCACCAGGCCTGAAATCAGTCCGACCAGGGCGCCCACGGTGAGACTGAAGCCGATAACGGCAAGCGCTGGCAGCCACGTATATTGAGCGCCTAGGATGACGCGCGAGAACAGGTCGCGGCCGATTTCGTCGGTGCCGAACCAATGTCCTGCCGAAGGCGGCAGGTAGGCTCCGGCGACGCGCAGCTGCGGGTCGAACGGCGTAATCCAGGGCGCCAGCACGGCCACAACGGTGACGGCAGGCACGCCGATGATACCGACGCTTTCAAGCCAACCGGCCCGCCGGAAGAAATCGCGCCAGTTGAATCGACGCCGCGCAGGCAGCGTGTCCGGGCTTGGCCCTCCGGTCATCGTCCGTCTCCCGGCTGAAGGGACGGCATCGCCGCCACGAGAGATCGCGTGTAGGAGGACTGCGGTGCGGCAACGATGGCATCGGGATCCGCAATCTCAACCAGTTGGCCGTCCTTCAGCACGGCGACACGGTCGGCGATGATCCTGGCGGCCGCTAGATCGTGGGTGACGAACAGCATGGCCATGTCGAGCCGCCGCCTAAGGTCGCTAAGAAGATTCAAGGTGGTGGCCGCCAGCGACACGTCCATGGCGCTGATTGGCTCATCGCATAGCAAAAGCCTTGGGGGGACGATCACTGCGCGAGCCAAAACCGCGCGCTGGCATTGACCCACCGATATCTCGGCGGGCAGCGCGTCCATCAGGACTGGGTCGAGGCCGACCAGCTTCATGGCCTCCCCGACGCGACGGCGGCCGTAATCGCTGTCCGGCGAAATGGCCCGCAGGCGCTCGCCGATCTGCTCGCCGATCGTGAGCCACGGCGTCAGCGCCGCCACGGGGTCTTGAAATACGACTTGCGGAGGAAGCTTGTCGAAGCGTGTGACAGTACCGCTCTCGGGGACCACAAGCCCGGCAGCAATCCTCAGGAGGGTAGACTTGCCGGCGCCACTCTCGCCCACCAGGGCCACGCACTCGCCAAGCTTGATCGAGAGGTTGACCGACCTGAGAACAGGCTGCGGTTGACGCCCTCCCCAAAACGATCTGGCGCCAGTCGGGAATGTTTTTCCGATGTTAGACAGCCTCAAGGCGGCGGTTTCCTGGATTGCCTGGGCCGGCCATGATTTCGCACCAGCGCGCTGCGTTGCGAGAATTGCGGTTTGCTCGTGATGAAGGCAGGCGACTGCGCCACCATGGACAGAAGCAGGCTCCAGCGGTGGGCGGATCGCCATGCAATCCGGCTGGGCGATCGGGCAACGTTTCGCGTAGGCGCAGGCGTTTTCAACATTTATGGAGGGCGTGTGCTCGGACGGGAGCGTGGGAAGCGGGCGCAGTCGATCGGAGTCCAGATCGAATCGAGCGGCGAGCAGGCCGGCGGAATAGGGATGCGCGGCATTGCGGGCCACGTCCTGCGTGCGGCCCATTTCAACGATGCGTCCGGCATAGAGAACGAGGACGCGGTCGGCCAGTGATGCCGCCACGGTTAGATCGTGCGTAACAAACAGAATTGCCGTCTGCTGATCGCGGGCAAGATCGCGCAGCAGGTCGAGAATCTGCGCCTGCATGATGACGTCGAGCGCGGTGGTAGGTTCATCGGCGATGAGAAGCTTCGGTCTTGCCATCATCGCCATGGCAATAAGCACGCGCTGACGCTGCCCCCCCGACAGGCGATGCGGAAGCGCATCGGCGATGCGTTCCGGATCAGGCAGGCCGGTTCGGCTGAGCCAGTCTTCGATCGATCTCTCGGAGCCCCCATTGGATTCGCGCATTTGGCGGCGGATCGTCATGGTGGGATTGAGCGCACCCATCGGATCTTGCGAGATGGCGCGGACGAGGTGGCGGCGGGCCGCCTGCCAAGTATGCCTTCCCGCGCCGACAAGCTCGATCCCCGCAAGCCGGATCGAGCCTGCCACCTGCGGAAGGTATTCGCGCGGCAGGAGCCCCTGAAGCGTCAACCCGATGCTTGTCTTGCCGGAACCGCTTTCCCCGACCAGCGCGATGATCTCGCCCGGAAACATGTCGAAACTGATGCCATCGAGGACGCGGGAGGGACGGCCTTCGCGGCTAAGAATGACCGACAGGTCTTTGACCGCGAGGACGGGCTCGGTCACGGATTCGGACATTCGGTGCGAAAGCTTGACCATAAGGGACGAGCCTGCCCTGGTTCTGGAATTCAGGGTCCCCAGCGAACGGTGGCGAAGTCGATGTTGCCGGGTGGGTTCACGGAACGGAGTCCAAGGTCCTTCAGGCCCTTAGCGTGGACAACCACATCATTGACGTCGACGAGCGGGATGACGATGCCGGCATCGAAATACATCTGCCCCGCTCTCTCGTAGAGAGCGTCGCGTTCCTTGACGCCGGTCATTTGTCCGGCCTGGTCCACAATGGCGTCCGCTTCCGGCAGCACCCGCCCAAAAAAGTTGAGGGAACCGCTCTTTGTGAAAAAAGCCTTTGCCTGGCTCTCCGGATGAGCGGCGTCCGGTCCCGCGATCGTGAGTAGCAAATCGGGAGGGTTTGGGTCGTCTTTCAAGGTGTAGGCAGCGCCGGCGGGCAGCACGTAAGCCGTTGCTTTTACGCCGATCGACGCCAGTTGCGCTATCATCAAGTCGGCGACGCGGCCATAGCTCGGGGCCGCGCTGTAGAGACCGATGGTCAAATTGACCGCGCCATGTCTGGCGACCGCGGCTTTCGCTGCCTCGAAGTCGGTCGGAAACCGGATCGGATTCACTGGGTCGAGCATCACGTTCGGATAAACCGACTTCGACACGCCTGCGAACTCTCCAAAGGCGTCCTTGACCCACAGCGCTGGGTTGATCGCTGTCAAAACGGCATTGCGGACCTCCGCGTCGTCGAGCGGCGAATGCGGCTTAACGAAGAGATAGTACGGTATCATGCTCGGGGCGGCAGTGATCTCCAGCCCCCCCGGCAGGCTGGTGAGTTGCGCGAACGGATAGTCGATCGGCACGGCATCGATCGTACCGGCTTGCAATTGAAGTATCTGCTGGCTGATATCGGGCACGACCGAAATCTGGATCTGCCGGAAGAACGGTCGGTCACCCCAGTAGTCGTCGTTGCGCTCGAGCCCATAGCGCTGACCGCGTTTGAATTCCGACAGTTTGAATGGACCTGTGCCGATCGCATGCTCATTGAGCCAGGTCGTCGCAAAGTCGCTGTTGTCATGCTCGGCGAGCGCCGTCGGGCTGATGATCTTGGGTCCCCACGGACTGGAAAGGGTATCAAGGAGCGACGGCTGAGGATGACCCAGCGTGAGCACGACCGTCGAATCGTCGGGCGCCCTCATGTCCTTCACGTTGGCCAGGAAGTAGCTCAGGATCAGTCCACCATCGCGGCGGCGCTTGAACGACTGTATGACCGCCGCCGCATTGAATGGAGTGCCATCATGGAACTTGACACCATCGACTAGGTGAAAGGTGTAGGTCAGCCCGTCGTTCGAGATCTCCCAGCTCTTGGCGAGCAGACCAACGATCCTGGTCGAACCCGGCTCGTATTCGACGAGCCCTTCATAGACATTGTTGATTGCGCTGATCCCGCCGACCTCGAAACCGTTGTCCGGATCGAAAGTGCCGATATCGGCCACGTAGGGTATGCGCAGCACCTCTTGTGCGTAAACCGGCGCAATCCAGACCAGCAGACCGAGGGCGAGTCCCAGCATGCGCAGCCCGAAGCTGCGTTTGTAAGATCGCTTGGCCCGGTATGCGTATATCTCCATCAAGAATTCCCGTTGGCCTGGTACTTCACTACGGACTGCGGGAAGGCCACCCGCAGTCAATTCCTGGCCAACGAGGCATTCCACGCTCTTGTCCAAGTCATCGTCACCGATGCCATCAAGGTATTCTTGCGGCGCTTGGCATCGATGCGGACACTCGGACATTTTCGCCACGGTACCTCAGCCCGCTGATCGCGGTCTATGAGCATCAAGCAGAGGTCACCCTATCCCCAGGGTATAGATCGTAGCGCCCCGGACAGGTATGTGAACGCTTGCAGACGCGCATCCGCTAAGAACGCGCTTGCAACCGACTAAGCCCAGACGGGAACGCTGGCTGCTGCAGGAATTGACCGAGTCCTGGCAGGCCGCGTGGAGTGCTGACAGGACTGCCTATGTGTCGGTAGTCGAGTCGTAGCCGCGCTCCGGCGTGCCTCAAAAATTCACGGCGAACACAAAAATGCGGATGGGCGCCCAGTGCGACGAGAACTTGCCGGACCGGTATGCTCGCAATAGTGCCCGAGCAGGCCGGCAAGCTGCTGGCATTATGAGGCGGGCTGGTGGCGGTCCTCGATATAGCTTTTGACTTGCGCCATCCCATCCCAGCGGCGCCGGGCTTAGCCGTCGCACCCGACCGAGCAGAGCGTCCTAGAGGTAGGTCATAGTCTCCCATACTTCGGCATCGTCCAACCGATCCTACCGTTTGATAGGCTGGTGCCGCGGGTTCCACGAACATTGGCTGCATCGGACGGCGGCCCTTGCCGGTTTGGCAGGGGGTGCGTCCAGCCACCCCCTTGAATCTCCCGACCACCCCGGAGGCGTCGATGAGCACCGTCTCTTTCCTCAACATCGGCATGCACGGCTACATCAACCCGACGCTCGCGGTCGTGGCAGAGCTCGCCCGGCGCGGTCACACGGTGACCTATCACACCTCCCCTGCGTTTGCGGCCCAGATTGAGACCGTTGGTGCGAAGGTCTACCTCTACTCTGGGGGCGACCTGCCCTTGCCGGATCCGCCGATCCCCCTCGCGATGCTGGAAGAACTCGCTCGGACCGCCCTCGGCCTGTTGCCCGGCGTGCTCTCGGATCTGCGCGCCATACGGCCCGACCTGATCGTGCATGGGGCGGCCTGTCCATTGGGCGCGGTGGCCGCGCGTGAGCTCGGTGTGCCGGCGGCCGCCACGTTCACCACGTTCGCCTTCAACGGGCAGGTGCCCAGCCCCACCCGCCTCTCCCGTGACTTGGTGGCCGCCGCAGCCGCCCGTCCTCGCATCGGCTGGAGCTACGTTTGCGCGCGCTGGGCCCTGCACCGCGGCTACGACACCGGCGGGCTGCCCCTGATCGATCTGATGAACGCCCGCGAGCCGCTGAACCTGGTCTTCACATCCAGCGCGTTCCAGCCTGGAGCCGACGCGTTCGACCCCTCGTACCGGTTCGTCGGGGCGAGCGTCGGATCCCGCCTGACCGATCCGGGATTCGACGCCGCCCGGCTGGAGGACCCCGTGCTGTACGCTTCGCTGGGCACGGTGTTCGATGGGGGGCCCGCCCTGCTGCGGACCTTCGCGACCGCGCTGGCACCGCTGGGCGGCACCGTTGTCGTCTCGACCGGGTCCACGGAACCGGCAGACCTGGGTCCGCTGCCAGCCAACGTGCTGGCCCGCCGATCCGTGCCGCAGCTCCAGGTGCTGGACCGGGCGGCGCTCTTCGTGACCCACGGCGGCATGAACAGTGTCAACGAGGCGATGCGGACCGGGGTGCCGACACTCGTCGTGCCACAGGGGGCAGACCAGCCAATGGTGGCGCGGCGGGTTGTAGAGCTCGGTGCCGGCCTCGAGCTCCGCACGGACGACGCCACTGCAGAGACGGTGCAGGCGCTCGCCCGGAGTCTGCTGGACGAGCCGCGCTTCCGCGAGGCAGCAGCCGCACAGGGCGCCGCACAAAAGCAGGCCGGCGGCGCCCGGCGTGCCGCCGACGAGCTCGAGCGGTATCTCGACGACGTGCTCGGAGGCATCGCGACCGATCGAGCACAGGGGCGCTGAACCATGTCGACGACGGTCGCCGTACTACTGGTCCTCGCCGGGCTTTCCGAGAGTGCCGGGCGGGTGCTGCCCCTGGTGGCGCGCAGGCCCAAGCTGTCCCCGCGGCTCGTGGCCGGTCTGATGGTGACCGGCACCGTCGTCGAGGGCACGGTGATCGCGCTGTGGCCCCTTGCCACATGGACCGTCGCCGACCTGGTGCAGCCGGTCGTGGCGCCTGACGCGGCCCCGCTGCCCAGCACGACCGGGCTGGCCTGGACACCCGCCCTGGTCGCCCCGCTGCTCCTGGCCGCCGTCCTCGCGTTCCCGCTCCTCGGGCCGTTCCTGCACATGCTGCTTATGGCCGGTGTCGGAGCAGGGCTGGCCGGCCCACTCGCCGCGGCGTCGGGACTGGGCTGGTGGACCGCGGTCGGGTGCATCGCCGTCGCGGGGGTCGGGCTCGCGGTCACGGTCGAGGTTGTCCGGCGGCTGATCGCCAGGATCATCGCCGGCGCGCGGGAGCGGGAGTCGATCGTGTGAGCGAGCACCTCCTGCTCGTCGCCCTCTTGGCGCTCGGCCCTTTCCTGCTCGCCGAGGGCCTGCTCGCCCGCTACGAACTCATGGTCTATACCATCGGCCGGCGCGCACCGGCCGCCACGCTCCCACCGGAGGTGCCCTACGCCAGGGGGGCCGATCCAGGGCGGCCGCCGGACGCCTACGTGGTCTACCTGGACGGGATCGGCAAGCGCCGTCTCACCGATACGCGCGATGGCGGCCAGCTCGTCAAGGCCATCATCGCCGGAGCACCGGAGTTGCGCGTGCTGGGCCAGGTCCAGCCCTACTCGCCCCTGGCGGACCCGCTCGTAGGGCGCCCGGTGTGGGATTGGCTACGGCGGCACGTCGGTATTACACTGTTCCTGCACAACGTCATGCAGACCTTTGTGGCCGCCGATCGCCGATACCGCCCGCTGTACAACCGGGCAGTGGGTGCCCAGATCGTCGACCAGCTCCGGCTCGCAGGGTACGAGCCCGCTAGCGGCATACCGGTCGTCCTGCTCTGCTACAGCGGTGGTGCCCAGGTGGCCACCGGCGCGGTCGAAGAGCTGTTCGCCCAGCTCCGCGCTCCGCTGTTGCTGATCACGCTCGGCGGTTTCCACAACGGCGCCAACGACCTCACGCATGCGCTCCACCTGTACCGGCTCACCAGCGCGAACGACTGGATCGAGCGGGTGGGCATCGGACTCTTCCCCCAGCGTTGGCGCCTGTGGCGGCGCAGCGCCTGGAACCGGGCCCTGGACGCCGGGAAGATCACGGTGTGTTCGCTCGACCCGGCAACGCACGTCGGCCCGCAGAGCTACATCAGCCCTACGGCGCGGCTCGTCGACGGGCGCAGCTATCTCGATCGCGCTACCGAGATCGTGATTGAGATCATCCGGCGCGACTGCACAACGAAAATGCTCGGAGGGAGATAAAGCTACGAATCGAGGCTGAAACCTTCCTCGACGAGAGCTTGGTTGGGCCCACCATTTTTCTTTGTTATCAATAGGTTATAATGGGTGCTGCCAAGCCGATTTGGCAGCATTTGGCAGCGCGCCGGCAGCAACGAAAAAGGGCGGCCCGCGCCGCCCCGGTTTCTTTGCTGACGATCCGCAGCGGCGGCGCTGCCGCCGGCGATCATGGTAAGCCTCAAGCCGCTTTGTGCCCTCGACGGCATGCCCAGCGTCGCGATCGCCTCGACGGTCACTTCGTTGTGATGGCGTCTGGCACGAACCGATCGGTCCCCTAGCTTGGTGCTGATCCGATCACCCTAGTTTTGGTAACCGCTGTAGCAAATCCGGAGGTACAGCATGGCAGAATTGAGCCGCAGTCAAGTTCCGGGATCCACGAGATTGGGCATCTCTCGTCGGACGTTCCTGAAGCACGGTGGCACCTCGGCCGTAGGGGCGGCGTTGCTGGAAGCAGGGGCAGCGCAGGCAGCCGTTGATGGTTCTATGCAGGACGATGCCAACGAAGTGCTTGGCCCTGGTCTGATCCCGATCGATCTCACGATAAATGGACGACGGGTCCCGGTGCATGCGGAACCCGCCACCACGCTGGTCGACGTCCTCCGCAATCACCTCGGCCTGACCGGCACCAAAATCGGCTGCGATCGCGGAGCCTGTTCTGCCTGCACGGTCTGGCTCGACGGTCAGCCTGCCAGCAGTTGCATGACGCTGGCGCTCGACGCCCGGGGCAGGAACATCACCACGATCGAGGGGCTGGCCGAGGGCGGCAAGCTTCATCCGGTCCAGCAGGCGTTCATCGAGCATGACGCCCTTCAATGCGGATTCTGCACGCCCGGAATGGTAATGAGTTGCGCAGCGCTCATAGATCGTAAACCCGACGCCGGCATCGACGAAGTGAAGGCCGCGATAAGCGGTCACTTGTGCCGCTGCGGCACCTATCCGAACATCTTTGCGGCAGTGCTCGCCGTCGCCGGCGAGAATCGGAGGAGGGGCACCTGATGGCTACCGAAAATCAGGCACGGGCCGACCGGCCTTCGTTACGGTCCCAGTCCTTGCTCTACGGTATCGTCGGGCAGGAGATGAGGCAGGTGACTCGGCAGGTGCCGGACGATGAGCCGCCGCAGTTGCCAGTGAACGCCGAACTGCGCTCCATCGGCAAGTCGATCCTGCGGCTCGATGCCGTGCAGAAGGTGACGGGCGCGGCGAAATACACATTCGACGTGCAACTGCCGGGAATGCTCTACGCACGGCAGATCGTCTGCCCATGGCCGCATGCCAGGGTGATCTCGATCGACACCTCGGCGGCGGAGCGTCACCCCGGCGTCCGTGCTGTACATGTGCTCGAGACACTGCTGCAATCCGCCAGGCTTCGCGATCCGGAGGCCGAGGCCCGCAACAAATACCCGACGGTCCGCTTCGCCGGCCAGACCGTTGCCGCGGTCGCCGCCGAGACGCAGCGGATCGCCGACCAGGCGGCGAAGCTCGTTAAGGTCGAATACGAGCGCTTGCCGCATGTCACTGACCTCGATGCGGCAATGGACGATGAGGCACCGATCGTCTTTCCAGGACCGGTCGAGCAGCCATCAACGGCCGGCGGCGGCGGCGCACCGGAAGGCTTGCCGCAGAAGGGCAATGTGCGCGGTCCCAACTTCGGCATGCCGGGTATGACGCCCACGGGCGATATCGACCAGGGCCTGGCGGAGGCGGACGTGATCGTCGAGGCCGAATATCGCACGCAGGTTCAGACTCATGTGCCGATGGAAACACATGGCATCGTCGCGGATTGGCAGGATGACGGGCTGACCATTTATGCCTCCACGCAGCACACGCACAGCGTGCGCGATGAGGCCGCCGAATATTTCGATCTGCCCAAGAGCAAGATCCGGGTAATCAGCGACTTCACCGGCGGCGGGTTCGGCGCCAAATATGGGATCAACAATTTCGGCCTCCTCGCCATTCATTTGTCGCAAAAGGCCGGCGCGCCCGTGCGCATGATGCTGGACCGCCGTGAAGAGCATGTTTCGGCGGGCAATCGACCCAACAGCTTGCAGCGCGTACGGATCGGCGCCAAACAAGATGGCACCCTTACCGCCATCGACGTCATAAGCTGGGGCACTGGCGGCATCGCTGGGGGCGCCGGCATAGGCTTCTGCTACAATGCGCTATATCCGTGCCCGAACATGCGCACCGAGCAGTATGACGTGTTCACGAATGCCGGCCCGTGCGCGGCTTTCCGCGCACCCGGACAGGTGCAGGGCATCTTCTCGCTCGAGCAGGCGATGGACGAACTCGCGGATCGGCTGCAACTCGATCCGCTGATCCTGCGCGATCGCATCGACACAAAGCCCACCGACGACATGCTTGCACGGGCACATGAACGCAAGGTCGCGGCCGAGCGGTTCGGCTGGAGCCGCCGGCGTCCGCCGAACGCCGACGCCGGGCCGATCAAGCGGGGGATCGGCATGGCGCAGGCGCAGTGGGTGTATGTCGTCAGCCCTCCGACGACGGTGGAGGTGCGGGTCGCCGATGACGGGTCGGTCTCCGTCTACAACAGCACGCAGGATGTCGGCACCGGCACGCGGACTGTGCTTGCCCAGGTGGTTGCAGAGGAGTTCGGCCTCAATGCCGAGGACATCGGCGTCTTTATCGGCGACACGCGGTTCCCGTGGGGACCGCCGTCCGGCGGCAGCCGGGTGACTGCGTCGGTGACCGCGCCTGCCCGCAATGCGGCCTATGCGGCGGCACGCGACCTGGCCGCGCGCCTCGCACCGCTTTTCGACGACGCCGATCCCGATGACATTTTCTTCGCCGACGGCAAGGTGGGCGTCCGCGGCAAGGAAGGGGCCGCAAGGCCGCTCAAGGATGCAGCCAAGGAAGCCAAATTCGGCGAAATCTCGAAACTCGCCAAGCGGCACGACGACTATGAGGGATTTGCGGTGCCGGGAGAGCTCTCCATCAGCCGGCATGGGCTGGGCGGTGTCCAATTCGCCGAGGTGGCGGTCGATGTCGAGACCGGCGTGGTCAAGGTCGAGCGCATCGTCGCTGCCAGCGATTGCGGCAGGCCGATCAACCCCAAACTGGTCGAGAGCCAGGTGATCGGCGGCATCATCCAGGGTGTCAGCTACGCGATCTACGAGGACCGCATCATGGACGCGGCGAGCGGCCATCAACTCAACGCCAACGTCGATCAATACAAGATGGTCGGATCACGCGAGACTCCGGCGATCGAGGTGCTGCTCATGGAGCAGATCGGGGCGCAGTCGTCGACCGACGCGCGAGGCATCGCCGAGGCAAGCAATGTGGCGACCAGCGCCGCGATCGCCAATGCATTCTACAACGCCACCGGAAAGCGGATCCGCACTTTGCCGATGAACCCGGCAAATGTGCTGGCGACGCTCAGCGCCTGAGATCGGCCAGAAGGAGTCCATCATGGCCATGAACAGCTTCGAATGGGTGGATGCCACGACGATCGAGCAGGCAGCAGGTCTGCTTGCCGAAAGCACCGAGCAACGCCCCGTCATCGCCAAGGCGGGCGGGATCGACCTTCTGGACTTGATGAAGGAAGGGATTCTAGCGCCGATGCGACTTGTAAATCTGAAGACCATCCGCGGTCTCGACGAAGTCGACACGGAAAACGGGCTGTCGCTCGGCGCGCTTGTGACGCTGGACCGCATCGACAACGATCCACAGATCCGCGCGCGCTACTTGGCGCTGTCGGATGCTGCCGGACATGCGGCGACGCCGCAGGTCCGCAACGCCGCAACGATCGGGGGCAATCTGCTGCAGCGGCCGCGCTGCTGGTATTTTCGGCACGATCATTTCCATGGCGAAGGTGCAGATGAGATGGGGAGCAGGGGCGCTGACGAGAACCAGCATCACGCGATCTTCGACAACGACAAAAACGCGATGGTCCAAGCCTCGACGCCGGCAACGGCACTGGTCGCCTATGATGCAAGCGCCGAACTTGCCGGCGGCGCCAACGGCTCACGCGTCGTAAAGCTCTCGGATTTCTTCTTGCCACCCGAAATGCAGCGCGCTCACGATGCCAGGATCGAGACTGGCGAGGTTATGACGCGCGTAATCGTTCCGCCGCTGAACGCCGGGGCGAAGGCCGCCTACCGCAAGCAGACCGAGCGCGACAGCTACGACTGGCCGATCTGCGATGTGGCGGTGGTGCTGACGATGGAGGGCCAGACAGTGCAAAATGCTTCGATCGTGATGGGATGGGTCGCACCAACGCCTCGCCGCGCCGTCGAAAGCGAACGTCTCCTCATCGGCAACAGGCTTACCGACGACTTGGCGCGACAGGCGGCCCGTGCCGCGGTGGCCGGCGCTACCCCGCTGGCGAAGAACAGCTACAAGGTGCCTGTGCTGGAGACGGTCGTTCGCCGCACGATCCTGGCCGCTGCCGCGGGCTAGCGTCCTGGGGGCGTCCAAAATGGGTTCGGCAACTTCGCAGCCACACGCGGCGCCGGCAGTCTGCCGACGGTTGCGCTCCAAGGGCGCACCCGGGACAGGTTACGGGAGCGGCGTCGACTTCAACGCAGGCTACAGTTCGACCGCAACATTCTGGTGTACCGCCACGGCCGGCGTCGTCGGGCCTGATGACTCCTACGTCCATCCGCACGTATGCATAAGCGCTCGGATATGCTTCCTGAGTCCTTCAGAGCAGGATCAAGTTTCATGATATTTGTGGAGAAGGCGACAGCCAGCTGTTGTGGGTTTGATTAACTCAACTCTGGGTAGCAAGTCGTCTCTCTATGTGAGCGCCGTGACGACGGTTGGCACGCGGCTCACGGCAACCGGCCATTGAGCGTGCATGGTGTCACCGAGACTCAGGAACCCGCTGGTTCGGCTTCAGCCTGAATCCGGCGCCTCATCGGCTCGGCGTCTACTCGGCTGCGCCGCTCTCGGAAGCCAGGGTCGGGCCGGCTTCAGGCCGCCTGCGCCGGAATGTCCTGCGCAGAGCAACGTAGAAGACCGGCGTCAGGAAGAGGCCGAACAACGTCACGCCCAGCATGCCGGAGAACACGGCCGTGCCGAGCGATTGGCGCATTTCCGCGCCAGGCCCGCTGGCGATCACTAGTGGCACCACGCCCAGGATGAAAGCGAACGCCGTCATCAGGATCGGCCGCAGCCGCAGCCGGCAGGCCTCGACAGCCGCCTCGACGGCGTCAAGGCCGCGCTCCTCACCTTGGCGCGCGAATTCGACGATCAGGATCGCGTTCTTCGCCGCCAGGCCGATGAGCACGATCAGCCCGATCTGCACGAGGATGTTGTTGTCGAGACCGCGGAAGGCGACGCCCAAGAGGGCGGCCAGTACGCTGAGCGGGACGATAAGCACGATGGCGAAGGGCGTAATCCAGCTTTCGTATAGCGCGGCGAGCACCAGAAAGACGAACAGAACCGACAGGCCGAAGATGAAGACCGCCGTGTTGCCGGTCTGCCGCTCCTGGAAGGCGAGTTCAGTCCATTCGAAGGAAGTGCCCTGCGGCAGCGATTCGGCTGCGATCCCCTCCATCAGGTCGAGCGCCGTGCCCGTGGCGACACCGGGCGCTGCATTGCCCTGAAGCGGCACGGAGACATACATGTTGTAGCGCTGCACGAGCGAGGGACCGGTGACGTCGCGGATCTCGATCAGTGTGCCGAGCGGCACCAGGTCGCCGGCCGCCGAGCGCACCTTCAGCTTCAATATGTCGTCGCGATCGATGCGGAAAGCCTGGTCGGCTTGCGCCCGCACCTGGTAGACACGACCGAAGGCATTGAAATCGTTGACGTAGGCGGTGCCTAGATTGATCGACAGCGTCTCGAAGATGTTGGGGATCGGCACGTTCAGCATGCGCGCCTTGTCGCGGTCGATCGCCAGGAAGAATTGCGGGCTGGAGGCCGAGAAGGTGGTGAAGACGCCCATCAACCCGGGCGTCTGGTTGGCCTTGCCGGCGATTTCGTTAGCCAGCGCCAGAATCGGCCGCATGTCGGCGCTGTTGCGCTCCTGGAGCATCATCTTGAAGCCGCCGGAGTTGCCGATGCCCCGCACTGGCGGCGGCGGCAGCGCGATAATGAAGGCCTCCTGGATGCTTTGCAGGCTGCCAAACAGCGTGCCGATGATCTTGTCGGAAGTATCGCCGCTCTCGAGCCGTTCCTCGAAGCTCTTGAATGGCGCGAAGATCACGCCGGAATTGCTGGCGTTGGTGAATGTCGCGCCGTTGAATCCTGCGAAGGCGACGGCGTTGGCGACACCCGGGGTCCCGCGGATGATATCCGACGCCTTCTGGATGATTGCGTCCGTTCGGGCGAGCGAAGAGCCCTCCGGCAATTGCACGACGACGATCGCATAACCCTGGTCCATGTTCGGGATGAAGCCGCGCGGCACCGTCTGCAGCATGTGATAGGTCGCGTAGAGCAGGCCTGCGAAAACGAGCAGCATGGCGGCAAGCGCCAGGGTCGTGCCGACCAGTCTGTGCACCAGCCAGGCATAGCCGTCCGCCATCCTGTCGAACCCGTTGTTGAACCCGTTCGCCAGAGCGCGGCCGAACCTTGCCAGGAAGAAGTTCGAATGTTCCTCGCTGTGCGGCTTGAAAAGCACGCCGGCGAGAGCCGGCGAAAGCGTCAGCGAGTTGAATGCGGAGATTGCGGTCGAGACCGCGATGGTGATGGCGAACTGCAGGTAGAACTGGCCGGAAATCCCGGGAATGAAAGCCGCCGGAACGAAGACGGAGATCAGCACCAGCGAGATCGCGAGGACCGCGTTTCCCACTTCATCCATGGTCTTGTGCGCAGCGGCGCGCGGAGCGAGCCCCAGCCGGATGTTCCGCTCGATATTTTCCACAACCACGATGGCGTCGTCGACAACGATGCCGACCGCCAGCACCAGCCCGAACAGAGTGAGCATGTTGAGCGAGAAGCCGAAGGCGAGCAGCACGGCAAGCGTGCCGATCAGCGAGACCGGTATCGCCACGATCGGCACGATCGCCATGCGCCACGACTGCAGGAACACTATGATGACGATCACCACCAGCAGGATCGCCTCGGCGATGGTGACATAGACCTCGTTGATGGATTCGGCGATGAACTCGGTCGGATTGTAGATGATCTCGTAGGCCAGCCCCTTCGGGAAATCCTTCGAAAGCTCCGCGATGGTCGCCTGGATTTCTTCCGCCGAGGCCAAGGCATTGGTGCCCGGCCGCTGGAAGATGCCGAGCGCCACCGCGGCCTTGTTGTTGAGATAGGAATTGGTGACGTAGTCCCTGGCGCCGAGCTCTATGCGCGCCACGTCCTGCAGGGAGATCAAGCGGCCGTCCTCGGCCGACTTGACAATGACGTAGCGGAAGTCGCGTGCGTCTTCAAAGCGCCCTTGCGTGGTGACCGTATACTGGAAGGCCGAGCCGTCGCCAATCGGCGGCGCGCCGATCGAGCCGCCCGATACCTGGACGTTCTGGTCGCGCAGCGCCTCGACTACGTCGCCTGCGGTCATGCCGTAGGCGGACAGCTTTTCCGGGTCGAGCCAGACGCGCAGCGAATATTCGCGCTCGCCGAAGATCTGCACGTCGCCGACGCCGTCCAGTCTCAGCAGGACGTCGCGCACGCGCGAACGCGCATAATTCGAGACGTAAAGCTGATCATATGTGTCGTCGGGCGACAGCATATGGACGACCATCATCAGGTCGGGCGAACTTTTCGCCGTGGTGATGCCGAGCCGGCGCACCTCTTCCGGCAGGCGCGCTTCGGCGATCGAGACGCGGTTCTGGACCAGCACCTGCGCCGCATCGAGATCGGTGCCGGGGCGGAAGGTGATGGTGAGCGACATCGAGCCGTCGCCGGAGGAATAGGACGACATGTAGAGCATGTGCTCGACGCCGTTGATTTCCTGTTCGATCGGCGTCGCCACGGTCGCGGCGACCGTCTCGGCGTCGGCGCCCGGATAGGAGGCGCGCACCACGATGGTCGGTGGCGCGATTTCGGGATATTGCGCGACTGGAAGCTGCGTATAGGCGATGCCGCCGACGAGCACGAGCACGATCGACAGCACCGCCGCGAAGATCGGGCGGTTGACGAAGAAATGGGCGAAGTTCATTGCGTCTGCCCTTCGGCTTCAACCTTGGGCGGCAATTTGGTCATCTCGGACTTGACGGTGACGCCCGGCCGCACTCGCACCAGCCCGTTGACTACCACGGTCTCTTGGCCGGTGAGGCCCTCGCGGATAACGCGATAGCCGTCGATGCGCGGGCCGGTGCGGACCGGCTTGGCCGAGATCAGGCCTGCCTGGTCGACAACGAAGACGATGCGGCGGTTCTGGTCGGCGCCGATCGCCTCGTCAGGCAGAAGCACGCCCGGATGCGGCAACGAGCCGGGCACGTTGATGCGGCCGAACATGCCCGGCTGCAGCACGCCGTCCTTGTTGTCGAAGCGCGCCCTGGCCCGCATCGTGCCGGTAGCTTGGTCCAGACGGTTCTCGGCGAAGTCGAGCTTGCCCTTGAACGTCGCTTCATCACGGTCGGCGACACGGACGACAACGTCGACGCCGCCGGCGCCCTCCTGCATGACGCCGCCGCGCTCGCGGGCGTCGCGCGCATAAGAGAAGTAGGTCCGCTCATCGATGTCGAAATAGAAGTTGATCGGGTCGATCGAGACGATGGTGGTCAGCACGGTCTGGTCGGCCTGCACCAGATTGCCCGGCGAGATTAGCCGGCGGTCGACCCGGCCGGAAAACGGCGCCTTGATCTCGGTGAATTCGAGATCGAGACTTGCGTTTTCAAGTGCCGCCTCCGCGCCGTCCAGTTGCGCTTGGGCGGCGAGATATTCGCGGCGGCGGTCGTCCAGTGTCGAAACCGGTATGTTGCCTTCGCGCGACAGGGTCTCGGCGCGTTCGAACTGCATCTTGCTGAATTCGACCAGGGTCTTGGCCGAGTCGACCTGCGCCTGCGCCTGGTTCAGCGCCGCCTTGAACGGCCGCTGGTCGATGGTGAACAGGAGGTCGCCCTGCTTGACCAGCGTACCGTCCTGGAAATGGACCTGGTCGAGATAGCCGCCGACGCGGGAGCGTAGCGAAACCTGGTCGACGGCTTCGAAACGGCCGACGAACTCATCGTCCTCGACGATATCGCGCACCAGCGGCTTGGCTACCGTGACGACGGGCGCGGGAGGCGCTTCCTGCGCCTGTGCGGCCGGGGCCGCGAGCAAGCCGAGCGCCGCGAAGGCCGCGGCGGCGAGCCATTTTGCAGGGACGTTTCTGCTGGAGGGGGCGGCCAGAGAATCGTGGCGGAGACGTGCAGTGTGAACCATGGTTACCCCTCGTAATCGGTCCTTCATGCGAAGTCCGTAACATCTAGGCAGCTTGTGTGCCGCACAAATCAATTTTTTGTACTGACCACCACAACTGACAGCTTGCTATTGAACAAACATCGAACATCGTCAATCTTGACAAGGAAGCGGCTAACCGGGGAGCGCGAACGCACATCTCGCGTTTATCCGCTGCGTAGGCATCGCCATGTGCTCGAGCCAAAGCGGATCTGACAAGCCATTGCGCATCCCGACGTGCGGCGGTTCTGTCGGGAGGAACAGGGCCGCTCTCGCATAGAGGTCCGACCTGCTTCTCATTCTGCGGTTATAGGCGGCGATATAGGCTTCGATAAAATCGGCAGATTGGACATTTGCTACAGTCCGAAAACGCTATTGCACCATTGCACCACTCGCATAGCACTGGGACGTGACAACCGCACGTCCGCACGTCTCCTGCAGTTTGGAAAAAAGATCGTCGATAGGCGGCGCATGTATGGCGCGAACGAGGGTGAGGTCGAACAGTTCAAGCACCTTATCGGAAGCGTGCCCGGAGCGGCGGCTGCGCCGCGGAAATTCTCTATCGTGGCCCTCCATAGGGCGCTCCACAGCGCTGCTGGGCCGATTTTCGGGTTTTGATGAACGAGAAGGGCCATCTCTCAGATAAGGCAACGACAAGTATCGGGTGTCTTGCTGTGCAAAATTTCTTGAGAGGCCGACGGGCCGGGTCTAGGTAAGGTTTTCCATAGTGTTCATTTCCAGACTGTCGGGATGCCCATCTCGTCGATCGCCGCCGCCCTGCCTGATTGCCTGCGCTCGGTCGAGCGCCCCGGCGACTTCTGCGTCGGTGGCCTGCGGGAAATCTTCATGCCGACGATCGACGTGGAGAGCGTGGGCAGGATCGCCTTCCCGCTTCCGGAGGCGCAGGCCGAACGGCTGGTCGCCGTAGCCGATGCGGCACCCCATGGACGCGGCGAGGAGACGGTGCTCGATCGCGACGTGCGCAGAACCTGGCAGATCGACCCGCGCAGGATCCAGATCGGCGGGCGTAGTTGGGAGACGACGCTGGCCGAGCTCGTAACCGACGCTGCCCGCGGCCTTGGCGTCGAAGAGCCGGTCGAGGCGGAGTTCTACAAGCTTCTCGTCTATGACGCCGGCAGCTTCTTCCTTAATCACCGGGACACCGAAAAGACGCCCGGCATGTTCGCGACCCTGGTGATCGTACTTCCCTCTGCTCATCGTGGCGGCGAGCTGGTCGTGCGGCACCTGGGTCGAGAGGTGATGTTCGATCTGCACCCCGAAGATCCGTCGGAAATCGGATACGCCGCCTTCTATGCAGACTGCTTGCATGAAGTGCGCCCGGTCATCATCAGACATCGCCTGATCCTCGTCTATAATTTGCGCTTCCTCGGCAAGAGACGCACACTGCGGGCCCCCGACTATCGCGCGGTCGAGGCGCACGTCGCGGACCTGCTGCGCGGCTGGGCCGGCTCGGAGGACGAGCCCGACAAGTTGATCGTGCCGCTCGAGCATGCCTACACGCCGGCGGAGCTGTCGTTCGACACCCTCAAGGGGGCCGATGCGGGCGTGGCGTCGGTGTTGATCGAGGCGGCAGCGGCGGCGGAGTGCGATCTCCATCTTGTCCTGGTATCGATCGAGGAGAGCGGCAGCGCCGTGCACACCGGCAATTATCGCCGCAGGCGCTGGGATCGAGACGACGAGGGCGATGAAGAATTCGAAGTCGCGGAGGTTTTCGACAGCTCGCTGACCCTGTCGGCGTGGCGGCGTCCGGACGGCGGCGAGGTCGGGTTTCACGACTTTCCATTCAATGAGGAGGAGCTCTGTCCGCCCGATGCGTTCGAAGATCTGAGGCCCGACGAGCAGCATTTCCACGAGGCGACGGGCAACGAGGGCGCCTCTTTCGACCGTACCTATCGCCGCGCCGGTCTGGTGCTGTGGCCGCGCGCGCGGCGGCTCGCGGTGCTTAACCAGGCCGGCCTCGGGGCGACGCTGCCGTATCTCGAAGACCTGGCGAAGCGCTGGGAGACGAGCGACACCGCCGCCAAGCGACAGTTGTGGGGGGAGGGCGATGAGCTTTCGGGACACATGCTGCGCTCCTGGTCCCGTGAGACATGGCGCAGGGAGGACGATACCGATGCCGGTCGGATGCTCGACTTGCAGGTTCGGCTGAGCAATGCCGCGCGCATCGACGAATTTGTCGCGGAGTTGTCGGCCAACGGCCACTACGCCGCGTCCGATAACGACGCCCTCGTGCGCGCCGCCGCGCTCCTTCCACGACCGCGGGCCACGGACTTGCTGGTCGAGATCGTCAGACGCAATGCCGCGGCCCACCTCGGCGCCTGCGCCGATTTGCTGATGCGTTGCGTAGCGGCGCCGACCGAGTCCGCTGGCGACGCCGCGAAGATCGGCGCAGCTTTGATCGACGTCTTGCCGGGTGACCCGGCCAAGCGTGCCAAGCTCGACCCCTGGACGCGACCTGCGTCCGTACTGCCTGGCTTCGTCGTCGATCTCCTGACGGCGACGAGCAAGATCGACGCCGGGCTTGCAGCGCGCGCGATCGAGCACCTGCTGGCCTGGCCCCGGACCTACACGCCGGACGCGGTGCTCGTCCCGGCGGCACTGGCCTTCGCCAAGCGGGCGGAGAGCAGGGCATGGCCGGCCATCGGCCGGCTGCGTGAGGCGGCTCTCGACCATCTGCGCGGTCGCATCGCGCTGCCGCTGGAGGCCCCGCGGGACTGGTCGCGAACCAATCCGCTCAAATGCACATGCGACGACTGTCGCGCACTCGGCGCATTTCTGATTGACCCTCATCAACAGCAATGGCGCCTGAGGGCGGCCCAGAACCGGCGGACCCACGTCGAGGAGAGCGTCCGAAACGCCGTGTGCGACCTTGACCTCGCCACCGAAAGGCGCGGCAGCCCGCACACGTTGATCGCGACCAAGAACCAGGCCAGTTACGAGCGACGCGCCAAACAGCGCCGGCAGGATCTGGAACATGTATCGGCGCTTGGTGGATGAAGGACGATCTCGAGCACCTGGCGGCGGGAGAGTCCGAAGGACAGCCGCAAGGGTGAAGGGCCGCTCCGGATCAGTGTTCAGGGGAAGGTTTCAGACCGGTCCGAACTGCTGCGGGCGCGGCGGTGAGCGCGGATCAACAGTCCGCATCCGCGTCTTGAATCTGTTGGCCAGAATCGCTATTTTGTCTAACAAGGAGATCCTTGATGCCGTCCCATGAAACTCAGCCGCCACCGATTCAGGCAAGTCTGCGGCGGCGGACGGTCATTGATACGGCGCGGCAGCTCGGGCTGCTTGAAGGCGAGAATGGCCGGATCGGCGGTCGGATTCGACGCGACCTCATAGCGGCTGCCAAGGAAAAGTCCGGCATTACCACCGATACAGAACTACTGGAATACGCCTTGGCGAAGGTCGCGCTTGAGGACGACTTTGGGGTGAAGGTGGTCCGCCGGAAGGGCCGGGTCGCGAAAGAAATCGACCTTGAGTTTTGATCTGTCCCGTGCGCTGCGGCGGATCAAGCCGCAACGCAGCACAGATACTATCCAACGCCGCTCGGCCGCCGATCTGCCTATTCTTCGGAAGCCGATTTCAGCTGGCCTTGAGCTGTTGCTCGATAGCTGCGTCTATATCGACGTACTCCAAGGGCGTTCTCCCGTAAGCGTGGACGAACTGCTTGAGACCCGGATCGTCAATCACTCCACCGTTTGCCTGGCTGAGCTGACGCACCTGTTCGGCCGCCTCGATCCGTCGCACCCGGCCACGAAGACCGTGTTACGCGAAATCCGGCGTACCCTCGAAGACATACCAGGCCACCGGCTCTTTTCCCCATCGGAGACCGCCATGGGCGAGGCCGGAATGCTGGCCGGCTTGGTGACGTGTCTGTCAGGCGCTGCCCGCGGCGAGAGCCTGCTGAACGATGCGAGCTTATATCTCCAGGCGCTGGAACGCGGCTGGATTGTTCTCACACGCAATGTGCGCGACTTCGACTATTTCGATCAGCTTCTGCCAGCGGGTCGTGTTCTTTTCTATGAGCAGGGGTAGCCGGCTTGGGCCCATTGGGTGGCGATATGTGTCGCCGACCGACAAGTACCCGAGAATTTGCGGTTTCATGGCAAGCCGCGGAACCGGGCAGTACAATACGGGAAGATTTCCAATTCTGGCCCAGGAAAAAGACAATGAAATCAGTGCCGTGAACACGTCCTCCGTCCTCCGGGCCACCAAAGTCCATGAATCAACCACTTATGGTCAGTTTCGCTTTGAAGTGGGGCCAATTCAGATTCGCTATGTCCCACGACTCAGGTGCATTCACCTTGAGCAGGCGGTCACCCGGACTAAGCCTTGGGTGGGGCCTCCACGCCGGACATTGCGAGAACCGCAGGAGGAAGCCGAGCGCCTTCGATCTTGACCGCAGCCACGTCAGCATTGAGCTGATGCAGCTCGTCCTCCGTAAAGGTGATGGCAGCGGCCGCAATGTTCTCGTCGAGGTGGGCGGCCTTCGTTGTACCGGGGATCGGCACGATGAACGGCTTCTGTGCCAGCAGCCAGGCCAGCGCCAGCTGGGCGGGTTTGACCTCCTTGCGTTGCGCCCACGTCCGCACGACATCGACGAGCGCCATGTTGGCCGCCAAGGCATCCTCAGCCATGCGGGGAACCCAGGCGCGAAAGTCTCGCTCGGGGTCGTCGCCAAAGCGGGTTTCTGCCGTAATCGTGCCGGTCAGGAAACCATAGCCCAGCGGAGCCCAGCTCACGAAGCCGATACCCAGTTCCTCGCACAGAGGCAGCACGTCGGCCTCGGGACCACGCCAGACCATCGAATATTCGTTCTGGATGGCGGCGAGCGGCAGAATCGCGTGTGCGCGTCGGATGGTCTCAAGTCCCGGCTCCGAGAGCCCGAAATGCAAAACCTTGCCCTCGGCGACGAGATCCTTGACCGCGCCGGCGACGTCTTCGATCGGCACAAGCGGGTCGACGCGGTGCTGGTAAAGCACGTCGATGCGGTCGGTGCGCAGGCGGCGCAAGCTGCCTTCGACGGCGCGCTTGATGTGCTCGGGCCGGCTGTTCCGGCCCTCTCCGATCTTGCCGGTCTCAAGATCAACGTTGAACCCGAACTTACTCTCCAGAACGACGGTCTCGCGCAGCCCCTGCAGCGCATCGCCAACGATCTCCTCCGAAATGAAGGGTCCATACACTTCCGCCGTATCGATGAGGGTGACGCCTTGGTCTACCGCGCGCCTGATAAGCGCAACGGCGGCGGAGCGATCTATGCGGCTGCCGAAATAATCCTGGGCGGTGCGCTCGTCAGGGCCAGGTTTCCACTGGCATCCGAGCCCCACGGGAAACACTTCGAGGGCGCCCAGCTTGCGGCGCTGGCTCGCGGGTTGCGGGCTGGCCGTTTGCGCCGCCGCTTCGCCAAGCGAAGACAGCAGCCAGGGCGCAACGCCGAGACAAGCTGCCGACGCCAGAAATTGCCGGCGCTGCGGGTTGTCAATGTTCGAGGGAGACTGGTTGTTTGAGGGAGACTGGTTGACTCGGTGAGATTTCGTCATGTCACGATCCTTGGCTCGCCATGAGGCCGGCGCGGATGTTCGGTCGCCGGCCTCAAAGGGTGGTTTGCTGAAAATAGGCACGGCCGGCGCCGCGGACAGGGTCGATTCTTGCTCACTTCGTGGATCGCCGGGTTCAGGCGAAGCTGTCGCCCGAAGCCCTATCGGTGCCGGATGGACTGAGCCCGCGCCTGCCTGCCTATGTCCGATGGCGGCACGCCGTACTGCCGCCGGAACAGTTGACGAAAATGATGCAGGTTCGAGAACCCCGCAGCCGCAGCCGCCTGCGGCACGGTTGCCTGGGTCGACCGCAGAGCGTGAAACGCTCGATCCAGCCGACTTGCAGTTACAAAGCGATGCGGCGGCATGCCGAAGGTGTTGGCAAAACTGCGCGCGAAGTGAAACGGGCTGAGTGCGGCCGCCTCGGCAAGATCTCCCAAGGTCAGCGGTTTGTCGGCGGTGTCCAGCACCAGTTCCACCACACGCTGACGCCGCCGCGCGTCAAGCGTTCGCCGGATAAGATCGCGTCCACCGAAGTGCCGCCGCAGCACCTGGGCATAGGCGGCGCGAACCAGTGTCTCGGCCTCCATGTCCGACATCGGTATCCACCCGCGCAGGGCGGCGCGCAGTCTGGTCTGCACCGCCTGGATGATCGGGTCCTGCCAGCCATGCACGTCATCGAGATCGGCGTGGCCTTCGACACGCATGTCCCGCGCCATCTCGCGGCGCAGCCCGGTCGCCCCGGTGATTTCCAGAACGTCGGAGGGAGAGTCCGTCTCCAACCAGGCGATCGGCGTGTCGCCGCCAAGCCCGATTGTCATAGGCGGCACGGGCCGTGGCCTTGCAGTGCCATCGGCTACGCGCACAACGGCAGCCGCCTGGCCGGTGAAAGCCATGCCGATCGACCCGGGCGCCGACGTCGACTCGATCTCGCCGTCGCGCCATGCCGGCAAAAGGCAATGCGCCAAACGGAAGGTCTTGCTTTCCCGGCGGATGATCTCGGGTTGCGCGCGGCTGGTCATCCTTCGGCTTTTCCCGCTGATGTGGTGGGCGAAAACGGCCGCCTGAGCGGCTTCGCGGCTAAAGTACGCCGCTGATTTGCGGCATTTTTCCGTCCGCGGCCGATCGCCCTCGCGATGTCGACTGCCATCGGTTTTCCGTTGGCCTCGCGCATGTAGTCGTCAGTCATCTCATCGAGGACAGTGATGGCCGAATTGCGAGGCAGGCCTCGCAATCCCATGGATCGTTCTGGCACCTCTGACGTTATGTTGTCGCCGAGGCGGGTGATTTTCATCACGGAAGGAGCAAGGCGATGAAAAAAATGCTTCTCGCAGGGATCGTTGCCTTGTCGGCGTCGACGTCGCTGGCGCAGACGAGCACTGCCCCCGAGCCCGCGCCTCCAGCGGCTGCAACGCCTGCTGCCCAGCAGGCAGGCGGGCCTGCAAATCTCTGCCAGGAGCTCCTCGCCTTCATGAAGGCGCCTGCCGAAGCGGCCAGCCCGACCGCGGCTGCCCCGGCTCAGCAGTCTGGCACATCTTCCACCAGCGCAGCCGCGCCCGCCAAGCCCGAGACCGGGACGGGCTCGGCGCAGAAAATTACCGGGCAGGCTGGGGTTGCCAGCGATGCTCCACAACCGAGCAAAGAGAAGGTGGCCAGCGGATCGGCGACGAACGCGCCCCAGAAGGAAAGCAGGGCCGCGCCGGTGCCTCCCTCCGATACGTCGAGCACTCCCAAGGATTCCGTGATCAATGCCGCGAAAGCGGAGGAACTGGCCGCCGCCAACGACATTGCACAATGCCAGAAGACCGCGCGGGAAATGCGAGTGGCCGGCGTCGCCATGCCGCCGCCGTTGCTTGCACTGGCCGCACTCGACCTGCAGTATCAGCAAAAGTCCGGTGCGGCCCCTCAGGGATCTGGCAATCCATCTGTGACGGGGCGGGATCCAGCGCCGCAGACTCCAGCGCCGCAGACGCCACCGCCACAGACGCCACCGCCACAATGAGTGCATGACTGCGGAACTTTGAGCAGGTGAAAGGGAGAAGGCGGGATGGGTATGATCTTGACCGGAATTGTCGTTTCGATCGCGATTGCGATCGGGGCCGGCTATTTTCTTCTGAGCGCGCAGCAGCAACAGCCAGCATGGCAGGTCTACAGCAGCGAGAGCACTCGCGTCGGCGATCCGGGGCACAATCTGGTCGGTCAAAACTGGACGGGCGAACCGGGCGACAACTCTACCGCAGCCGCGGAGGGCGAGGAGACGCCTTCGTAGTATGAGATATTGGGGGCTAGCCCGGATATAGGCCTGCGCTAGCTGGCGTGGATTTCGAGGCACGCTCGCGCAATGAAGCCTACCAGCACGCCAAGAAAATGCCCGGACCAATGGCCCGGGCATTTCGATTGTGCGCAGAAGCTATTATTCGGCCGCTTCGGCCGCCGAGCGCGGCGGTATCGCACCTTTGGCCTCCTGTCTTTCGACCCAAAGACTATGATGCTCCTTCGCCCAGTTGATATCGACCGTGCCCGAGCCCATTGCTTCATAGGCGCCTTCCATGCCGAGCGTGCCGATATAGATGTGAGCGATAATAACAGCGATCAGGATTATGCCGACAGTCGCATGAACATACTGGGCCGTCTGCATGCCGTTTATGTCGGTGAATGCGAACGGGAACAGCATGAATATGCCGGATACCGAAAGCGCAATTCCACCGAGCACGACGGCCCAGAAGATGAGCTTCTGACCGGTGTTGAAACGTCCGGCCGGCGGATGCGTCCTGTTGGATTTGTCGAAAAAGCCGCCGCCGACCTTGAGCCAATGCGCGTCATGGCGATCGGGAAGGTTGTCCCAGGCCCATGTCACCAGCATGACCAATATGCCGAGCATGAACGCCCAGGAGACGAAGTCGTGGGCATATTTCGCCCAGATCGACCAGGTTGAAAATGCATCGGCCCCGATCAGCGGCATCAACAGACGCTTGCCGAAGATAAAGTTCAAGCCGGTGATGGCCAGGATGATGAACGCCGTGGCAGTCATCCAGTGGGTCAGCCGCTCCAGAGCACCGAAGCGCAAAATCCTTACGCTCGATTCGGGCGCCAGTGTACGGATGCGGCCCCTGTAGACATAGAACAGCGCCAGCAGCAGCAAAATTCCTGTTATCGCGATGCCGCCGATCCACGGCAGCCAGCCCTCGTGGAAGCCGCGGTAATCGCGGCCTTGCGGTTGCTCGAGCAAGCCGGCGGCGGTATTGGGCAGGGTGACGCGCCCCTCGATCTTCCGCAGCTCATCAAGAAGCTGCTGTTCGTTCACCGCCTGAGCGGTCGGGTTGCTCCCGGATGGGGCTTGCGCGTACACGGGCGCCGCGACCAGCAGCGTGAGCGTCATGAACGCCGCGATAGCCTGCGGAATCAGTCGACCAAGCCTGTTGTCCGGCATTTCTCCGTCCTCCCTGCTAGCTCCGTTGCGCGCGAGACGAGCCCAACTGCCTCCTACACGTCGATTGTTTCCCGATAGGCCGTCTGCCAGCCCCAGGCTCCCGAACCATAGCCACGCTGCGTCACACGCTCCTTGTAGATCGCCGCGATGATCTCCCCGTCGCCGGCCAGGAGCGACTTGGTTGAACACATTTCGGCGCAAAGCGGCAGCTTGCCTTCAGCCAGCCGGTTGGCTCCGTACTTGGCATATTCAATTTCGGTGGAATCACCTTCCGGGCCCGCGGCGCAGAAGGTGCATTTGTCCATCTTGCCGCGCGAACCGAAGTTGCCGACACGCGGATATTGCGGGGCGCCGAACGGGCAGGCGTAGAAGCAATAGCCGCACCCGATGCACAGGTCCTTGGAGTGGAGCACCACCGCGTCGGCCGTGGTGTAGAAGCAGTCGACCGGACAGACCGCCGCGCAAGGCGCGTCGGTGCAATGCATGCACGCCATCGAGACGGAGCGTTCGCCGGGCTTGCCGTCATTGATGGTGACGACGCGGCGCCGGTTGATGCCCCATGGCACGTCGTGCTCGTTCTTGCAGGCGGTGACGCAGGCATTGCACTCGATGCAACGATCAGCGTCGCAAAGGAATTTCATCCTGGCCATTTCTGTTCCTCCCGTTCACGCCGCAACGATTTGGCAGAGCGTGCACTTCGGCTCCTGCATGCCCGTCACCGGGTCGTAGCCGTAGGTGGTGATGCTGTTGACGCTCTCTCCCAGAACATATGGATCGGTGCCCTGCGGATAGTGGGCCCTGAGATCCTTGCCCTGGAACCAGCCGCCGAAGTGGAAGGGCATGAACGCGACGCCGCGGCCGACGCGCTCCGTGACCAGCGCCTTCACCCGCGCCTTCGCGTTGTTCTCCGCACCATTGACCCAAACCCAGGTCCCATCGCCGATGCCGCGTTCGGACGCGTCGGCCGGGTTGATCTCGACGAACATCTCCTGCTGCAACTCGGCCAGCCATCTGTTCGACCGCGTTTCCTCGCCGCCACCCTCATATTCGACGAGCCGGCCGCTGGTCAGGATCAGCGGGAACGTCTCGGCGATGCCCTTTTCCACCGCCGCCTGCTGCACGCTGAAGCCTATGTTCGGCAACCGGAACTGCGTGGCGTCGGGATAGGTCGGATATTTTGCGACCAGATCCACCCTCGGCGAATAGATCGGCTCGCGATGGGTGGGTACCGGGTCGGGCAGGTTCCACGCTACTGCGCGCGCTTTGCCGTTGCCGTAGGGATGGCAGCCATGGCTGAGCACGACGCGCTGGATCCCGCCTGACAGATCCGTCGACCACGAGACCTTGTTGATGTCGTCGCCGATCTTTTCGATCACGGCGCGTTCTTGCGCCGTCAGATCCTTGTCCCAGCCGAGTTTCTTGAGCACGGCCATGGTGAACTCCGGATAGCCGTCGGTGAGTTCCGAGCCTTGCGTGTAGGAGCCTTCCGCCAATAGGGTCTGGCCGTTTCGTTCGACGCCGAAGCGGGCGCGGAACGGGCTGCCGCCGTCCATGACATGCAGGCCGGTGCTGTAAAGATTGGCCGTACCCGGGTGGCGGATCTCAGGCTTGCCCCAACATGGCCACGGCAGGCCGTAATAGTCGCCGCCGACCTCGGGATCATCCTTCGGAGCCCGCATCGTCACCAGGTCGAACTTGTGCTGGTTCTTCATATGCGCCTTGAGCCGCTCTGGCGACTGACCGCAATAGCCCGTCGACCAGCTGCCGCGGTTCATCTCGCGCAGCACGTCCTCCGGCACCGGACGGTCGCCCTCGACGGCTATCTTCTTGAACATCTTGTCGGCAAGCCCGAGCTTCTTCGACAACAGATAGATGACCTGGTAGTCGTCCTTCTGCTCGAAGCTCGGCTTCACGATCTGCTCACCCCACTGGATGGCCCGATTTGAGGCGACGCGCGAGCCTGACGTCTCGAATTGCGTGCAGACCGGCAACAGATAAGTGTTGTCCTTTCGCCCCGCCTCCACCGCCAGCGATGCCCAGGTGGTGGGATGGGGATCGGCGACGACAAGCAGCTCCAGGCCTGTCAGGCCTTTCATCGAATCCGGGATACGGGTGATACTGTTGCTGGCGTGGCCCTGAATGAACATGGCGCGCATGCTGTCGCGCTGCGCTATCTTGTCCTTGGGCAGCGAGACGGAATCGAACCACCTTGTCAGCGGTATGCCCGGGGTTTCCATGGCATCCTTCGAGTCGAACTGGCTCAGCAGGTCCTCGTAGGGGATCTCCCAAACGCGCGACCAGTGCTTCCAGGCGCTTTCCGTCAGCCCGTAATAGAAGGGCAGGGTGACCACATCGAGCCCGATATCCGTCGCGCCCTGGACGTTGTCATGGCCGCGGAAGATGTTCGCGCCCGTCCCCGGCTTGCCAACATTGCCGGTGGCGAGACACAGTATGCAACTTGCGCGTGTATTGGCCGTGCCAACTGTGTGGTGTGTCTGGCCCATGCACCAGATCATCGTCGACGGCTTCTGCGTGGCGAATAGCTCGGCGACACGCTTCACCTGATCGCCAGGCACGCCGGTGATCTGTTCAACCTCCTCCGGCGTGTATTTCGCGACTTCCTTGCGGACCTCATCCATCCCGTAGACGCGCTGGGCGATGAATTCCTTGTCCTCCCAGCCGTTCTCGAAGATGTGCCATAGCATGCCCCACAACAGCGCTATGTCAGTGCCGGACCGGAACCGGACGTACTCGGTCGCATGGGCGGCGGTGCGCGTGAAACGGGGATCGATGACGATCAGATTGGCCTGGTTGAGTTCCTTGCCTTCCAGCAGATGCTGCATCGCTATCGGATGCGCCTCAGCCGGGTTGCCGCCCATGATGATCATGGTCTTCGAATTGCGGATATCGTTGAAGGAGTTCGTCATCGCGCCGTAGCCCCAGGTGTTGGCTACGCCGGCGACGGTCGTCGAATGACAGATGCGGGCCTGGTGGTCCTGATTGTTTGTTCCCCACAGCGCCGCGAGCTTGCGGAAGAGATAGGTTCCTTCGTTGGAAAACTTGGCCGACCCCATCCAGTAGACGGATTCCGGGCCGGACTTTTCACGGATCTCGAGCAGTTTGTCGCCAATCCCATTGATTGCGTCGTCCCAGGAGACACGCTCCCACTGCCCTGCGGTGAGCTTCATCGGGTATTTCAGCCGGCGGTCGCTGTGCACGAGTTCGCGCACGCTTGCGCCCTTGGCGCAATGGGAGCCGCGGTTGATCGGGCTGTCCCACGAAGGCTCCTGACCGGTCCAAACTCCGTTCTGGACTTCGGCGGTAACGGTGCAGCCGACCGCGCAATGCGTGCAGACGCTTTTCTTCAGTTCGATGGGCACGCCCGGCTGCGGCGGACTGATAGCCGCCGCCTTCTGAACGGTGCCGAGCTGGAACGACCCGAGTGCAGCCATTCCGCCGGCCGCGAGACCGGAACGGCGAAGGAAGGTTCGCCGGTCGATGGGAGCGGAGGCGACCGTGCCCATCAGTGTGTGCAATCTTGTGCGGCTCGCCTGACCGCTCTTGCGCTTGGTCAGCATGGCGCCCTCATTTCTTCAACGTCTCATAACCGTTCACACGGTAAAATGCCTTGACGTGCTCGGTCTCGCGGTAGCGAGCCCTCGTCTCCTCCTCACCAGGATCGTAAGCTTGCGCTTCTCCTGGGGTGAGCGTCACGGCGGCGGCGGCCACGGCGGTGGTGGATGCGCCGCCGAAGGCGCGAAGGAAATTGCGGCGGTTCATTGCCGTCTGTTGCTTTTCCTGCATCTGCCTTCCTCCCTATGCGTCGACGCGATCAGGTCACGAGCTTGGTCGCGCCTCCATGGCAAAGCCTTCGGCTTCGATGTCGATGAAAATCCGCCCCAATGCGCCGACCGCCCGGTAAAACCTGGCCGAGGCCGCGTTTTCCAGATCGGCCAAGAAACGGCTCGCCCACGGCGCGATGTGACGTTCAAAGAAGTCCCGCTCCTCGCCGGCGGGAACCACGAAATGGGTGGCGGCAAAGCCACTCATGATCTCGAACAGCGTGCCGAGATGATCTTCCGGGTCAAAATGACCGTCCGCGCGTTCAAGGCCGAGGCGCCTCATGTCCCCGCGCAGGCGGGCAAGCGGCCGTTCGTTGAGGAAGCCGGTCAGGTAGTAGGAGGCGTAGGGAACGAGTTCGCCGCGCCCGACCCCGATGAAGAGCTCGAAATACTCGCGACTGACGGCAACCGGAGAGGCCGAAGAAGCGGCCTGGCCGAGTGCGGCATGAGCCTTGCCGAGCGGGGTCTCGGCGTCGCCTCGCAACCCGGAAAGTCGCGCCATGAGGTTGGCATCCGGAGCGGCCAGGAGAAGCGTGGCGAGCAGCGCGTACTCATCCGCGCGTGCGCTGTTCACGTCGTTGACGTCAGCATCATCTACGCCGGAAACCAGAGCGTCAGCTCCGCACGACGTGCCGATTGCCTCCTCCAGGCGCAAGTCTGGGTTCATCTACTGACCTCGACCGTGCCCCTCAGCGAGTGGGTAAAGTGAATACTAGTGCCCCGCCCGGCAATTGCAACAGCGACTGTGCCAAAATGGCAACAAATCCAGATCAGCGCGGCATGGCGCCGCCATGGCGTCGCTGGCGATCGATCGGCGATGATTCCGCGGCGCCGGCGCCTTCGTCGCGGTCGATGGCGGTCCCGGCGCCGTCGGCCGAAGGAGATTCGGGGTTTGCCGGTTCGATCGAACTGTCAAGCGTGACAGAATCCGACCCATCGGCTGAGGCGTTCACGCCCTCGTCCGCGAAAACGGCGCTGGTCGCTGGCGCCTTCTCCGGCGCCTGCGAAGCCATGGCGGCGGGTGCCGGATCGGTCGGGTTGCCGCCGTTCGACAGGAAATCCACGACAGCTTCGCTGGATGCTTTCAAGGGGCCGAATCCCGCCATGGATCCAGGGCTGTTGAAGTCCCAGGCATATTCGGAAGGCCCGATATGATCACGAATTGCCGGATCGAGCGACCACATCTTGCGCAATGCGGCGCGCTTCAACATTTTGGGCACGCCTTTGCGCAGGAAGGCTGAGAGATCGCTTTGAGCGGTCAGATCCTCGAGGCGCGGGAGGGGCTCGGCGGGCTCGGCGGCCTCCGGCTCGACAATTGCTGGTGCAAGCTGCTCACCAGTATCGGCTGGCGCCGCAACTTCGTCAGGCGAAAGCTGATCGTTCTGCGGCCCCGCAGTCGAACTGTAACGCGCCGCCTGTTTCAGGCGCGACCAGCGGGCGAAGACATTGTCGCGTCCCGCGCTCATTCGGCATCATCCGTCGTTCCGGAACGAGGACCGCGCCTCGCCAGGGCATCAGGGTCCGCCCGATCGCGCTTGCGCTTGATGAAAGGACGCTCGACGTGATGCGTCTCGACAAAGGCGGCCAGCCATTGCTGAAGCTCGATCGGCATCGGCACGGCCTCGATGATGTCGGGGCCAGCCTCGGTCAGCGACTCGCCCTCGAAAGGGTCAGCGGTCACCAGGTGCAGCACAACTCCGGGTGGAGCATCGCTCGACCGGAGGGCGATCCACAGGCTAGGCCGCCCCGAACGGAGGTTGTCCCGGTACATGCCCGTGTCGCACCCGAAGAGCTCAAGCTTGAAAGTTCCGGCATAGAAGCGCGTCACGCCGTCTGATTCGTGCAGCACCGACCATGGCGCCGCGCTCGGCGCGCCCGCCAGCACGGCCACGGGAACCCAGACATGGTCGATCCACGGGTTGTCCAGAGCCCGTCGCTCGACGATCACCCCGACTTCCGCCGTCTCCCGCACCATGGCACCAATCCTCCTAGTTCACCGTCCCTGGGGCGCGAAACGGCAGGCCTGCGATGAGGTTCTGCGGCTTCATGCGGATCGTTCGGTCAGGGGTCATGGCCATTATGAGCCAGACGGGCCTGGCGCCCACCTGCGGCAGTACTTCGCCTGTGTCGGAGAAGGTGAGCCGGAACAGTGCAATCAAGCGCTGTGCAGCCTCCGGGTCAAGTTCATCGCCGGCCCAGAGCGTGTTGCCGATGCGGGTCGCTTCGGCGTCGAGGCCGACGAACCAGGCCCAGTCCTCGTCCTCGATCCGCTCCACCGGCTCGATCTCCACGTCCACCGCAAGTAGATGGCGAACCCAAATCTCCATTGCTGTGGCAAGGCCGCGCCGGGTCCGACTGCGCGCGCTGCCCAGCTTGAGCACCATATCGAAAGCGTCGCTCCTGGCGAAGTAACGCTCGGCATTGTTCTCGTCGAGTATCTCCAGTTCGGTGACGGCTGGGCCACCAAGCATGTTCAGGAGTGGCGAGGCATGGCGGTTCTGTTCATGCAGCTCTATGGTTTCGGCATCGGCGAGAAGCACGGCGCCCTCGTTAGACGTCACCCGTTGCGGCCGATAGAACAGCTCCGCGGCTCGCACGACGCAGGCGTCGTGCTGACCATCCAGCGCATTGCGCAGGACGACCTGCGCAAGCTGGTTCATGAACAGCGGCGGGATAGTTTCGGCCGAGCCGCGCGCCAGCGCGAGATATGCGGCCTCGAGTGAGGGAGCGGCCAACACATGGTCGCGAAAGGCGATCATGAACTCCCAGTTCTCGCGCGCATCCGGGTCCTCCAGGGCGGCGATCTCCTGCTTCGCGACCGGCCGGCGCGGATGATGCATCAAAAGCTCGTGATGCAGGCGCAGCTCCGCCGGGCAGGCCGTTTCGGGAGGGAGAAGCTCTGGCCGCGCAAAATATGCCTTCAGAAAGGAGTCGGTCACCAGCAGGCGCCCGGCCTCATCCCTGTCGAGAAGGTGATGACCTGAGGAAACCCAGAAATCCTTCACTTCTGCCTCCCGGCCAATGCAAGGAGATCGAACTTTTCCGTCGACGCGTCCTCGCCCTCGATTTCGACAAAGCGGAATGCCGTTGCCGGCTCCAGCCGGCTCGCCTTGCGATGCAGGGTGCGGAAACACTCCCGGGTGCCGGCCTGTTCGCTGGTGCGGTTGACCGCAATCAGCGTGTTTGGCGGGTGGTCGCACAGCGATTGCGCGAATTCTATCTCCTCTTCGGCGGCGGCGCGCGCCGTTTCGGTGTCCGGCGCACCGCATCGCACCACAAGCTGCTCGGCCAGCCGATCGACGGCCGCCGCGCGATCATGCACGGTCGCGTCCGTGACCACGACGAGGGTGGACCAGCCGAAGCTATCAATGCCGAGGAACCCGGCGCGGAACGCCTGCCGTTGCTTGCCGGAAAGCCTGGCCACATCGGCGCCGAAGAACAGGAAGGTGCCGGTCACCGCCCATTCGCCCGGTTCTGCAGCGCGCGAATAGACAAACGTATCCGATGGATCGAGGCGGATCGTTCGCGGCAGCTTCAAAGCCATGGCGTGCCCGTCATCGGATCGAGCCACGAGGGCCTGGCAAGCGCCTCGGGCAGGCTTCTTCGCTCGCGAAGCCCGTGAGAGGCCGTGTCGGAAATCAGCAGATCGCCGTTGCCGGCAAGCTCTGCATGCTCATCGCCCTTTCGTGGCAGCCGGTCGAGCCAGCGGCTGGCGATCGAACCGAAGCCGGTATCGCTCCATTCGTGGAATGCGGCCATCAGATGGCGGGAGAAGCTCGCAACGATCTCACCGGCATCGAGCGCCACGAAGCCGAGTTCGTCAAGCGCGCCAAGCAGCGGCCGCAGACCGGGCTCGCCGGCGCGGATGACAGCGGTGCGGATCATGCCGGAGAAGACGATCCAGTCGGGGATTTTGTTCTCCCGTGCCCCTTCCGGCCAGCCCAGGCGGGCGCCGCCGACGAGAACCCCGTCGACGCGAACAGTGTCGGGCCAGTCGAAGGTGATGGGCCGCGACGGCGGAGCATGGACCGCAAGCGCATCGGCAAGTGCGTTCATGCCGGCATAGATCGCGCGACGCGCATCCTCCAGCGGCTCTTCAGGCTCGAGCACCACTGCGAATTCGGCCAGATCGTAGCGGCGCACCCAGGCAAGCGTGCCTGCCCCTTCGTCTGCCGCAATCGCGCAGGCGTGCGCAAAGGCGTCACCGGCCTCTCTCAGCGGCACGAGGCTGTAAGGCGGTGGCAGTTGGATGTCGCTGACAGAGGGCCGCATAGGCCGATCCATATTTTGATGACGGCGACTGTAATGTCTTTATAATACTTCCAAGCAAGAGGCGCTACCGCGTGGACAAGGAAGATGCCACGGGAGTCGGAATGAGCCTGGACAAACGACGCACGGTCCTTGTCTGCTCCTGCGAGCGGAGCATGCCACGCTTCGGCGCCAGCGTCGCGCGCGGATGCAAGGGCGCACGGGTCGAGGCGGGGGACCAGTTCTGTGGCGCGGAACTCGACCGGGTGCGCAGCGCCCTGAGCGGCGGCGAAGCAGTCACCATCAGCTGCACGCAACAGGCGCCGCTTTTCGGCGACCTCGCCGAGGAACTCGGTTTCGCAGGCGATCTGGTTTTCGCAAACATTCGCGAGACGGGCGGCTGGTCGCAGGATGCTGCTGCTGCCGGCCCGAAAGCGGCGGCTCTGCTCGCCATGGCGGCCGAACCCGCTTCGTCACCCGCGCTCGTTACCCTTTCGAGCAATGGTGTCGTCCTGGTCTATGGCTGCGACGCGACGGCGATCGATGCGGGCCGGCAACTCGCCGAAAAGCTGGATGTCACTGTGTTGCTTAGCCGTCCGCGCGATATCGCGCCGCACCGGGTCTGGGATTTTCCCGTCATGCAGGGAACGATCCGGCAAGCGCGCGGCCATCTTGGCGCCTTCGAATTGACAGTCGACGATTTCGCGGCGCCCAATCCATCTTCGCGCGATCGGCTTGGCTTCGGGATATCGCGGGATGGAGCGGTCTCGAACGCCGACATCATCCTTGATCTCTCCGGCGGGGTTCCACTTTTCCCTGCTCATGAATTGCGCGACGGCTACGTGAAGGCCGATCCCGGCGATCGCGCCTCCGTCGCCGTTGCGATCGCAAGGGCAGCCGATTTGGTTGGCGAGTTCGACAAGCCGCGCTTCATCGATTTCTCCGCCGATCTGTGCGCCCATTCGAGATCGCGCATCACCGGCTGCACGCGGTGCCTCGATCTGTGCCCGACAGGGGCGATAGCGCCTGCCGGCGACCACGTCGCGATCGATGCGGAAGTGTGCGCCGGCTGCGGCAGCTGCGCGGCGGCATGTCCCACGGGTGCTGCCGCCTACGCCGTGCCGGATGCCGAGTCGCTGCTTCGGCGGCTGCGGACGCTTCTTGTCACCTATCGTGAGGCGGGCGGCCTGGATGCGATTGTGCTTTTCCATGATCTCGGCCATGGCGAGCCGCTGATCGACGCACTTGCCCGCTTCGGCGCGGGTCTGCCCGCAAATGTCCTGCCGGTCGCGGTGAACGAGATAACCCAGTTAGGGGTCGAGGCGTGGACCGCGCCGGTCGCCTGGGGCGCTTGCGCCGTAAGGGCGCTGTCGTCGGCCAAGCCAAGGCATGAGCTTACCGGAATTGCCGCAAACGTCGCAATCGCCAATCTTTTGAGCCGGTCTCTCGGTTATGGCGCGGAGGTCTGCGGATTGATCGAAGTGGACGATCCCGACCTCCTCGCCTCGGCGCTCGACCTGATTACTCCAGATGTTGCGTCGCGGCGCCCGGCGGCATTCCTGCCGCTCGGCAAGAAGCGCAGCTTGCTGACGAGCACCATGCTCGAGCTGCATCGAGCCGCGCCGACGCCGGTCGACCGCGTGGCGTTGCCTGCTGCAGCTCCGTTCGGCGGCCTGGACGTCAATGTCGAAGGCTGCACGCTCTGCCTCTCTTGTGTCTCGGCCTGTCCAACGGGGGCGCTTTCCGATAGCGAACAGCAGCCGGCTTTGTATTTTTCCGAGAGCGCCTGCGTGCAGTGCGGCCTTTGCGCCGCGACCTGCCCGGAGAAGGTCATCACCTTGACGCCGCAGGTGGATTTCCAGGCATGGGGTGCTCGCAGCCGGGTCGTGAAGCAAGAGGAGCCGTACAACTGCATCCGCTGCGCAAAGCCGTTCGGCACAAGGAGCACCGTCGAGCGGATCGTCGCCAAGCTCGAAGGCAAACACTGGATGTTTGCAGGCGAGAACGCACGGCGGCTCGACCTTGTACGGATGTGCGACAATTGCCGCGTCGATGCGGCGATGAATGAGGGCTTCGATCCTTATGCAGGCCCTGGTCGCTCGCCGCCGCGAACCACTGAAGACTATCTGCGGGAGCGCAAGGCCTCGAGCGACAAGGCGGTCTGAGCCCTCGGTCTGAGCCCTCGCTTTGGACTGCCCCTCGACATAGGTCGGGTGCACCGCCTTACCGGCGTCAAGCGGAGAGCCGGCTTCGAGGGTTGCAATCAACACGCAAATAAACGGTTTCAGCAATCAAATCTTAGGCATAGCGTGACATGCTTGCCGCTCGGCTGACCACCGGGTGGCTCGAATGGATGTATGGGAAAGGGGGGCTTCAGGGCCCGTCGATTGGTAGATCGAACGCACCTCGACAGGCAGGACGATCCTGCCGTCACGGCGGAAGTTGAGCGACTTCTGGCGCAGCGCACGCGCGACATCCGGCTCAAAGGCGAGATCAAGCGCCTGTTTCAGGCACGTGTCTGGTCGCAAACGGCCAAGATCATCCGCGCCTGGATGACATGGGTGGCGTTCCTGGATGTCCTGACGCTGGCGCTCAACCTGGTGATGCTTCCAAGGTCGATCGCGCTATCCATGCTCTTGCCTGGCGCCATCATCCCTCCCGTCGCTGCAGCCGTGGTCCTTGTCTGGCGAAAACGGCGCCCGTCCTGGGTCCAGGGGGTTTCCCTGATCACAGGCATGTTCCTCATCCTGTTGTCGATCGTATTGGTCGGCGCAAGCGCCGGCGGCGAGTTCTACGAACGGCACTTGAACATCATGCTGTTCGTAGCGATTACCGCCATCATCATCTTCGGCGTCCCTCAGGCATGGACCGTGACGGTCGCGGCTTTGGCTCTCGGTCTCTATCTCGTCTTCCAGGTGCAGAACCCGGGCCTTGAGATTGGCAATGCGGTGGCTGCCACGTTGTTTTTTGCCAGCGGCATTCTCGCTACGGTCGCCGCGCGGCGTACGATGACAATTCTGGCTCAGAAGACTTTTCTGTTCGAGCTTCGAGACCGACACAGGGTTGCCGAACTGGCAGAAGCGAACGATCGGCTGGAGCTTCTGGCGAGAACCGATCCGCTGACCGGCGTCGACAATCGGCGCCGGATGACGGAAACGCTCGACCACGTCTGGGGCGGTGGCGGCAAATGCCCCGGCGGCGCCGCCATGCTGATGTGCGACATCGACGACTTCAAGAAGCTCAACGATCGTCTCGGTCATGCCGAGGGCGATCGTTGCCTCATCGAGGTCGCCCGCTTGATCCGGGAGAACGTGAGGCGCGATCGCGATCATGTTGCGCGCTACGGCGGTGAGGAATTTCTCGTGCTGCTTCCAAGTGTGAACGAGCAGGAGGCCGCCATTGTAGCCGAGCGAATTCGCGAGTGTGTGGAAGCTGCTCGTCTTCCTAATCCTGGATCCCGCGTGTCCCGCTATATCACCCTCAGCATCGGCGTGGCGGTCCAGGCGCCGGACCAGGCCATTTCGCCGGAGCAGCTCCAGCGCCAGGCCGATGAAGCACTCTATATTGCCAAGCAGACTGGCCGCAATCGGGCGGTGTTCCACAGGCTGGAGTCATCGAGCCTTTTGGGCGCTCGGTCGATGCGGTGATGTCGAAGTTCAGTCGGTGCGTGTCTCGGCCTGAAGAAAGCGGATCAGGGCTGCCCGATCCTCGGCATTGCTGATCGTCTGTTCAGGCATCTTGGTGCCGGGGGTGTAGGCGTTCGGACCCAGCTCGAACAGCTCTGACACGGTTTCCGGTGTCCAGACGATGTCCATTTTCCGGAAAGCGGGCGAATAATGGTAACCCGGCACGGACGCTATCTTGCGCCCGAAAATACCATGCAGCGTCGGCCCGGCTCGATGGCCATCGTTCGGGTCGAGCGTATGGCAGGCAACGCAGGCGCGAAATACTTCTGCGTCCGGATTGCCTGCGTATCTGGCCATCGGATCGGTCCTGCCTGCTGTAGCGGCTCCAAGGCGCTCGCCCGTCTCGACGTTCCATTCCCGCACCAGATGGTCGGCGCCGCCAGCCAGAAGCGTCTTGCCGCCAGCCGCGAACGCAAGCGACCATACCGCCACGCCGGAGGTGTCGAGCGTGCGGATGGTGGAGAGGCTGATGGCGTCCAGCAACAGGATTCCATCACCGATGCCGGCGACGGCGAGATAGTTCGCGTCTGGGGTGGCGGCGAGAGCAATCACCGGTTTGCCCAAGACCGGAACTTCCACCTGCACTTTGCCGCGCCGGTCGAGCAGCCGCAGCTGCCCGTCAGCACCTGCGACGAACAGGCGGTCGCCGGACGCTCTTGCTAGCGCGTTGAGCGGCGTCGGCATGATGGCCCGAAGCGGAGCCGCCCCAGCCTGGCTCGGCCAAAAGATGACTGTCGCGTCATAGCCGGCGCTGACGAGGGTTGCGTCCGCCAAGAAGGCGAGCGCATTGACGTTTGCACGATGGCCTTCGAGGACGCGCGCTGGCCCACCGGCAAGCGGCCAGAGCCGGACGGTGGTGTCCCAGGACGCCGAAGCCAGCATCGATCCGTCGGGTGACAGTTCGAGGTCGGCGACAGGCCCGGTGTGGCCCTCCAGGATGCGGGCCGGCTCGCCTCGACCGATTTGCCAGATCGCGATGCGACCATCCGTACCGGCACTGGCAAAGCGCCCGTTCGGCAATGCAGCGACGGCAGTTACCTCACCTTCATGAAAGAGCAGCACGTCGCGTGCTTCGCCGGTCTCAAGCGACCAGATGATTGCCTTGGTATCAAAACTGCCGGTTGCCACCGTCTTTCCGTCCGGCGCCACGGAAATCGCCCGCACCGGACCGCCATGCCCGCGCAGTTCCGCACCATGTGCCGTCGCGCCGGCGAGGAAAACAGCAGCGAGCAAAGCTGTTGCGAGCGTCTTATGCATTGCGCATCATACGTTTCCGTGTTCCGCTGGCGGGCAGCGTCTTTGCCGGGGAACAGCATGCGATCGCGACCCGACCAGCCGCACAGTCCAAGCTATTAGAGGCAATCCTATGACTCAAAACATGGAAACCGATGCCTTCAACGTGTCGATGCGCAAGTTCCTGAAGCAGGTCGGCGTCACCTCGCAGCAGGCGATCGAAAAGGCCGTGGCGGATGCGGGACTGAAAGGGCAGGGGCGCCTGACCGTGAGGGCCGTGATCACGGCCGAACGCGCGGGTCTGCACCACGTCGTCGAAGGCGACATCGACCTTGGCTGAACAGGTTCGGCGGTGCGCCCGGCGCTCCATCGACACCCCACATCAATGGAAGAATCGGACCTGCCCGGCCGGGTCGGTGTCATAGCCCGTAAGTTCTGCGGCGCGCTGGGTGAAGCTGTCCTCGGCCATGAGGCGGATCAGCGCCTGGATCGAAGGCTGGAAATAGGTTCGCTGCCGCATCAGCAGATCGAAATTCTCCCACGCCAATGACACGAATTTGAGGCCGGCGGCGCGCGCGGCGGCGCGTGTGGCGATGCCGCAATCGGCCCTGCCGGTCCGGATCGCGGCAGCGAGTTCCGGCCCTGTCAGGCATGGCGGCTCGAGCCGGTTCAACCGCCTCTGGCTGGCGCCGGCGCGGGCGACCAGGACATCCAGCAGCATTTGGGCTCCGGCCCCGACCTGGCGCATCGCGATCTTGGCGCCGCTTTCTAGGACATCGGCCAGGCTGTTGAGCGATCGGGGGTTGCCCGGCGGCAGCAGCAGCCCTTGTTCGCGCCGCGTGAAACCGATCAGCACCGCATCGTGCAGCCGCGGCATGGCGCGCGCGGCCTCCACATTGGGGTCGGCGGCATCACCGTGGAAATGGATCGCCGCAGCGGCAATCTCGCCACGCAAAAGACGCGCAACGCCGCCTGCCGTCCCCTCGGTAAGCGAGGCGAGGCCAGAGCCCGCCTGGCGAAGGCTCCATTCAAGCAGGTCGTCCTGGCTGCCGCCGACTATGGGCGGCGGCTCGGGCGCAATCATTCCGTCGGGACGCGCCAATCCCGACAGAACCCACCGGTCGAGCTCGTTACGCGGAAACAGCCATTTGCCCGTCACTTTGCTGCACGGGATGCTGTTTTTGGCGACCAGCTCGTAAAGCTTGCGTTCGCCAAGGCGCAAATAGTCTGCGGCTTCTGCAGTCGTCAGCAAATCCATCCTGCAATCTTATGCATATTCCTGCGTAGGTTCAATTGTTTGACGAATGCGGAGTAAATGCAGCAGAAATAGCAGGACGACGCAGCGCAGGTGAAAGGGTATGTCAGAAGGCCTAAATGCATGGCAGCTTATCGCGAGTGGCGACGCGACGCTGATCTCGATAGTGCGGCTTTCGCTGACCATTACCCTGGCCGCCGTTGCAGTTGCGGCCGTCGTGGGACTGCCGCTCGGGGCGTTGCTGGCACTGACCCGTTTTCCGGGACGTTCCGCGCTCGTCGTGCTTGTCAACGGCTTCATGGGCCTGCCGCCCGTAGTCGTCGGCCTGACCGTTTACCTGCTGTTGTCGCGATCAGGGCCGCTCGGCGCGTTTGGCCTGCTGTTCACACCGGCCGCCATGGTCATCGCGCAGGCGCTTCTCGTCCTGCCGATTATCGCGGCTCTGACGCGCCAGACCATCGAGGATTTGTGGCGCGAATATCGCGACGAACTGACGGCGATGGGCGTCGGCCCGACAGGCCGGGTGGCGACGCTCTTGTGGGACAGCCGTTTCAGCCTGATCACCGCAATGCTCGCCGGCTTCGGCCGGGCGGCCGCCGAAGTCGGCACGGTCATGATCGTCGGCGGCAATATCGAGGGCTTTACCCGAACCATGACCACCACGATCGCGCTCGAAACATCAAAGGGAGACCTGCCGCTCGCGATCGGGCTCGGCGTCATCCTGATCGGCCTCATTCTTGCCATCAATGCCGCTGCCTGGGGCCTGCGATTGTGGTCGGAGCAACGGGTGGCTTGATGATGCGGGCCGCGCTGACCGACCTTCCTCTCGTTCTGGACCGGGTCTCGCTCAGCGCCGGCGCCACGACCATGCTCGACCGCCTGAACCTGGCGATTGCTCCCGGTGCGCCGACACTGGTGCTCGGTCCCAATGGCGCGGGCAAGACGTCACTGCTTCGGGTTTGCATGGGACTTGCCGCGCCTTCCGCAGGAACTGTGAGCTGGGGTGGGCGCACCGATCGCGGCCTCGGCCGCCGGGCAATGCTGCTCCAGAAACCGGTGATGCTGCGCCGCTCCGTCGCCGCCAACGTGGCTTACGGACTGGCGCAAGCTGGCTGTCCGCGCCATCGTCGCGCGACACGCACCGAGGAACTTCTCGATCGTGTGGGCCTTCTGGGCCTGGCGGCGCGACCTGCGCGGCGCTTGTCCGGCGGCGAGCAACAGCGCGTGGCGCTTGCCCGCGCACTGGCGCGCGAACCCGAGGTCCTGCTGCTCGATGAGCCCACCGCCAGCCTTGATCCCGCTGCAACCCGCCATGTCGAAGAGATCATCCTCATGGCCTCCCAATCGGGCACCAAGATCGTCATGGCTTCGCACGATCTCGGTCAGGTGCGACGGCTCGCGGGAGATGTCGTCTTCCTCGTTCGCGGCCGACTGTGCGAGCACGCCAGCGCCGGTGATTTTTTCGATCGCCCCGCATCCGCAGAAGCTGCAGCCTTTATCCATGGGGAACTCGTTCTTTGACTGCGGAAATGGAGCTTCCAGTGCTGAACCGTCGGCAGTTTACCGCAATTGCGGTCATTTTGACCTTCCTCGCCTCCAGCGGCGCATCGGCCAGCGCACAGGAACAGTCGATCGTGGTGGCCTCGACGACGTCGACGCGGGATGCCGGCCTTTTCGACCACATACTGCCGTTGTTCACCACGAGGACCGGTATCGAGGTGAGGGTGGTCGCGCAGGGAACCGGCCAGGCGCTCGACGCCGGCCGCCGGGGAGACGCAGACGTGGTCTTCGTCCATGCCAGGGCGCAGGAGGAGAAATTCGTCGAGCAAGGTTTTGGCGTGAGACGCTTCGATGTGATGTACAATGATTTCGTCCTGATTGGGCCCAGAAGCGACCCGGCCGGCATCAAGGGTTCGCCGGATATCGCAGTCGCCTTGACATCGATCCAGAGCAAAAAAGCTGTTTTTGTTTCCCGCGGCGACAAATCCGGAACCCACTTTGCTGAACTCGGACTCTGGAAGGCGGCAGGTGTCGATATCGCGGCGGTGGGGGACCCCTGGTACAAGGAGATAGGGCAGGGCATGGGCGCTGCACTCAACACAGCCAGCGCCATGGATGCCTATGTGCTTTCCGATCGCGCCACATGGCTGGCGTTCAAGAACCGCGGCGAACTGGAGATCGTGGTCGAAGGCGACAAAAAGCTGTTCAACCAGTACGGCGTCATCCTGGTGAACCCCGCGAGGCATCCGAACGTCAAGGCCGAAACCGGCCAACGCTTCATAGATTGGCTGATCTCGCCGGAAGGACAGCAGGCGATCGGCGCGTACACCATTGACGGCCAGCAACTCTTCTTCCCGAACGCTGAGCAGCAGCGCTCCTGAAGTCGGTTGCAAAGCGGTTCGCATCTGCCCCATCATCGGACATGATGAGAATGCAGCCTTCCATCGGCGCGCTGACCGGTCTCGAAGCGGCTCTCGCCGCACTCCTCGACGGAGTGGAGCCGGTCGCGCCCACTCTTTTGCCGCTTGACCAGACGCCTGGGAAGATCGGCGCCGCCATGCCGCCCCTGGCACGCGCGCAGCCGGTCCGCGACACGGCAAAGACAGATGGCTGGGCGTGCCGCGCGCTCGATCTTGCCGGTGCGTCGGCCTATTCGCCGCTGCCGCTGATGGCATTTCCGGTCTGGATAGAAGCAGGCGGCGCCATGCCGGAGGGATGCGATTGCGTTCTCGAGGCCGATCTCATCGATTGCAGCGGCCCGATGCCCCAGGCGCTCGATGAAGCAGCTCCGGGCCAGGGCGTGCGACGCGCTGGCGAGGACATGGCGGCGGGCCGACCGCTGATCATTGCTGGGCACAGGCTGTCGGCCGCGGACCTCCTGACCGTGCGAAGTGCAGGGATTGGTGAAATTGCGGTGCGGATGCCGCAGGTGCGCCTGATCGATATCGCCGCCCCAACGAGCGATACTTTCACGGGCCATCTTGTCGCCGACCTCGCAAGAGCTTCTGGCGCGACGGTGTTCGATATCGAAACGGTTTCGCGCGACGCCAAATCCGTCGCCCAGGCGCTTGGCAATGCAGCCGGCGATCTGATCATCCTGATTGGAGGCACTGGTGCGGGGCGCGCCGACGCTACAGCCGACGCGCTTGCCGCGCGTGGGGCGCTCATCGCCCACAACATAGCGCTACAGCCCGGCCGAACCGCGGCGATCGGACGGCTCGATGCGGTCCCGATCATTGCTCTGCCCGGCGCGCCCGATCAGGCTCTTGCCGCCTTTCTGGCGCTGGTTCAGCCGGCTATCGATCGCCTGACGGACAGGAGCGCCCGGCGACAGACGGTCCTGGCGCTGGAGCGGAAAATCTCGTCCACGGTCGGACTGGCCGAGATCGTCCTGCTGAAGCAGGAACAAGACAGATGGCGGCCGCTTGCGATAGGAGATTTTTCGCTGGAGGCGATCCGCCTGGCGGATGCATGGCTTGCCATTCCAGGGGGCAGTGAGGGTTGGGCCGCGGGAACAGCTGTCGGCGCCTTTGTGTTCGACGATCCCAGATGAGTCGGTGATGACCAGATCCACCCGCCCAGATACCGGCCAGGAGCATACCGGCCAGGAGCAGTTCCTGACGGTCCTGTCGCGCGACGAGGCGCTCGCCCGTTTCGAGGCGGTGCTATTTCCCAGGACGACCCCGACCGAAGAACTGATGCTGGCGGATGCGCTTGGGCTGCCGCTTGCCGATGATGTCACGGCTCCGATCGACGTGCCGCCCTTCGACCGTTCGAACGTCGATGGTTTTGCCGTGCGCGCCGCCGACATGGCCACCGCGTCGGAGGCGCTTCCTGCCAGGCTCCTGCTCAACCGCGAAACCATCGCCTGCGGTGTCGCCCCGCAAATCCCTGTGCTCGCAGGCACCGCCACCTCGATCGCGACGGGCGGGCCGGTGCCGCGCGGCGCCGATGCCATCGTCATGGTGGAGCACACACACCCAGCCGAAGGCGATGCCATCGAGGTCAGGCGCGGAGCCTCGCCCGGCCAGTTCATCTCGCATGCCGGATCCGACATTGCCCGCGGTGAGGTTCTGCTGCGCGCCGGAACGGTGATCGGCTCGCGTGAAATCGGCATGCTTGCCGCCTGTGGAATTGCGCTGGTGACGGTGGCGCGCAAGCTGCGGGTGGCGGTTTTGTCGACCGGCGACGAACTTGTCCAACCAGGCGACACCCTGCGACCCGCCGGCATTTACGACGCCAATGGCGCAATCGTCAGCGCCGCGATAACCGAAAATGGGGGCCAGGCGAGCTTTCTCGGCGCCTATCCGGATGACGAAGCCACACTCGAAGCCGCCATGCGCGAGGCGCTGGCGGCGCATGACGTGCTGATACTGTCGGGTGGGACGTCCAAGGGCGCGGGTGATGTCAGCCACCGCATCGTGAACCGTCTCGGCGCGCCCGGCATCGTTGCCCATGGCGTGGCGCTGAAGCCGGGAAAGCCGCTTTGCCTCGCCGTCTGCGACGGCAAGCCGGTCGTCGTGCTGCCGGGATTCCCGACTTCGGCCATGTTCACCTTCCACGACATGATCGTACCCGTGCTGCGCCGCATGGCGGGCCTGCCGCCTCGGACCGAAGCGAAGGTCGCTGCAAAGGTCCCACTGCGCATTCAGTCCGAACTCGGCCGCACGGAGTTCGTGATGGTATCGCTGGTCGAGGGTGAGCAGGGACTGGTCGCCTACCCCACAGGCAAGGGCTCGGGGGCGATAACGTCCTTTGCCCAGGCCGACGGCTTCATCAGCATCGAAGCTCTAGCCGACAATATGCCTGCCGGAAGCGAGGCGTCGGTGACGCTGTTCACGCCGCACGTCCGTGTTCCCGATCTCGTGGTGATCGGCAGCAATTGCACCGGCCTCGATCTTGTCGTGGGCATTCTGTTTCGCGCCGGCCTGACGGTGCGGTCCATCGCGGTCGGCAGCCTGGGCGGCCTTGCCGCGGCCAAGCGGGGCGAGTGCGATATCGCGCCCATCCATCTCTTCGACACCAGGACGCAAAGCTACAATGCGCCGTTCCTGAGCGAAGGCCTCGAACTCGTGCCGGGATGGCGACGCATGCAGGGCATCGTCTACCGACCGGGCGACCTGCGCTTCCACGGGACCGACCCAGAGGAGGCGGTGCGAGCCGCACTCGCCGATCCCAATTGCATGATGGTCAACCGCAACCAGGGCTCGGGTACGCGCATCCTGATCGACCAACTGCTTGGTGCGGCGCGTCCCGACGGATATTGGAATCAGCCCCGCTCGCACAATGCCGTCGCGGCGGCCGTGGCGCAGAACCGAGCAGACTGGGGCGTCACCATTGCGCCGGTAGCGCACTCAGCCGGGCTCGATTTCATTGCTTTGAAGGAAGAGCATTATGATTTCGCGCTGGTCTCTGCCCGCAAACAGCGACCCGCGGTGCAGGCCTTCCTTGCCGCGCTCGCTTCGCCTGAATTCAACGAGGCGGTCGAGCGCATGGGTTTTTCCCGACCGGGTTAAGGGTCGGCAAGGTGCCCAACCAGCCGTTCGGCCTCGGCAAAATCTTCGACCGTGTTGACATTGAAGAAGGGATCCACCGGCTTGTCCGGCCAGGACTGGGTTGCAACCTTGTAGCGAGCCGTCCACAGGTCGATCTTGCGAACGCCCTCTTCGACCAGTGCATGGCGTAGCGCATCTCGCATCGCCACTTGCCACAGCCCGATGACAGGATGCGTCCGACCCGCTGACATCGCCACCGCTAGATCCGCAGCTTTCGCCATGCGCGCCCGATGCAGCCGTTCGACGAGGTCGCGCGGCAAGAAAGGACAGTCCGCTGCGACGCTGACGATCCATTCGACATCGGGCCTGTTCGCCGCGGTCCAGTCGAGGCCCGCAAGCACACCGGCAAGCGGGCCCGGATAATTCTCGACCGGGTCGGCGACGACTGGTAGGCGAAAGCGGTCGAAGCGGGCAGGGTCGCCATTGGCGTTCAGCAACAGCCCGTCGCATTGCGGGCTGAGGCGCTCGAGGACACGCTCGAGGATGGTGAGTCCGTCGATCCGACGCATCGATTTGTCGCCACCACCCATGCGCCGGGCGAGCCCGCCGGCGAGAACGACGCCCAGGGTCGGCACCTTCTCATTCGCCATCGGCTCATTCGCCATCGGCAGCTCCCTTGCGTCTGTGACGCGGTGCTTCCTCGTCGACGGAAGCGAGGTCCTGGTCGAAGACGATGCGGTCCGCGCCCGATAGCACGGCGAACCGCTTGCCGCGCGCCCGACCGACCAGCGTCAGGCCGGCCTGACGCGCCAGATCTACTCCCCACGCGGTGAAACCCGAGCGCGAGACGAGGATCGGAATGCCCATTCGAACCGTCTTGATCGTCATTTCCGACGTCAGCCTGCCCGTCGTGTAAAGGATCTTGTCAGCGGCATCGATGCCGTGGCGATACATCCAGCCGGCGATCTTGTCGACGGCGTTGTGGCGCCCGACGTCCTCCATGTAGCAGATCGGCGTGCCTTCCTTGCAAAGCACGCAGCCATGAATCGCGCCAGCTTCAAGATAGAGCGACGGCGTCGTATTGATCGTGCGGGTCATTTGGTAAAGCCAGGAGGTGTGCAGCGCGGCTGGCGGCAGAGTGATATCGAGCGCCTCGAGAAGATCGCCGAAAGCGGTCCCCTGCGCGCAGCCTGAAGTCTGCGTCCGTTTTCTAAGCTTCTGCTCGTAATTTGTGTTGCGCTCGGTACGGACGACCACGACCTGCACGTCGTCGTCATATTCGACCTCGGTTACGACGTCGTCAGATTTAAGCATGTTCTGATTGAGGAGGTAGCCCAGCGCCAGATATTCGGGATAGTCGCCGATCGTCATCATCGTGACGATCTCCTGGGCATTCAGATAGAGCGTCAGCGGGCGTTCAACGGGGACGCGGATTTGAATAGCGGCGCCCGTATGATCGATGCCGCTGACCTGTTCGGTCAATCGGATGTCATCCGGGCTCGGCATGATGATGGCGGGGTCTGGTCTGGTTTTCATCTGTTGCATGGCGCTCTCTTGAAATTGCAATCCCGCTCGCCGGAGTGGACGCGTTACCTCCGGCTTGACCTGCACTATATAGCCTGTTCAAACCGATGCCGGTCCACAAAAGCGCGCACAGGCGCAGACTGGGTTTGCCGGATGGCGCCGAGCTGCCGGCTCGGCCAGATCCATAGAGGCTGAAGGCTCGATGGCGCAACTTTCAGATGACTGCTTCGCTTTCGGCGGCCCGATGCGATCGCTCGATGATACAGCCGCACTGATTGCTTCACGGCTGACCGTTGTCGACGAGACCGAAACCGTCCAGCTGGCGATTGCCGATGGGCGCGTCCTGGCGAGTGATCTGGTGGCGCCGCTGCCCCTGCCGCCTTTCACCAACTCAGCCGTCGACGGCTATGCACTGCGCGGCGACGACCTGCCGGGAACCGTTGAAAAAGCCTTGCCGGTGAGTGGCAGGATCCAGGCTGGGATGGCGCCGGATCGGCACGCCGCGCCCGGACAAGCCATACGCATCTTCACCGGCGCTCCGCTGCCGGAGGGGGCAGACACGGTCTACATGCAGGAAGATGTCCGTGTCGACGATACCGGCAGGGTCATTCTTCCGCCCGGCCTGAAAAGAGGAGCCAACGTGCGGCCGGCGGGCGAGGACGTCGCAGCAGGCAAGGTGGTCCTGCAGGCCGGCCAGCGCATGCGCCCGCAGGATGTTGCGCTCGCCGCGGCGCTCGGCATGACGCAGATCGATGTGCGGCGCAAAGTTCGCGTCGCGATCTTCTCGACCGGCAACGAGATCGTCGCGCCGGGAAAGGTCCGGGGACCGGCCCAGCTTTTCGATTCGAACCGCTTCATGCTGATGGCCATGCTGGCAAGATTGGGCTGCGAGACCACCGATTTGGGCATTCTGATCGACGACAGCAGGCTGATCGCGGATGTGCTGAGCAAGGCTGCGCCAGGACAGGACCTGATCCTGGCGTCCGGCGGGGTCTCGACCGGGGAGGCCGACTGCGTCAAGGCCGCCGTCGAAAGTGTGGGCACCCTGGTCTTCTGGCGGGTGGCCATAAAACCCGGCCGGCCGGTCGCCATGGGGGTGATCAGGGGAACAGCCTTCATTGGGCTGCCCGGCAATCCGGTGGCGAGCTTCGTCACATTCGCCCATATTGCGCGCGCCGCGATCTTTGCACTGGCCGGCGCACGGCAGCAGCCACCAATTTCGCGGCCGGTGCGGGCCGCCTTCTCCTACCGCAAAAAGCCGGGGCGACGCGAATATGTGCGGGTAAGCCTGCGTGGGACGCAGGATGGCACATATGAAGCCGTCAAATTCCCGCGCGAGGGCGCTGGCATGCTGTCTTCTTTGGTTCAAACGCACGGCCTTGTCGAACTCGGCGAGGAAATAGCCGAGGTCGAGCCGGGCCAGACCGTTCAGTTCCTTGCCTATTCGGACCTGTACTGACGAACGCCGTCGAGCCGGTGGGCATGCAGTATGCCAAAATGCGGTGCGACGCCTGGCCGCTCTCAACTGCAGTATACCCTGGGTCGGCGACCGTTGACGACCGGTAAGCGGTCCGCCATGGTGCGCCACCATGACGACGAGACAGCTCGATCTGACGGGATTGAAATGTCCCTTGCCGGCGCTGAAAACCCGCAAGGCGCTCAGCGGCATAAGCCCAGGCGAGCGCCTTGAGGTCCGTTGCACCGATCCGCTGGCAGCCATAGACATTCCCAATCTGATCAACGAAATGGGCGACCGCCTGGAGGCGATGCAACGGCAGGGAGACCACATCGTTTTTTTGATCGAGAAGGCGCAAGCTGCCCCGGTATAGGCCGTGCGACAAATCAGGGCGCAGATCAGTTCTGTCGCGGCGCCCCGGCCATGCTAAAATTGTCAAACCGGCATTTGGTTCAACTTGTCTGCCAAGTCGATTTGTGTGCCAAGTCCTTGATCCAAGGTGCGCCGGGCTGAGGGAGCTCACAACCACATTGGTGGCGGGAGCCGCCTTCCTCAGACGAAGGGTCCGGGAGGAGAGAGGATGACAATGCAGCAACGGCGATCTCCCGATCGCGGACCCAAAGGGCGGGCGCTGGATGATGTTGCCCTGGCCGAGGTCCGGGAACTTCTTGGCCATCGCGAACGGCGCCGGGATCTGTTGATCGAATTCCTGCATCTGATCCAGGACCGCTACGGTTGTCTGTCGGCCGCGCATCTGCGAGCGCTTGCCGAAGACATGCGCCTGTCCCAGGTGGAGGTTTACGAGGTCGCGACCTTCTACGACCATTTCGATATCGTCAGGGAAGGCGAGGCGAGACCCGCGCCGCTGACAATCCGGGTGTGCGAATCGATAAGCTGCATGCTGGCGGGCGCCGAACACCTGATTGGCGAACTGGCCGCCAAGGCCGACCCAAACACGGTCCGCGTCATGCGTGCGCCCTGCATGGGCCGCTGCGCCGCAGCGCCCGCGGCGCGCATTGGCGACCGTGAGGTCGACCAAGCCAGCAGCCATATCCTCATCGATCTGGCTCGCTCGGGCGATACGAAAGTTGTCGTGCCCGATTATGTTGGCCTCGATGCCTATCGGGCCGCTGGCGGCTATCAGCTTCTCCGGAAGGTGAAGGCGGGCGAGACCGGCATTGACGCCATCATCGAGATCATGGAGCACGCCGGTCTGCGCGGTCTCGGCGGCGCCGGCTTTCCGGCCGGCAAGAAATGGAACTTCGTGCGCGGCTATCCAGGGCCGCGGCTGATGTCGATCAATGGCGACGAAGGCGAACCTGGCACTTTCAAGGACCGCATCTATCTTGAAAAGGATCCGCACCGCACCTTCGAAGGCGCGATTATCGCCGCCCACGCGGTCGAGGCCGAGCGCATCTATTTCTACATGCGCGACGAATACCCTGCCGTGCTCGCCATTTTGCGCGCCGAGATCGCGGCGCTCGAGGCAGCCGGCATCGTCAAGCCCGGTTTCATCGACCTTCGGCGCGGCGCCGGCGCCTATATTTGCGGCGAGGAAAGCGCGATGCTGGAAAGCATCGAGGGCAAGCGCGGCATGCCCCGCCACCGGCCTCCCTATATTGCCGAAGTCGGACTTTTCGGACGCCCGACACTCAACCACAATGTCGAGACGCTGTGGTGGATTCGCGACATCGTGGAGAAGGGACCCGAATGGTTCGCCGCGCAGGGCAAGCCCGGCCATCAGGGAATTCGCTCCTGGTCGGTTTCCGGGCATGTGAAGGAGCCGGGTGTCAAGCTGGCCCCGGCTGGCGTCACCGTGCGCGAACTGATCGAGGATTATTGCGGCGGCATGGCAGACGGGCATGAATTCAAGGCCTATCTGCCAGGTGGAGCCTCGGGCGGCATCCTTCCGGCGTCGATGGGCGACATTGAACTCGATTTCGGCGGCGAACTCGCCAAACAGGGCGCCTTTGTCGGCTCACATGCGGTGGTCGTGCTTTCGCAAGCCGACAACATCAGGGATGTGACCCTCAATCTCATGAATTTCTTCAAACATGAGAGTTGCGGGAAATGCACGCCGTGCCGGGAAGGAACCGAAAAGCTGGTAACGCTCTTGAAAGAGAAGGGCGTGCCGAATGAGACGGCGATGCGCGACCTTGAAACAGTGATGCGCGATTCCTCCATTTGCGGTCTCGGCCAGGCGGCGCCCAATCCGGTCAATCACCTTTTGACGCATTTTAGGGATGATCTTTGAAATGGCAGATGGCGTCATTTTCACCCTCGACGGCAAGACGGTCACAGCCGCTGACGACGAGACGATCTGGGACGTTGCAAAGCGCGAAGGCACCAGGATACCGCATCTGTGCCATGTCGACATGCCCGGCTATCGGCCAGACGGCAATTGCCGCGCCTGCATGGTCGATGTCGAGGGCGAACGGGTGCTTGCCGCCTCCTGCATCCGCAAGCCTTCCGCCGGAATGGTGGTGAAGACGGATACCGAACGGGCTACGAAATCGCGCCAGATGGTGTTCGAGCTTCTCGCCAGCAACATGCGGCCGGCGGCCGACGGCCCGGATCAGCAGTCGATGTTCTGGCAGTGGGCTGGTTCGATGGGCATTTCCGGCGCTCGCTACAGCTCGAAATTCGCCACCGATGATGTCCGGCCAGAATTCGACATCACCAATCCCGCCATTGCCGTCAATCTCGACGCCTGCATCACTTGCGGCGCCTGTGTCCGGGCCTGCCGCGAGGTCCAGGTCAACGATGTGCTCGGCATGGCCGAGCGCGGCAATCATTCGCTTCCCGTCTTCGACATGCACGATCCGATGGGCCTGTCGACCTGTGTCACCTGCGGTGAATGCGTGCAGGCCTGCCCGACCGGCGCGCTCTACGAAAAGTCGCTGATGGATGAGGCAGGCAAGACCCGGGTCATCCAGGAATTCGACAAGGTCGTCGACACGCTGTGCCCGTTCTGTGGCGTCGGTTGCCAGACCAGCGTTGCGGTCAAGGACAACAGAATAGTCCAGGTCGATGGCCGCAATGGCTATGCCAACGAGAACCGGCTCTGCGTCAAGGGTCGTTTCGGCTTCGATTATGCGATGTCGCCTGAACGCCTGACCAGGCCGCTGATCCGCCGCGACGATGCGCCGAAGTCGGGCGATGCCGATATGCGCGGCGTCGATCCACTGACCGTTTTTCGCGAGGCTAGCTGGGAAGAGGCGCTTGCGCGTGCCGCCGGCGGGCTGAAGACGATCCTCAGGGATCATGGCGGGCAGGCGCTGGCCGGTTTCGGCTCGGCGAAAGGCTCGAACGAAGAGGCGTATCTGTTCCAAAAACTGGTGCGCCAGGGTTTTGGCACCAACAATGTCGACCATTGCACGCGGCTTTGCCACGCATCTTCGGTGGCGGCGCTGATGGAAGGCGTCGGTTCGGGTGCGGTTTCGGCACCCTTTAACGACGCGCTGAAGGCCGAATGCATCATCGTCATCGGCGCACGGCCGACCACCAACCATCCGGTCGCCGCGACCTATTTCAAGCAGGCGGCCAAGCGCGGCGCCAAGCTGATCGTCATGGACCCGCGCGGCCAGGATCTGATGCGCCATGCGTCGCATTCGCTGCGATTCAAGGCTGGCAGTGACGTGGCCATGCTGAACGCGCTGATCCACGTCATCGTCGAGGAAAAGCTCTACGACGAGCAGTATATCCAGGCCAACGCTTCCGGATTCGAGGCCCTGAAGGCCAAGGTGAAGGATTTTTCGCCCGAGGCGATGGCCGAGGTCTGCGGCGTCGAGGCGAGCGTGCTGCGCGACGTCGCCCGCACCTACGCGACCGCCGAGCGGTCGATCATCTTTTGGGGCATGGGCATTTCCCAGCACACACACGGAACCGACAATGCGCGCTGCCTTATCGCTCTGGCACTGATCACCGGACATGTCGGCCGGCCGGGAACAGGCCTGCACCCACTGCGCGGCCAGAACAACGTGCAGGGCGCATCCGATGCCGGGCTCATCCCGATGTATTTTCCGGACTACAGATCAGTCGAGAATGTCGACATCCGCGGCCAGTACGAGAATTTCTGGGGCCAGACGCTCGACCCGAAACGGGGCCTGACGGTCGTCGAAATCATCGACGCCATCCATGACGGCGAAATCAAGGGCATGTACATACTGGGCGAGAACCCGGCCATGTCCGATCCGGACCAAACCCATGCCCGGCAAGCACTGGCCATGCTCGACCATCTGGTGGTGCAGGACATCTTCCTGACCGAGACCGCCTGGCACGCAGATGTGGTGCTGCCGGCCTCGGCGCATGCCGAAAAGCTCGGCACCTACACCAACACCAACCGGCAGGTGCAGATCGGCCGGCCGGCGCTCGACATGCCGGGCGAAGCCCGCCAGGATTGGGAACTGATAGTCGAACTGGCGAGGCGCATCGGTCTGGACTGGAATTACGGCCATGTCTCGGATGTTTATGCGGAAATGGCTGATGTGATGCCGTCCTTGAAACATATCTCCTGGGACCGCATCGAACGCGAGGGATCGGTTATTTATCCGGCCGACGGTCCCGACAAGCCTGGCAATGAGATCATCTTCTCGTCCGGATTCCCGACTGCGGACGGACGCGGCCGCATCGTGCCGGCCGATTTGCTGCCGCCTGACGAAGTGCCCGATGAAGAGTTTCCACTGGTGCTCACCACCGGCCGCCTGCTTGAGCATTGGCACACCGGCTCCATGACCCGCCGGGCGGGCGTGCTGGACGCGATCGAGCCACAAGGCATCGCTGCGATGAACCCTTACGAGATCAAGCGGCACGGCCTGCGCCAAGGAGAGATGATTGCGGTCGAGACCCGGCGCGGGACGGTAGACGCCATCCTGCGCGCCGACCGGGAGGTCGCCGACGGCATGGTGTTCATGCCGTTCTGCTTCAACGAAAGTCCGGCCAACATGCTCACCAATCCGATGCTGGACCCCTACGGCAAGATCCCGGAGTTCAAATACTGCGCCGCGCGAATTGCGCCGGCGGCGAGGGCCGAAGCTGCCGAAGCTGCCGAATAAACCAGTACCGCGCGCCATCTGTGAACGGTTGCCCGCTGCCGCCCGCCACGGGGTAATCCATGCGCTAACCGGGGTTCTCCAAGCGGTTTGTCTTGCGCCACTCCTCGTACTCCCCGCGGGCATCGTCATGCAGCGGATAGTAGCGTTGCAACGGCCCGCCCTCCATCAGCTTCACTCGCGAGAACTCCTCCCAATCGTGATGCTTCTGTGATTCTTCGATTACCGCCGGGGCCATTGCGACAGGAAGCACCACCACCCCGTCGTCGTCGGCGACGATGATGTCACCGGGGATCACCGTGACACCGCCGCAGGCAATCGGAACGTTGACGGCATTGGGATAGATGCTGGTCTGGACGTGATAATTCGGCGTCCAGCCGCGCAGCCATAGAGGCAGATCGAGCTTTTCAACATTGGGCCGGTCGCGCATGCATCCATCGATGACGATGCCGGCGCCGCCCCTGCCTTTGAAATACGTCGACATCATATCGCCGAAGACGCCCGAGCTCATGTCGCCGCGCGCGTCGACCACGACCACATCGCCCGCCTGCGCGTGATAAAGCACGTGCCGATGCAGCTGCGTCTCCGGATCGGCATATTCTCCCTCGGTGAAGAGGTCCGGCCGTTGTGGCATGAACTGCAGCGTCAGCGCCGGCCCGACGATCGACTTGCCGTGGTTCTGCGCCACCGGTCCGACCATGTGCGGATTGCGAAAACCCATGTGGCCAAGCGTGCCGGCAACCGTCGCGGCGCCGATCCCGCTCAGCGCGTCGATCAGGTCTTTTGGCGGCCGCGTGATGTCGGGAGCATGTGTCATGGTGGACTCCGGTTGAATTGGCAACTACCAGTTCGTAACAGAACCGTCGCGGCGCTTAAGGTGAGGCGCTTCCCAGAAACGAAAGCTCGCCGCCTGGATCGCCGCCTCGTTGACCTCGACGCCGAGCCCCGGCAGGTCGCCGACCGGATAGTCGGTCCCGTCGAGCCGTGGTCGCACGGGGAAGAAGTCGGAATTGTCGAAGCCAAGCTTAATTTCGGGTTCCCTGGTCTCGAGCCACGCGAAGTTGGCTACCGCGGCGGCGAGATGCACGGTCGCGGCCGTGCACACCGGACCAAGGGGATTGTGCGGCATCAGGTCGACATAGTGCGCCTCGCTCCAGCCAGCGACTTTCATCGCCTCGGTAAGCCCGCCGACATTGCAAACATCGAGCCGGTTGAACTGATGAATGCCGCGCTCGATGTAGGGCAGGAACTGCCACTTGCTGGAAAACTCCTCGCCGATGGCAAAGGGGATGTCGGTCATCGTACGCAGCGATTCGTAGGCCTCCGGTGTCTCGTCCCGGATCGGCTCCTCGAGGAAATCAATCACGCCGCGGCCGAGCTTGTTGCAGAAGCTCGCCGCCTCGGCCACCGACAGCCGATGATGATAATCGATGCCGAGGACGACGTCGTCGCCCAGCGCCTCGCGCGCCCTGTTAAGGATGCTGGCGGTAGCGCCGATCGACTCGCGCGGCTCGAAGATGTCCCTGCTGTTTTGCCCGGCGGGGAAGAAGCGGATCGCCTGCCACCCCTGTGCGCGCAACTCGCGGGCGCGTTCGATGGCAGCGTCACCTTCGGCCTCGTCTCCGGTCGAGGCGAAGGTGGGGATGCGGTGGCGCTGCTTGCCGCCTAGCAACTCGTAGACCGGCACTCCCAGCGCCTTGCCCTTGATGTCGTGAAGGGCGATGTCGATGGCGGAAATCGCCGCCTGCAGAACACGTCCGCCTTCGAAGTACTGGCTGCGATAAAGCTCCTGCCAGGTCCGGCCGATCTGCATCGGGTCGCGGCCGATGAGAAACTCGCGATAGTGCTCGACCGCGCCGGCCACCGCCTTCTCCCGACCACTCAAGCCGCTCTCGCCCCAGCCGAAGATGCCCTGGTCGGTCTCGACCTTGACGAGCATCTGGTTGCGCGTTCCTACCCACACTGGATAGGGCTTGATCGCGGTAATCTTAAGCTTCTCAGTCATCCACGCCACGTTCCAAACGCATCCCCCTGTTTCAGTTGGCGCCCTGTTTCAGTTGGCGCCCTGTTTCAATTGGCGCCTTGTCTCAGTCGGCCTTGAGGGCCATTTCGGTTTCGGCGTCGAACAGATGCATCCGCTCCTGGTCGAACTCGAGCCAGATCTGTTCATCGGGCGCGACGGCAATGTTCGGCGGCACGCTGATGTTGACGATGGCGCCGGACAGGAACGCCTGCACGAAGGTGATGTCACCGGTCGGCTCCACCGTGTAGGCCTTGGCCGGAATAGCACCGGGGATCGCGCTGTTGCGCAGCTTGATCGTCGAGTGACGTGCGCCGAGCACGACTTTCCCGGTCGTCGCCCTTGCGACCTTCCGGGCGTTGCGCGGCGAGAGCTCAAAGCTCCAGCCCTCCGCGCTGGTCAACACAGCGTTGCCGTTTGCCGTCGATGCCTGCAGCGGAATAAGGCTCATCGCCGGGCTGCCTATGAAGCTGGCGACGAACATGTTGACGGGATGGGCAAAGACCTGCGCCGGTGAATCATATTGCTGCAGGTAGCCGCCGTTCATCACCGCCATCTTGTCGGCCATGGTCACGGCTTCGAGCTGGTCGTGCGTCACATAGATGATCGTCGCCTTGAGGTCCTGGTGGAAGCGCTTGATCTCGGACCGCATCTGCACGCGCAGTTTGGCGTCGAGGTTGGAGAGCGGCTCGTCCATCAGGAACACGGCGGGGTCGCGGACAAGCGCACGGCCCAGGGCCACCCGCTGCTGCTGCCCGCCCGAAAGTTCGCGCGGCTTGCGCTCGAGCAGGTGCGTCATGTCGAGCACTCGCGCCGCTTCCTTGACCTTCTTGTCGATCTCGTCCCTGGGCAGTTTGCGCATCTGCAGCGGGAACGCCAGGTTCTTGTAAACAGATTTCTGCGGATAGAGCGCGTAGTTCTGGAACACCATGGCGATGTCCCGGTCTTTGGGGTCGAGGTCGTTGACCACCCGGTCGCCGATGACGATGTCGCCCGATGTCATCGGGATCAGCCCCGCGACGAGATTGAGCGTGGTTGTCTTGCCGCAGCCTGAAGGGCCGACGAGCGCAACGAACTCGCCGTCATTGACCGTCAGCGACACGTCGTTGACAGCCTTGAAGCTGCCATAGGACTTGACGAGATCTTTGAGGACCACGTGGGCCATCGGCAACTCCCTAGTGCTTGACCGCGCCTTCTGTAAGGGCGCGTACGAAGTATCGTTGCAGGACGAGGAACAGCACGACGACGGGCACGCTCATCATGAAACTGGCCGCCATCAGGCCCGGAAAGTCCGTCGTATTTTCCGAGAAGAAGCGCTGGATGCCGACCGGCAGTGTCAACTGGTCGTTCTTGGTGAGGAAGGTGTAGGCGTAGATGTACTCGTTCCACGCGCCGATGAACGAATAGATCGCGGTGGCGATGATCCCCGGCGTCGAGAGCGGCATCACAATCAAGATGAAGGCCTGGAACCGCGTTGCCCCATCGATGCGCGCCGCCTGCTCGAGCTGCACCGGAATGTTGTCGTAAAAGCCCTTGAGCAACCATATCGCCAGCGGCAGGCCGAAGGTGAGATAGGTGAGAATCAGCGAGCCATGCGTGTTCATCAACCCGAGCAGGCGCATCAGGATGAACAGCGGCACGAGAAAGATCACCGCCGGGAACATGTTGCGCAGCAGCACGGCGAAGAACAGGAAGTTCCGGCCGGGGAAACTGAAGCGCGAAAACGCGTAGGCCGCAGGGACGGCGACGATCACCGAGAGGATTGTCGTGACGGTCGACACGAAAAGGCTGTTCCAGAAGAAGCGGAGGAAGTCCTGGCCGACGCTGTTCTGGGGATCGAGCAGCTTCTCGTAGCTGGCGAGGGTAGGTTCGTCCGGCCACCATTGCGGCGGGAATTGCAACGCCGCGAACCCGGACTTGATCGAGGTGATCAGCATCCAGATCATCGGCACCGCGGTGTAAAGCAGCATGAACGCGAGGAAGATGCGCCCGGTCCACCGCCATCCGTCGACGCGCATCCGGCGACGGCTCAGGGCTCGCGGGGCGGTCTCGGCAGTCGTGCTCATGCGCTCCCCTCCTGCCGCTCGTTACCGCTTAGCGCACGGACGTAGAAGTAGCCGAGCGTCATCAGGGTGAGGAACAGGAGCACCGAATAGGCAGATGCCACGCCCCAGCGCTGCCGGCCGAAGGCGAGCTCATAAATGTGGGTGATCCAGATATGCGATGCGTTGGACGGCCCGCCGCCGGTCATGATCCAGGGGATGATGAAGGAATTGAAGTTGGCCACCGCGAGCAGCAGGATCGTCACCGTCGAGACGTTGCGCAAGTGCGGGAAGGTGACGTGCCAGAAGCGCTGCCAGGCGCTGGCGCCGTCGACCTGCGCGGCGCGCAGCAACTGCTCGGGCACGGTCTGCAGGCCGGCCATCATCATGATCATGGCAAACGGAAACTCGCGCCAGATATTGACGACGATCAGGGAAGGCAGAACCGTGTTGACGCTGTCGATGAAATTCGGCGGTCGGTCGGCCAATCCGAGGCCGACCAGCACCGCGCCGATGATCCCGAAGTCCGAATGATAGATCCACTTCCAGATATAGGAGGCGGCGACCGCGCTGATGACCCAGGGAATGATCAGTATCGCGCGCAGAACACCGCGGCCGACAAACTCGCGGTGGAGTGCCAGCGCGGTGGCAAACCCCAGGACAAAGGCAATCAAAGTCGAGCCCAGCGTCCAGATCAGAGTGTTCCAGGTGACTCTCCAGAACACCTCGCTGGTGAGGATGGTCGTGTAGTTGTCGAAGCCGATGAAGGTCTTGTCGCGAAGCTGCAGGCCAGGCGGCGTCTTGAAGAACGACAGTTCGATCGTGTAGTAGATGGGGTAGGCGATGACGATCAGCATCACGACGATCGCAGGCAGCACGTACGCGTAGTCGGCGCGATGCTCCCAGATCTGGCGTAACGCGCCGGACCTGCCGGATTGCAATCTTCGGCGAGCCTCGGCCTTGCCGGTCACGATCGTCACTGTGGCGCGCCCTTATTTCTTCTGAACGAACCGGCTGCACTATCGGTGCAGCCGGTCAGGCCTGGATTAAAGCGCGTCGCGTTTGATCGGCCTCACGCGACGCGCTTTAGGTTGCTATTTTATGCATGTCGTTATCGCAAAACCGCTGCACACCCTCGGGTCCAGGCCCGAGGGCATGCTTTTGCGCGACATGCATTAGAGTCCGCCCATCAGGTCTCTTACCCTCTTGGCCGCGTCGTCCGCTGCCTCGTCGACGGTCATCGCTCCGGTCAGGGCATTCTGCAGCATGTCCGGGACGATGATGTTCATGATCTCGGGAGCCTGCGGCAGCGCCGGGAACGGGATGCCGTATGGCAGCATCGAGGTCGTCACGTCGAGGAACTTGATGTTGTCCAGGCGTTCCTTCATCCATTTGGTCTTGAAGCCGTTAAGGTTGCCGGGGTTCGAGCCGGCATAGGCCATCTTCAGCGACCATTCAGGGCTCGTCCACATGCAGACCATCGCCTTGGCAGCCGGCTCGTCGACCTTGCCGCCCTCGACATATTCAGGCTTCAGGATGTGAATGTTCGAACCGCCGAAAACGACTGCGCGCTTGCCGTCGGGGCCAGTTGGAATCAGGCCGTAGCGCATGTTGTCGATGACGGTCTGCGCCTTGTCCTTGTCGGCGCCCGTCGCCTTCTTCTGCAGGTCGAGCATGACGTCGTAGTCGGACGGGTGCGAGATCATCATGCCGAGCTGGCCGGCGAGGAACAGGGGCTGGTTATCGGCCTGCTGGTTGGTGAGCGCGGAAACCGGAACCGACTTGTCGCGAACATACATGTCGTACGAGGCTTGCAGGGCGGCCTTGCTCTGCGGGCTATCGAGCTGGACATCCTCATAGGTCGGGTTCGCGGTGGCTTCGTCGAAGACGCCGCCGCCATGGGCCCACAGCTGCGGCATGAAGCGGTACGGCGTATTGCCGGCATTCTTGCGAGCCACGAGGCCGTAGCCGGCAATGCCGAGCTTGTCGTGGATCTGCTTGGAATACTTGACGACGTCGTCCCAAGTTGCCGGAGCCTTGTCCGGATCGAGGCCCGCACGCTTGAAAATGTCGGCGTTCCAGATGAACGCCATCGTCTCGTTGTTGGTTGGAATGCCGTAAGTCACTCCCTCCCAGGTCACGGCCTTCATGGCGCCGGGCCAGAAGTCCTCGGTGGAATACCCGACATCCTCGGGTTTGAGCGGCTCCAGGTAGCCTTTTGAGGCGAACTCGGTACCACCCAGGATTTGCAGGCGGACCGCCATCGGCGCGGCATTGCCGAGGAGCGCCGTGCGGAACTTGTCAAGAAGGTCGTTATAGGTGAGGGCTTGTTCCTCGAGCTGGATGTTCGGATAGGTCTTGCGGAAGGTCTCGAAGAAATCCTTGTAGTACTGGCGCAAAAGGTCGGGGTCGCCCTCGAACACGCCCTGATACCAGAAAGTCAGTCGCCCCTTGTAGTCGAGCGGGGTGACCTTGGCGCAATCGGCCGCGGTGTCAAAATCCTCTGTGCCCGCAATGGTGCGCACATATTCCGGCGACCACTTGCTGAGGTCGACGGGCGCTCCGAGCGCCGATGTCGACATCAGCGATGCCATCAAAGCAGTGGCGACAGTGCCGCGCAGGACCGCACTGCCGAGCGTAATCCTCGTCATAGGTATCCTCCCTGGTTCTCCATGCCGCCCTGCGCCGAGGCAAGGCGGTCTAGCTCGTTCGACCGCGGGACGCTTTCTGTTCTATGTATCCCTTCGATCATTTTGTACGTTTTCAGATCGTGGATTGCCTGTCAACGCGCTGGATCGTACATTGTTTGTGAAATCCGTGTGTGATATCGGGCAGGGTATGTGTTGATCAGGGGAGCCGGTCTTGGCCGAAATAGATGATTTTAAAGCCATGCCACCGGTGGAGACTGACCCCATGGCCTCCAGCGAGGGCGCCTCGCTTTATGAACTGATCAGGGAAGACATCATCGAGGGACGGCTCGCCGCCAACGAACGGCTCGTGGTCACCGATCTCGCCCGGCGTCACGGCACCTCGACAAACCCCGTGCGCGAGGCCCTGCAGCTCTTGCGCGGGGAGGGCTTTGTCACCTTTCTCCCCAACCGCGGGGCGCGCGTCCGACCCATAGATCAGGATTTTGTCCGGGATATCTATGAAATCGGTGTTTTGATCGAGCCGGCGCTGACTCGATGGTTTGTGAACATGGCGACCGGCGAGGACATCGCCGAACTCGAACGTCTCCAGGGCCTGATTGAAGAGAACAACTTTGCCGACACCTTCAGGCACAGCGAACTCGATACCGCTTTCCACACCGTGATGTACCAGCGGCACTATAACCGCCATGCTGCCGAACTTTGGTGGAAGCATCGCGAAGTGCTGCGAGCCGTGAGCCGGCGTTTCAATTTCACGCTGGCGCGGCGTGCCGCGATCATTCGCGAGCACCGCGAACTCATCGCGCACGTAAAAGCGGGAGAAGCCGACAAGGCGGCCGAACTCGTTTCCCGCCATGTCGAGGGTTCCGGCCGGCATATCCTCGAACAGATGCGCGCGCGCAACGCCGCTCGGGCCGGATAGGAACGAAGGTCCAGTCTCGAACACCGTTAGCCCTAAGCATTTCAGATAAAGGGATTGAGATGAAAATCACGAGCATTCGGCCGTGGCTGATCAAGTCCGATGCTTCTTATTGGGGAGAGTTCCTGTTCGTCGAAGTGACGACCGACGAGGGGGTGAGTGGCTGGGGAGAGATCACCACCACGACAAGGCTCGCCAACCGCGCTCTCTGCACGATCCTGCGGCAGATCGGCGTCGCCGTGACAGGCGAGGATCCAGCGCGTATCGAGCATCTCTGGCACAAGATCTTTCGCAGCTTCACCTATATGGGCAGCCGCGGCGCCGCCGTCGAATGCGTGAGCGCCATCGATATAGCCCTCTGGGACATCCGGGGCAAAGTCCTCGGCAAGCCGATTCATGAGCTGCTGGGCGGACCAGTACGCGATGAAATCGCGCTCTACACCCATCCCAACCAGGCCAAATTCACCAGCAAGGAGGCTGTGGTCCGCGAAATTCTGGACATCGTCGAGTCCGGACACACTGCGCTCAAGTTCGATCCTTTTCCCCACCAGGGTCGCAGCGCCGATGGCCTGTCCCGCGAACAGCGGGACGGCTACCTTGATGGCAGCATGACCCGCAAGGACGAGCGCGAAGCCGCCGAACTCACGGCGCTGATCCGCGAAACGGCGGGGCCTGACGTCGACATTCTCATCGACGCGCATGGCCGCTTCGACGTTCCCACCGCCATTCGCCTCTGTCGGAGCCTCGAGGAAGCCGGCCAGATCGACTGGTTCGAGGAGCCCTGTCCGCCCGAAAGCCTGAACGCCCTCAAGCAGGTGCGTGAAAAAGTCAGTGCCGCCATCTCGTGGGGCGAGCGCGGCCACACGAAGTGGGATTTCGTGCCGATACTCGAGAACAGGCTCGCTGACTACATCATGCCTGATATCACCTGGACCGGCGGCATTACCGAGCTCAAGAAGATTTCTGCCCTATGCGAAGCCTACTACATCCCGGTCTCGCCACATGACGCCGCGGGACCGATCAACGTGGTTGCGGGAGCGCAGGTGATGATGACCGTTCCTAACTTCTACAGGCTCGAAACGTCGGAGTGGAACCTGGGCAAATACGATCACCTCATCGACAGACCGCTCGATGTCTCGAACGGCAGCCTCAAGCTGACGCAGAGGCCTGGTCTCGGTATTGAGATGGACCGCGACTACCTGCAGGCCCACGAGATCGAGCTGGCCTAGCAACGCTCCATGCCGGCGCGGCGTGCGGGCGACAAGCCACCAGAACGAGGACAAGTCATGGCAAAGACGGCCGACGAGGCGCTCAATCGGGTGAACGCAAACTCCAAGCCATCCGAGCTTCGCATCACCGATATGCGGGTAGCCGAAATCGTCGGCGCGCCGTTCACCTCGACCCTGCTCAAGATTTACACTAACCAGGGCGTCGTCGGGCTTGGCGAGGTGCGCGACGGCGCCAGCGCCACCTATGCGCTGATGCTGAAGAGCCGGCTGCTTGGCGAGAACCCTTGCAACATCGATCGCCTGTTTCGCCGGATCAAGCAGTTCGGCGGGCACGGCCGGCAAGGCGGCGGCGTCTCGGCGGTCGAAATCGCGTTGTGGGATCTCGCCGGCAAGGCCTATGGCGTGCCCATCTACCAGATGCTCGGCGGCCGGTTTCGAGAGAAGGTGCGCCTCTATTGCGATACCGACGCCACTGTGCCGGCCGAGACCGGCAAGCGCCTCAAGCAGCGCATGGCGCTCGGCTTCACGTTCCTCAAGATGGATCTGGGATTGATGCAGATCGCCGATGTCCCCGGTGCGGTCGTGTCTCCTGCCGGCTCTCTTGATGGGTATCGCGTCCAGCCCGGCCGCGGCCAGGTCAAGTCCCTTGAAGAGCGGCGCGCCCGCAACGCCGCCTACGATTTGCACAACGTCCCCCACCCGTTTACCGGCCTCCACTTTTCCGACAAGGGCCTCGACTTGCTTGAGCAGTACATTGCCGAGGTTCGCGAGGTTATCGGCATGGATATTCCGCTCGCCATCGACCACGTCGGCCACATCTCGCTGCAGGACGGTATTCGCCTCGCCAGGCGGATTGAAAAATATGTGCCGGCCTGGCTCGAGGATGTGATCCCATGGCAGTACACCGAGCAGTACCGACAACTGCAGGACGCCACCACGGTGCCGATCTGCACCGGCGAGGACATTTATCTCAAGGAGGGCTTCGAGCCTCTGCTCAAGAGCGGCGGCCTCTCCATTATCCACCCGGACCTGCTCACCAGCGGGGGCGTCCTCGAAACCAAGAAGATCGGCGACATGGCGCAGGACCACGGCGTCGCTATGGCCATCCATATGGCAGAAAGTCCGATCGCGGCAATGGCCGCGGCACATGTCGCGACTGCGACCGAAAACTTCATGGCGCTCGAATACCACTCTGCCGATGTCGACTGGTGGGACGATATCGTCACCGGCGTTGCCAGGCCGCTCGTGAAGGACGGCTTTATCACCGTTCCCGACAAGCCGGGCCTGGGGATTGACGACGTCGTCGACGAGGTGATCTCGCAGCATCTGCAGCCGGGTGTCACCGGCATCTGGCAGCCCACGGATCACTGGGACAACGAGTATTCCTGGGATCGCACCTGGAGCTGAGGCGAAAAGAACCGAAGATGAAGATCACCGATCTCCGTTGCGCCGTCATCGGCAAGCATCCCATCGTTCGCATCGTCACCGACGAGGGCTTTTATGGCCTGGGCGAGGTCGAGTACACCAAGCCCTACCTCAAGCCCTGGGTCCTGCATTTTCGCGAGGCGCTGATCGGCGAGGACCCGACCGACGTCGAGCGGGTGATGCTGAAGATCCGCCAACGCGGCTCTTTCAAGCCCTATGGCGCGGCGGTAAGCGCCATCGAGCATGCGCTGTGGGATATTGCCGGCAAGGCCGCAGGCGTGCCGGCCTACAAACTGCTCGGCGGCAAGGTGCGCGACCAGGTGCGCGTCTACAACGGCTCGATCCGCAGGAAACGCACGGGCGACCGGCCACAGGATTACGCCGCTGACGTCAAATGGATGATGGAGCAGCCGCAGAACTTCTTCATGATCAAGCAGGGAATCTCGTTCCACTCCAACATGAAGGACACCATCGAGGGCTTCCATTACGGCGTGACGCAGAAGCAGGCCGGCTATCACGGTGCCATGGATCAAGGTGTGATCAGCGAGCGCGGTTTCAATCACATGCTCGATTGCGTGATCGCGATGAAGGAAGTACTGGGCGACAAGGTGAGCCTGGCGCTCGACTGCGGCCCGGGCTGGATGCTGCCCGATGCGATCAAGTTCGCTCGCGCGGTCGAAAAATACAATTTGATGTGGCTCGAGGACATGCTGACCGGCGACTATGTGCCGTGGGTCAATCCGCAGGCCTATCGGGAGCTGACCACCTCGACCTCGACGCCAATCCATACCGGCGAGCAGATTTACCTCAGGCACAATTTCAAGGAACTGATCGAGACGCAGGCGGTGCGCGTCATCGGCCCCGATCCTGCCGATATCGGCGGCATTGCCGAGCTCAAATGGGTCGCCGAGCACGCCCATATGCACTCAATCCTGATGGCGCCGCACGGCACGGCGAACGGCCTGCTTGGCCTCGGCGCGTTGATCAATGTCTGCGCCACCTTGCCCGCCAACTACATCGCCTTCGAATATCCGAGCGCCTCCGACCCCTGGTGGGAGGACCTCGTAATCGGCCTGCCGTCGCAGATCGTGACGGACAGCATGGTGGACCTGCTGGAAGCGCCGGGGCTGGGCCTCGATATCGACGCCGAAGCAGCCCGAAAGTATCTCAGGGAAGAGGATGCGGGCTTCTTCGACTAACCACCCCTGGGTGCCAGCCAGCGGCCTGGCTTGCAGATGGATTGGCTTTGCAGACTGGGCCGGATGCTGTTTCCCTAAGGATCGCAATGATCGTTCATCTGATAGACGGCACATACGAACTGTTTCGCCACTTCTATGGCCAACGCCGGTTCAACAATGGCCAGGACAAGCCGTTCGGCGCCGTCGTCGGCGTGCTGAACACAGTGCTGGAGATGATCGAGAACGGCGCCACACATGTTGGGGTGGCCACCGATCATGTAATCGAATCGTTCAGAAATCAGCTCTGGCCCGGCTACAAGACCGGGGATGGCATCGAGCCGGCATTGCTCGCGCAGTTCCACCCGCTCGAGGAAGCCCTGGCGGCGATGGGAGTGGCGGTCTGGCCGATGATCGAACTGGAAGCCGACGACGCGCTGGCATCCGCCGCACACAGCGCGGCTGCCGATGAGGGCGTGCAGAAGGTGTGCATCTGGACGCCGGACAAGGATCTCGCGCAGTGTGTGCGCGGCGACCATGTGGTCCAGGTAGACCGCAGGACCCAGAAAATTCGCGATGCCGCCGGCGTACGCGAGAAGTTCGGAGTCGAGCCGGCGCTGGTTCCAGACTTCCTCGCGCTGGTGGGGGATGCCGCCGATGGCTACCCGGGCCTCGAAGGCATCGGCCAGGTCTCGGCCGTCCGGCTGCTTGGCCGCTACGGCCCGCTGGAAAGCTTTCCGCCCGAAGCCCTCGGCAAGCGGAGAGAACTCGCGCTTTTGTTCAAAAATCTCGCGACGCTGCGCACCGACGCTCGGCTGTTCGATAATGTCGAGGAGCTGCGCTGGCACGGGCCGACCAAAGCGTTCGAGATGTTCGTTATCCAGCTAAATGACGCCCGGCTCCTCACCCGTGCGCTCAAGGCTCGCCGTTGCTGACCTCGCAGTCGGCCATCCAATCTGCCAAGAAGTGAAGTGCATACGTCGCCGGTCTCGCAACGCGCGTCCTGTGAGGCCCCATGGATCCTAATGTTTGAGGCAACGATCCCCTTTGTGAGGCTCGCAGCTTCAAAGCCAAGGCCCGTGTGAAGAGAGAACCTCCCGCGGCCGAGAAACAGAATTAACCACATTCGAAGAAGGCGCAAGGCGGTTGGGTTTGTCACCGATCCGTCTCGCGTAACATGTTACTGCTGGAATTGGGGGCATCCGCAGCACGTCCAGGCGCAAGGGCAAGGAAGAGACAGGATGCCGACCTTAAGCAATGGCAGCGAACTTATCGTATGGAACGAACCCGAGAATCCCAATCCGACCCCTGACTCGGTCCTTTTCAGCATTACGGAAACAGACGGCGACGTGGTCGGACCGATAGGCGCAAAGCCGGATTTCCCTTACGGTGGGATCGAACTGGCTTCGGTCGACGTCTTCGACGGCTTCTTCACCATCACCAGCTTCACCCACGAGGGCAGGACCGAAACCTGGACGACCGTGGAAACGCAGGTCTTCGACAATGAAGGCAATTTTCTCCGCACCGTGTCCGACCAGGCGGCCTTCCAGTCGGTCCGGATCGTCTCGATCAGCGCCGACAGCCCCGACGACCTCACGGTGACATGGATCGGGGCGAACGAATATTTCGGCGGCGAAAACACCCAATACGGTCAGCACCAGATCATCTTGAAAGGGGGTGTGCTTCAGCCCGACACCTTCGTTAATCACGCGCCCACCGTTGCCGACCTGGACTTGTCGATTTCGCAGGCGCAATCTCTCGACGACGTCAAGTTCAGCGCGACAGATGCCGACTACGATCTCTTGAACTTTATCGTCTTGGACGGGCCGGACAGCGGCACCCTGGAGCAGGAGACGAGTTTCGACGGTAACCACTACCCGTTTCACCAGGGTCATTATGGCACTACCCTGCACTATCATGCGGATTTTCTGAGCGGAAACCTGTTCGACTACACACCGCAGGCCGGCTTCATCGGCACCGACAGCTTTACGGTTTACGCTACGGACGGCCAGGGCAACAGCAATGTGGCGACGATTACGATCACAGTCACTCCGCCGGCCGAATCCATTACCCTGACCGACGCCAAAAACATCGCGAGCTACGCAAGCCATGATCATGCCGTGCTCGTCGCCGCTCTGGGCGGTGGCGACCGCATCAGCGGCACCCCGTTCAACGATACGCTCGACGGCGGCGCCGGCCACGACCAGCTGTTCGGCGGCGCGGGCGCGGACGACATTATTGGAGGCGCGGGCACCGATTGGCTGAAGGGCGGCGCTGGCAATGACGAGATCAGCGGTGGTGAGGGCGCAGACGGCGTCCGCGGTGACACTGGCGACGATGTCCTCGACGGCGGCGCCGGCTCCGACGACATGCGAGGTGGTGCTGGCGACGACATCCTCAATGGCGGCGCCGGCCGCGACCGGCTGGCCGGCGAGGGGGGCAGGGATGTCTTCGTGTTCGACGCACTTGGGCCGGCGAACTACGACAGGATAGAAGACTTCAATGCGCTCGACGATGTGTTCTGGCTGGACAGCTCCGCATTCGTCGGGCTGTCGGCCGGCTCGCTTTCCGCTGCGGTTTTCGTCGTCGGCAAGCACGCCATCGATGACAACGACCACATCATTTACGACAAGGAGACCGGCGATCTGCTGTTCGATGTGGACGGGGCAGGAGGAGCGGCGACTGTCAAGTTTGCCGCCGTGGACCCGAGCACATTGCTCACAGCGGACGACTTCTTCGTGTTGTAGGGCGGGTGGCTATATCGTCCAAGACAGCATGAAGAAGCGTTCCGACTTCCTGTTCGGCCAGCCCGGGTGCAATTCCTGATTCGGATAATTGAACGAGAATTGCCTTGGCGGTGTTGCGCCAGAAGGCGTTCGCGTCCTCCCCGTTCTTGGACTCCAGGATCAGGGCGATCCCTTCGACCAATTTCCGCCGCCGATGCAGCGGAAATGCGCTTATGTTTGAATCGCACATCGATCACCTCACCCCTTCAGTCACGCGAATAAGCATTGGCGGGTTAGAAAATTTGGTTAACAGCGCTCTTTTTGACGGCGGTCAGCCATGGAGCAAAGCGTCCGCTGGGCTCGATGGTCGGTGCCGCGAATGGCGGCTGGACGCATCGGCATGGCGAGTTCGTGTCCCTGTTGAAGTATTACGGCCTAGGCCTGACGGCGCAGGAGTCCGGCATGAGTGCCAGCATGCGGCTCAGCTGGCGGCCGATCGACGCCTGAGGCTTACCGGATCGGCGTCTCGCCGCGAAACAGCGGCTGGTGCGCCCGCATCAAGGCGGTAATCCGGTCGGCGACTTTTCGCACCGGCGGCGAGTGACGTTCCTCGTGGTGGGTGACGATCCATTGGTCGGTTTCCAGCTCGGGGATAGGCTGAGCGACGCGAACCAGCCGCGGATCGCTGTCACCGACGAAGCACGGAAAGATCGAAAGGCCGGCGCCGGCGGCCACAAGTTCGCGCACCGAATGGGTATTGTTGCCGCGCACGGCAATGCGGTCGCCGTGATGGGCTTGCAGCCAGCGCGCCGAGGCAATGTTTGCCGCTTCGCCGGTGGCGCCGACGAACAACCCGGCGGCGATGCCGTTGATCAGGCGGCGTCCGGAATAAATGGCGTAGGCGACCTTGCCGCTCTGACGGCCGGCCAGCCACTGCTCGGTCGGGCGCTCGCTGCGTATGCCGATGTCGGCGGCACGGCGGCCGATGTCGACACGATCGGTGGTGGTGACGAGCTCCACCCTTATGCCGTCATCGACCGTCCAGATCTCGCCGATATGGGCGGAAACGAAGGCTGAGGTCCATGGCCCGGCCGAGACGCGGACAATGCGGTCGGGCAGGTTTCCCTCGCGCCAGCGGGTCAGCGACTGCATTGCTGCCTCGACGTCTTCGGCGCGCCGCAGCAGTTCTTCACCGATCGGGGTCAGCCGGTAGCCTGTCTGCTGGCGCACGAACAGCGGTTCGCCGATCTGCTTTTCGAGCGCGGTGACGCGTCGTCCAAGGGTGGCTGCGCTGAGGCGCGTCGTTCCCGTCGCTGCGCTCAAGCCACCCAGCCGCGCAATGTCGAGAAACAGCCTCAGATCGTTCCAGTCGATATCCATTTTGCAGAAATGAAAAACTCCTTGCGAGCGTGGCTGTAGCGCGAAGCGGGCATCACGCGCAAGTATGGAGGCATTGGAGGCGTTGGACAATTCTGCCTGGAAGCGACAGTGACAAGCGCCTCGGCCGGCCAAGAAGCCAGCGAATCCTTGCGAAACGCGCATGCGCTTCGCGCAGATGCTTTGCGTTTTCGACCAACCCAGGCGCGCGGGCTTTCTGCGCGCCAAAGGAGACGATCATGTTCGAAAAACTTCGACACCGTTTCGCCCGCTGGCTTGCCTATCGCCAGACGCTTGCGAGCTTGAGGCAGGCCCCAGACAGCACACTGGCGGATGCTGGCATTTCTCGCGAAGAGATCCGCGAGCATGCCCGCCACGCCAGCCTGCATCGTTGAGGAGGCGGGGCAGATGATGACGCCCCAGACGGGGCTAACCAACTTCTAACTCACAGCGATGCGCAGGCCGGTGTCATCGAAAAGATGCAGATGGCTGGTATCGAACTTCAGATCCACCGTGTCGCCGGAAGCCACCGGATATTGTCCGGCGACAACCGCCAGCATGGTCTGGCCGCCGCTTGTCTTGGTGTGGACGATCGTCTCGGAGCCGAGGGCTTCGACCAGCGCGACGCGGGCCGCAACGTCTCCCTTGCCGGCATCGGCGAGGCTGATGTGATGTGGCCGCAGCCCGAGCGTCACGTCGCCATTGGCCGCGCTGACGTTCCCGTCGATCTCGAATCCGGCTGAACCGTCCAACGTGAGGCTTGATCGGCCAGCGCCCCCGGGTGCCACCTTTACCGGCAGGAAGTTCATACGCGGTGCACCGATGAAACCGGCGACGAACAGATTGGCCGGATGGTTGTAGAGCTCGAGGGGCGTGCCGATCTGCTCGATGCGGCCGGCGCGCAGCACGACGATGCGGTCGGCAAGCGTCATCGCCTCGATCTGGTCGTGCGTGACATAGACCATCGTCGCCGACAGCCGTTCGTGCAGCGCGGCCAGTTCGGCGCGTGTCGAGATGCGCAGTTCGGCGTCGAGATTGGACAGCGGCTCGTCAAGCAGGAAAGCGGTTGGATTGCGCACGATGGCGCGGCCGATCGCGACGCGCTGGCGCTGGCCGCCGGAGAGCTGGCCGGGGCGCCGGTCGAGATATGGCGCGATTTCCAGCATCCGCGCGGCTTCGGCGATGCGCCCATCGATTTCGGCGCGCGCCATACGGGCGTTCTCCAGTCCGAAGGCCAGATTCTGGCGCACGCTCATGTGCGGGTACAGCGCGTAGGATTGGAACACCATCGCCAATCCCCTGTCGGCGGCCGGAACGGTGGTCACGTCCTTGCCGTCGATCGCGATGACGCCGCCTGTCGGCCGGTCAAGCCCGGCGATGAGCCGCAGCAGCGTGGACTTGCCGCAGCCGGAGGGGCCGACGAAGACGATCAACTCGCCGTCAAGGATGTCGAGATTTATGTCGTGCAGCACGCCGACCTTGCCGAAAGCCCTCGATACGCCGGTGAGTGTGATCTGGCTCATGGTAGCCTCTATTTCAGACCGGAGCCGGCAATGCCGGTGGTGATGAAGCGCTGAAGGAATATGAACACCAGCACGACCGGGATCATGGTGACGACAGTCATGGCCAGGATGTAATGCCATTGCACATTGAGTTGGCCGGCATAGGTGTTGAGACCAACCTGCAGCGTATAGACCTCCTTGCGCGACAGGACGATCAGCGGCCAGAGGAAGTCGTTCCAGCGCCAGACGACGGAAAAGATCGCCAGCACCGCCAGCGCCGGGGCGGTCAGCGGCAGGATGATGCGCCAGTAGATCTGCCATTCCGACGCCTTGTCCATGCGCGCTGCATCGATCAGCTCGTCGGGGATCGTCAGCATGTACTGGCGCAGCATGAAGACGCCCGTGGGCGTCGCCACTGTGGGCAGGATCACGCCCCATAGCGAATTGAACAGTCCCATTGCCGAGATGACCGAATAGAGCGGCACCAGAATTACGGAGAGCGGCACCATCAGCGTCGCGACGATGAGCATCATCACAGCGGAGCGTCCCCGAAAATTGTACTTCGACAGTGCGAACGCGGCCATCGAATTGGTCAGGAGCGTAATCAGGGTGGCGACCACGGTGACGAAGACCGAGTTGCGCAGATAGAGGAAGAAGTCGAAGGCGAGGAAAGGCTGGACATAATTGTCGAGCGCGAAGGCGATGCTGCGCTTGGGTGTACGGTCCCGGATGTTGACGCGTATGATCTCGCCCGGGTTGGCGGGGTCGACCATCTGCGCGACGGTGCCGAGGCGGCGCACTTCGGCGAGCACGCGCACGCTGCCGTCGTCATTGCGCACTTCGAAGAGCTGCAGCGGCTCCTCATACCCTTCCACGACAGCTTCGGCGGTGACATAGGGCAAAACAGTCGGCGGGAACTCCGCCAGCGCCGCAGGCGTCTTGAACGACGAGTTGACCAGCCAGAGCGCCGGGCCGAACATGACAAGCAGCCCGCCGATCAGCCAGAACCAGGTGAAAACGTCGGTCCAGTGCCAGCCGGCGCCGCCGCGCCGGCGAAACAGAAATTCCGCAACCCTGCTCATCGCATTTTGCCCCGCTGCTCGTTGCGCCTTGCGATGCCCAGTTGGATCAAGGTCAGCACGACCAGCACCGCTCCCATGAGGATCGAGGCCGCGGAGGCGAGCCCCGGATTGCGCAGCATCGAGGCGAAGCCGACCTCGTAGATGTACTGCGTGAGGAACAGCGTGCTGGTCCCGGGACCGCCTCCGGTCAGCACATAGATCTCATCGAATATCTGCACGGCGCGGATGAGTGTCAGCACCAGCACGACCAGGAGGTTGGGCGCCAGCAAGGGCAGCGTTATGCGCCAGAAGACGCGCAAGGGCCTCGTGCCGTCCATCTCGGCGGCCTCATAGAGGTCTTTCGGAATGGCCTGAAGGCCGGCGAGAAGGATCAGCGCATAGAAGCCGACATGGGCCCAGACCGACACCATGATCGCGGCGGTGAAGGCCCAGTTGCGCTCCACCAGCCAGTTGACCGGGGTTCCGCCCGCCTCGAACACCATCAGGTTGAGCAGTCCCTGCCGCTGCAGGATCCAGCGCCAGATGAGACCGACCACGACCGGCGACAAAAGCACAGGGAAGAAGAACACGGCGCGCCAGAAACTGCGCGCACGCAACTCACGGTTGAGTACGAGTGCGGTGACAAGCGCCACGGCGACCATCATCGCCACTTGCAGCACGACGAAGGCCAGGGTGTTCCAAACCGCGATCCAGAACAGGTCCTCCGTGCAGCTCTTCGGGTCGAGATAGCTGCCGCAACTGAACAGCCGCCCATACTGATCGGCGCCGACGAAGGTGCGCTCGCCGAGGAACAGCGCCCCGCCACCGGTCATCGAATAGAGGATGTTGATGACCAGCGGAAACAGCACGAAAATGCCGAACACCAGCATGTTCGGCGCCAGGAAGAACACGGCCATGCCATTGCTGCCCGTGCGCCGTTGCAACATGCGCAGTGGCGCATCGAAAACATTCGCAAGCCAGCCGACCGGCGCCAGTATCATGGCGCCGGCGCGGGTTGCTATGCCGTTTCGGACGTCTCCCATGACACTGCCGCGACGCTACTTCGATGCCTCGGCCACCTGTGCCTTGATGTCCTCGTCGATGCGGACGAAAGCCTCGTCGAGCTTCAGCTCGCCGGCCATGACCTGACTGATGCGGGTCACCAGCGCGCCATAAACCGGAGTTCCCCATTTCCATGCCGGCAGGGCGGCGGCATTCGGCGCGATCTTGCCCGATGCCTTCAGGAAGGCTTCGAGCGACGCCTTGACGTTTTCGTCATCGGTCTTGTAATCGATCTTGCCGGCGAGAACGCCCTTATGTGCGGGCAGGAACAGGGTGCGCTCGGTGAATTCGCGCATAATGTCCTCGCGGCCCAGGAAGTCCATCACCTTGCCGACTTCAGCGGCGTTCTTGGTGTATTTGACGGCGACCAGCGCGGCGCCGCCCGGCATGCCGGTGCAGGCGGCGGTGCCGCACGGCGAGCCCGTCGCCACCCAGTCGAAGTTCTTGCCGATCTTGCTGGCCAGGTTGGCAACCTGCCAACTGCCCGAATAATAGTAGGCAATCTGCCCATTGATGAAGTCGTCGGCCCCGGCGCGATAGGTGGTGCCCGACGCCGACACCCAGATTTCCTTGTTCATGCGGCCGTCGGCAACCCAATTGACCAGCTTTTCGGCGAAGGCTTTCGTGCCGGCGTCAATCGGCGCCGGCAGTCGATCACCGCCGATGTAGTTGGCGCCATAAGAGATGTTCGCCGCCGAGATACGATGGCCGCTGCGGTCGATGGCAAAGGCTGCGTTGAGCTGCTGGCTCTGCTGCACCTTGCCGGCGGCATCGACCCAATCGTCCCAGGTTGCGGTGTCGGCCGGGATCGGCACGCCGGCCTGTTCGAAAAGCGTCTTGTTGACGAAGCCGCCGGTCAGCGTGATCTGGGTCATGAAGCCTGGAATGACCTTGGAACCGTCAGGGCGCATCCAGTCGAACTGGTCGCCGAAATTCGTCTGCCAGTATGCTGGATCGGCAACCACAGGCGTCAGGTCGAGCCAATGATCGGCGAGTTCCTTGATATTGGTGACGCGGGCGATATCGGGACCCCGTCCTGCCTCGAGTTCGACCGGAAGCTGCTCCTGGACAACCTTGTAGGCGACATTGTCGAGAATGACGTTGATGTCCGGATTGTCTTTCATGAAGCGGTTGAGCAGGTCCTGTATGACCTCACCCTCGACGCCGTCCGAGTACCACATCACGCGAACGTCGCCTGCGAACGCGGTCGACGACAGAAGGCCCGCCGAAAGGCCCAGGATTATCGAATTCATTCTCATGGTTCACTCTCCTCCGCTTTTGCGGTCTTCACCGCTTGATTGTCGCTGTCCGAGCTGCTTGTCCTGCTCCTTTTGATCCTCACCTGGTTGCGATGGCGTCGGCTGCGAACAACGTGGCTTCACCCGTGACCTGCCAGTCGGCCGGATCGACGACACGGTCCTCAGCCTCCATGCGGCCATCCGGATGGAACAGCACGTCGCCATATTCCGGATCATTGACATGCAGAAGGCCGTTGTTTCCGTGGCCGACCGCGAGCTGAGAAAACCGCGCCTCGAATTCCTCCAGCGACCCGTATTGCCGGCGCCGGCCCAAGCGGATGATCCATACGGCTTGATGGCCCGGCACGCGCAACTCGTTTCCAGCGGTCGGCCCGCGGCCGACGACCTCGAAGGCGCTGTCGGCCTTCAGCATCGCGAGCCCATCGCCGCCGCGCGCCGAAGCGATATGTTCCTTGACCCACGCTTCGTCGAACGCGCTCTGTGGGAACCAGGCATGGGTAAAGTCGGGCTGCTCGGCAGCGCAGCTGAACAGCACAACTGCCAGGTCGCGGTATTGATGCACGCGCGGCAGAGATCCGGAGCCGCCCCAGTAAGACGGACGGCCATAGCCCGAATGAATCGTCTCGCCCGGATGGTTGATCCATATCTGCGCGTCGGGATTGCCGCCGAGGCGCAGGTGCAGCACCGTTTCTTGATAACCCCATTCGTTCCAGCGATAGGCTGCTGCGCTTCCCATGGCGAAATCGCGGGTCTTGTAGTGGTAGAGCTTGGCGATCCGGTTCTGGCCCTGCGCGAAGCACCATTCCTGCGCGTCGTCGCCGGCCATGCAGGCGATACCGGTCAGTTCTTGCGGGACGTGGAGCCCATGGTCGCGCAGGCAGAGCGCAAGCTGCGGCAGGGCGTGGAAGCGCATGCCGTAGAAACCTTTGCCCCACAGCATGCGTGCAATGCCGGAAAGTTCCAGCGAACGGGCGGCGCGCAGCGTGTGTTCGTAGGAGCGGCCCTGCGCGCCGGTAAGCATGCCCTGCTGAGCCGAGCGGGCGACGATCTCGAGCAGGCGGTTGATCGCAGCCCCGGCGCGCCGGCGGACGTCGGCGTCTGGCCCAAGCGCGTACAGGATCGTCAACCCCTTGAGATCGATCGGGAAATAAGGCGCGGAGTTGAATTCCGCCATCTCCCATGCCTCGAAATGATCGAGCCAGGCGCGCACGCGCGCAAGGCCCACGGTCGACTGCTCCGCGCCGGTGCGCCCCGAGCGGACAAAGCGGGCATCGGGCAAGAGATGGCCGCCGAGATAAGCCGCGGTGTGAAACAGAAGCGCGTGGTTTTCGGAAAAGTACCACTGCACGTCGTTGCCCGGCTCATCCATCCAATAGCGATAATTGAGGATCGCCTCGTCAATGCGGTGACATAGATCGACCGCGATCCTGTCGCCATAGGCACGACGGCACCAGAGCAGTGGAACCAGGATGAAATCGGCGCAGTCGTGGCAATCTTCGATCGCCGGCAGTGCAGCAGCAATGATGGCGTCGGTTTCGGCGCCGCCGCGGCCGGTCGCCAGCCGCGCCAGCGCCCGCACGGTATCGGCCTCCGCGAAGTTGGAGACCTGTTCCAGGGCTTCGCCGATCCTGTCGGCAAGGATGGCAGGGGCGCGGCCCTGACGCGCCGCATGACAGATTTCGACGCCGAAGACCCGCTGGGCAACAAAGCTTGTAGATGAGAGCGATACGGCAAAATGCCGGAAGTCGGCGGGAAGGTCTTCCGCTGCGGCAATCGTGATGCGTCTTGCCCCCGCTTCGATGCGGCGGCGGAAGATCACGGGCGCCTCGATCGACATGAAGTCGCCCTCAATCACAACAGCTACATCCATCGCAACCGGCAGCGCGACATCCGTCACCAGCGCCACTTCGCCGCCGGAATAAAATGGATGCTCGAAATGCATTGCGTCGAGAGCGGCTTCCATGGCCGCAGCGACGTCGCCTTTGACGGTCGTGGGCAAGACCTGTTCGGCAGCTGGGCCCCGGAGATAGTCGAGTTGGAAGAAATAGCGTGCGTCACGCTCGGCGAGATCGTCGAACCAGATGCTGATCTCGTTGGCGCTGGCGACGAGATCGACCTCGAAATCCTGGGAAGCCTCGAGATTGCGCCCGTAGGGCGCCATCCAGCCGGCCTCTATTCCGTTGACGAACAAAACGGCGCCGCCGCAGGTGCGCAGCCGCAGCAGCGCCCGCCCGTCCGAGCCTGCGTCGAGCACGGTACTTGCCCAGGTGGCGACCACGGTCGGGCGGAACCAGAAGCCCGACAGGTCGACGCGCGGCGAGCCGAACGGAAGCCAAACACGGTCTGGCTCGAACGCGCCCTGCGGCGTGGGCCGTTTTCCGCGGCGTTCGGCGGCAAACTGGGTTCGGCAGGGATATTCGTGCGGGATGAAATTCTTGTGCTTGGTCAGGAAGAAGAAGGGATCCATCTCCCCTTGCATCGGCTGATCTGCAACATCGTAGCGCTGCTCAGACGTCGGGCCGACGAGCCAGTAAACGACGGGGCCGCCGAGCGCGAGCGGCCGGCGCAGCGCAAGATCGTGCGTAATCGGTTCCACGGTGTTCATCGCAGCGTCTCAACGGGCACGGGCGACACGTCGTTATAGGCCTGGTTCTCGCCCGTCATGCCCCAGACGAAGGCGTAGGGCCCGGTTCCGCTGCCCATATGGATAGACCAGGCCGGCGAGATGACACAGTCGCCATTGGCCACGATCAGATGGCGGGTATTGTCCGGCCGTCCCATCAGATGGATCACCCGGTCTTCCGCCGCGAGATCGAAATAGAGATAGGCTTCCATGCGCCGCTCATGCAGATGAGGAGGCATGGTGTTCCAGACGCTCCCTGCAGCAAGATCCGTGATGCCCATCAGCAGCAGACAGGAAGGCGCGACTTCCGGATGAATGTACATGCGCAATGTGCGCTTGTTGGCGCGTCGCTCCTCGCCGAGTTCGAGCGGCTTCGCCTCGGATCTCGTGATCAGCCGATGTTTGATGTCTGCGCCGGCCGGAACCGAGTTCATATAGAACCAGGCGGGGTGCGCGGCGCTGTCGCTTTCGAGCGTCACTTGTTTCGCGCCGCGCCCGACATAGAGCACATCGCGGTTGGCGAGCGCGAAGCGCTGCTGGTCGACGCTCACCGTTCCTGCGCCGCCGAGATTGGCGATGCCCATCTCGCGCGCGGTGAACAGATGCGGCGTGCCGACGTCCGCGCCATCGCCGAAACTCAGCGGCTCTCCGGTTGGGCACGCGCCGCCGACGATCATGCGGTCGACATGGGTGTAAGCGAAGGCGATACGGCCGGGCTCGAACAGCCGCTCCACCAGAAACTCGGCGCGCAGCCGCTCCGTCCCGTAGCCATCGATGTCGCCCGGACCGGCGCCGAAGAGAACGCGCATCGTCATGCCGCTGCCTCGTCAGCTTCGGCATGGATCATCCCCTCGGTGAGGCAGAGGATCGCCAGGGCCTGGCCGTAGCCGGTAGGCTGGATCGGGATGTCGCGGTAGAACTGGAGATCATGGCCCATGCGGGTGCCATAGGAAACGTTTCCGAGCACGCCGTTCTCGTCGATGCTGGCCAGCACCGCGTCGAGTGCGCGCCGGCCCGCTGGACCGCACGCCTTGGGCCCGAAGCCCAGGCGCGCAGCTTTCATGAGACCATAGCCGATGCCGGCGGTGGCCGACATCTCCTCATAGGAGGTCGGGTCATCGAGCAAAGTGTGCCATGCTCCCGATGGCGCCTGCAGGCGCAGCAGCGCTTCGATCTGCGCTTCCAGCACGCCGAGCAGATAGGCTTCGACTGGCTTGCCGACACCACCGTTTTCGATCAGGTCGAGGATGCCGACTGTGATCCAGGCGTTGCCGCGGGCCCAGAGAGCGCCGGCGAAATTATGTCGGCCGGCAAATGTCCAGCCATGGAACCACAAGCCGGTTTTCGGGTCGGCGAGATAGCGCGCATGGACGAGGAACTGGCGAACAGCCTCGTCGATGCATGCTTGCCGGCCGGCCGCGCGGCCGTGGAAAGCGAGGAACAGGCCGGCCATGAACAACGTGTCGTCCCACAATTCGTCGTCGTTGATCTTGTCTGAGACATTGTGCTGGAACCCGCCCTCGGGCGTGCGAGGCATGTCGCGAAGCAGCCTTTCGGCCCATTGGCAGAGAGGCGTTTCCCAGCGCGGATCGCGTGTCTCGCCCCAGAGCAATGCCAGCGCCATCATCGGTGCGGTGGTGTTGATGTTCATCGGCGGCAGGCCCGCGCTTAAATGGCGCTCGTACCAATCTTCGATTGTCTTCAAAAGTTTCGGGTCGCGATTGTGCCGCCAGAGGCAAACCAGGCCGTAGAGGCCCACGCCCTGCGGCCATTCCCAGGAATCGAAGCTGATGTAGTCGCCGGCCGTGCCGTCGAGGTTGGGCTCGTCGAAACGGCCGTCATGGCGCAGGCCAGTCATGCCGCGCACGAGCAGGTCGAGCTTTGAGCGCATTTCTCTCATGGACGACGCCACCACTCCTCCCAAGTTTGCGCGATGTCGGGCAAATGGGTGCCACAAGTTTTTTTATTGCGCAATCTGAAATTTTTTTGCAGCATGCAGGCCTGGCGAGGAAACAGCCGATGGTCGTCAAGGTCGGAAGCGGGAAGCGCGGCACGCCCAGCCGGCGCGTGCGGCTCGAAGACGTCGCCGCGCGCTGTGGCGTATCCGTCAGCACGGCATCGCGGGCGCTTGCCGGCGGCAAGGGCGTGCGCGGCGACCTCCGGTCGGCGATCATCGAAACCGCCAGGAAGCTGAATTATACGATCCCCACTTCGATCGCCGGCCGCAAGGTGATCCTCGCCGCAAGCAACGCTGCGATGATCGACTATGGCCGCAACCAGTTCACCTTCTATGTGCTCGACGGACTGAACGAGCGTGCAAAAACTCTCGGTGTCGAGCTGGTGCCGCGCTCGATCGCCGACGCCGATGATCAGATCGCGCTGCTCGATGACGCCAGGCAAGACAAGAGCGTCGTCGGCTGCCTGTTTCTGACGCTTGACGACGAGGCGGTGCTGACGCTGACCGGCGGTTTCGGCAAGCCGATCGTGCTCATAAACGGCGACGACCCGGCGATGCACCATTCGAGCCTGACGCCATGCAACCGCTCGGCGGCGCATCTCGCGACGCAGCACCTGCTCGACCTCGGCCACCGGCGCATCCTGTTCCTGATGCGACGCGGGCGGCGCACGATCGAGCGCCGCTTCGAGGGCTGGCAGGATGCACTGCGAGAGCGCGGCCTGGCGGCCGGCGAGCTGGCCGTGGAGGTGGCGGATTGGCTGCCGGACCTTGCGGCCGAAGCGATCGCGCGGCGCATCGAGACGCGCGGCCTCGACTTCACAGCTGTGCTCGCCGCGGGCGACAGCCTCGCTATCGGCGCGATGATGGCGATCCGGAAGTCGGGTTACGAGGTGCCTGCCGACGTCTCGGTCATGGGCATGGATGACCTTCCGCAGGCGGCTTTCCAAAACCCGCCGCTGACGACGATGCATATCCCGATGCGCGAGATCGGCGCGGCGTCGCTCGACCTGCTGCTCGCCGATCTCGGCGGGGACCTGCCGCCGCGCCGTATCGAATTCGCCTGCCATATCGTGCAACGCCAGTCGACCGGCCCGATTCGCGCCTGAGACGTATGGTTCACACGGCTGTCCGGGCCAGGCCATCACTACATCGATGGGGTCACGTTCGAACCGTCTTCGAAGCGTCCGTAACCTCCGCCGAAGAAAAGCAGAGGTTCGCCGTCTCGCAACGTCGCGGCAGTTACGCGGGCAACGACGATCAAATGGTCGCCGCCCTCATGCCCGGATATCCGCATGCATTCGAACCGCGACAGGCAGCCACCCAGCAGCGGCACGCCGGCATCGTTCAGGTCGTGCGGGAGGCCGTCGAAGGCTTGACCGACGCGAGCGAAGCGCTGGCTCAGCTCGATCTGCTCCGCGCCCAAGACATGAACCGCGAAATGCTCGCAACCTGCGAAGGCGGCAAAGCGCCTCGAATGCCGGCCGATCGACCAGAGCACGATCGGCGGGTCGAGGGACACCGATGCAAAGCTGTTCGCGGTGATGCCGACGGGACCATCAGGCGTCATCGTGGTGACGACGGTGATACCGGTCGCAAACCGGCCGAGTGCGTCGCGGAACTCGCGCTTGCGGTCGGGGCCGGGCACGAAGCTTTTCATCGGTTGCTGCTCGGGGTTGAGGAAGTGGTACATCAGGCGCCCGCCTGGCCAAGGGCTGCGGTGGAAGCTTCAATCTCGTTGAGGCGCATTCGCATCATCATCATCGCCGCTCCCCGGTTCCGAGCGGAGTCGGCGGGGTGATTTCCGGCACCCGGCCATAGGCATGCGGCAGCGAGCAGGTGTTGATGTTCGGCAGCACGCGCTTGCCGAAGGACATGGCCTCGTCGAGATGCGGATAGCCGGAGAAGATGAAGGCGCGGATGCCCATTTTCCGGTATTCCTCGATCTCACACATGACTTGATCGGTCGAGCCGACGATCGCGGCGCCGCAACCGGAGCGTGCGCGGCCAACGCCGGTCCACAGATGCCGCTCGACATAGCCTTGTGCGTCGGCGCCGGCGCGGTTCTTTGCCTGGTGCGCGACGCCCAGGGATGTCGCGTCCAGTGCGCGGCCGCGGATAACGCTGCCCTGCTCGTCGTCGAGTTTCGAAACCAACTCCTCGGCATATTCGCGGGCTTCGGCTTCGCTGTCGCGCACAATCACGTGGACGCGCAGGCCATAATCCAATGTGCGGCCATGGGCGGCTGCACGCTCGTGAACATCACGCATGCGGTGCGCCAACACGTCCTTCGCCTCCGGCCACATCAGATACACGTCACACTGCGCGCCGCAGAGTTCGAGCGCGTCGGGCGAATAGCCGCCGAAATAGAGCAGCGGCCCGCCATTCTGTTGATAGGGCTTTGCGGGGTCGGCGGTTACTTTCCCGAATTGGTAGACCTCGCCCTGATGGTTGATTTCGTCGCGCGTCCAGGCCTGACGCAGGATCTCGATGACCTCGCGCGAACGCTGATAGCGGAAACGGCTGTCGGCGACTTCACCGGGAAAGTCGGAAGAGATGACGTTTATAGTCAATCTGCCCTTCAGCATGTGGTCGAGCGTTGCGAGCGTGCGCGCCAGCATGATCGGTTGCATTTCGCCGCAACGCACCGCCGCGAGAAGGTTGATCGAATGGGTTATCGGAGCGCAGCCCGCCACGAAGGACAGAGTATCCTGGCCAACCTGATAGGACGAGGGACACAGGATACTGCGAAACCCCAGTCCTTCGGCTGTCTTGACGATGTCGGAGCAATGCTCCCAACTCGACCGCAGCGTACCATCCGGTACGCCCAGATAGCGGAAATCATCGGAACACAAAGCGGAAAACCACGACACTTCAGCAGCATCGAGATCTGCGGACGTCACCGGAACGACCGTCAATGTCGGCACTCCCTTTGTTGTCAGAGACTGGATTTCCCTGTTGCATATCATTCGTGATTGTGTAGATCAATAGTGTATCAATTTTGCGTTGGAGACAATGTGAGCACGTCCAGAAACGCCTACGCGCTTCCGATGCATCAAAAGGTCAGCGAAATGCTGATTCGCGAGATTGCGGCCGGGCGGATGATTGAGGGCGAGAAGCTTCCGCCGGAGCGCGACATGGCTGCGGGGCTCGGAATAGCGGTCGGTACTTTGCGCAAGGCGCTCGGTGATCTCGAGCGCAAGGGCTTGCTCAGTCGCATCCAGGGTTCCGGCAACTACGTACGTTCGCAACCTGACGTGGCCAGTGTCTATTCCATGTTCCGGCTGGAACTCCTGGAGGGAGGCGGGCTGCCGACGGCGCGCGTTCTGTCAGTCGATCGGCTGGCGAAACCGATGGACCTGCCGGTGTTCGGGTCGAGCAGCGAGGCCCATAGAATAAGGCGGCTGCGGAGCCTCAGCGGCAAGCCGGCGGCGCTGGAGGAGATCTGGCTCGACGGTTCCCGTGCGGAGACGGTTGCTATCGAAGAACTGTCGGATTCGCTCTATCTCTACTACCGCAAGGCGCTCGGCTTCTGGATCTTGCGTGCAGAGGACCGCGTCGGGGTCGGCCAGGTGCCGGGATGGGCGCTGCCTGAATTCGGCCTCGCGCCGGGCGCCGCCGCCGGCTTCATCGAGCGTACCGGCTGGATGCAGGACGGCGCCAGTGCGGAGTTTTCCAGGACCTGGTTTGATCATGGCGTCGCACGCTATGTCGCGCGGCTGCGATAAGGAACGGTTATGGCGAAGCACATTTCCTACGGCATCATCGGCTGCGGCATGATGGGGCAGGAGCATCTTCGCAATATCGCGCTGCTGCCCGATGTCGGCGTCGCTTCGATCTTCGAGCCCGACGCGACGATGCGCGCCCGCGCGGCAGACCTTGCCCCGCATGCATCGATCGCCGGCTCGGTCGCGGAGGTGGCGGCCGATCCGCGCGTCGACTGCGTGCTCATCGCCAGTCCGAACTATGTGCATTTCGCGCAGCTTAGGGAAGTCGCTGCTGTCCGTGCGCTGCCCATCCTGGTCGAGAAGCCGCTTTTCACCGATCCGGTCGACGCAGCCGCGGTGAAGGCGTTCGCCGCGACTTTCACCGCACCAGTCTGGGTCGCGATGGAATACCGCTATATGCCGCCGGTCGCTCGATTCATCGAGCAGGCGCAGGACGCCACCGGCGGCATCCGGATGCTGACAATCCGCGAACATCGCTACCCGTTCCTGGACAAGGTGGCCCACTGGAACCGCTTCAACCGTCGATCGGGAGGCACGTTCGTCGAAAAATGCTGCCATTTCTTCGATCTCATGCGGCTGATCCTGAAATCGGAACCGGTAAGAATCATGGCGTCGGCCGGACAGGAAGTGAACCATCTCGACGAGCATTATGATGGCGAAACACCCGATATCTGGGATTGCGGCTACGTGCTGGTCGATTTTGCCAGCGGCGCGCGCGCCATGCTGGAACTGTGCATGTATGCAGAGGGCAGCCGCTACCAGGAGGAGATCAGCGCCGTCGGTGCGCGAGGTAAAGTCGAATGCGTGGTGCCGGGTCCCGGCCGCTTCTGGCCAGCTCATCTCGGTGCGGCGCCGACGCCGCAGTTGATCGTCAGCCCGCGCTTTCCGCAGGGACCGTACACCGTTGAGATCCCGATCGACCCACAATTGTTGACGGCCGGCGATCACAACGGCTCGACCTTTTATCAGCATCAGCGGTTCTGCGCCGCCCTGCGGGGCGAGGGGCCGGTTGAGGTGACGCTGGATGATGGCTGGAAAGCTGTCGCCATGGGTATGGCCGCACAATTGTCGGCAAACCAGGGCACGGCCATTTCCAACCCACTCGACGCATCAGTGACCACTTGATCTTGCTGACCAAGTGGTAGCGGAGACGGCTAAATCGCAAGATCCACGGCGTGAGCCGCCTAAAGCGCGTCGCGTTTGCCCCGGCCTCATGCGACGCGCTTCAGGTTGTTGTTTTTATGCATGTCGTTGTCGCAAAACCGCTGCACACTTTTGCGCGACATGCATTGGTGGGATCAGTCAACCCTTGCCTCCGATTGCCGCTATGGTTCGGACCAGCCTGTCCGCGACACAGGTCGATGCTCCAGCCGCCATGAGCATCTGCGGCAGGATCAACCATTCCAGCGTCCAGGCTGCACCAGAGCGCTCTTGCTCATGGATCAGCGCATGATGCATTCCCGACAATTGGACTGCGTTGTAGCGGGCAAGCGTCACCAGCATCTCGGCGTCGATGGGATTGCGCTTGTGCGCCATGGCGGACGACGAACCGCCGCCCGCCCGTTGCAACTCGTCGCCTGCCTGCGCCATCAGCGCAATGTCCTGCCCGAATTTGCCGAGGCCGCCCGTCACAAGCGACAGCCAGCTGGCCAGTTCAGCGATGCGGTCGCGCTGGCTGTGCCATTGCGGCGCGTCGCCGAGGCTTAGCTGCCGGGCCAGCGCGGCACGGAGGGCGGCGCCCTTGTCTGCAAACTTCTCGAGTGTCCCGGCGGCGCCGCCGAACTGGACGACGAGAACCGATCCCCGCACCGATTGAAGCCGCTCATGGTGGCGCACGAGCGGTTCGCGCCAGCTTGCGACGCGGTCGGCTACGGAAATCGGAGTCGCTGCCTGCATTCGGGTTCGGGCCATCAGCGGGCGATCGCCAAACCGATGGCCGAGATCGGCGAAGGCGACCACCAGAGCCGAAAGCCGTTCTTCCAACAGGTCGATACAGGCGCGAATTCTCAGGATCATGGCCGTGTCGATCACGTCCTGGCTGGTCGCACCGAAATGCACATGCTCCGAATGCGGCTCTCCGACAGCATGCCTGATCTGCCGCACGAGTTCCGGCACCATGACGCCGTCGCGCGCCGTTGCGTCCCCTAGGGCCCGGATTTCCGGCCGGAAGTTGTCGAGGACGCGCCCGATTACGCTTGCTGCAGCCGCCGGGACGATGCCGAGCGCAGCTTCTGCGTCGGCGAGCGCCTTCTCGAATTGCAGCATCGTCGCAAGTTCGGCCTCGACGCCGAGCAGCGTCGCCATCTTCTCATCGCCGAGAAGCCCGGACAGGAGGGGATTGTCGAATGCTGCGATCATATGTCGAAGAAGACCGTCTCGTTGATGCCTTGGAGATGGATGTCGAACCTATAGATGTCGCCATCGCGCGGCGCGACCAGCGTTGACATCCGCTCTTTCTGCTCAATGCGCATCAGGACGGGATCCTCGGCGTTGGCGGTTTCCTCGTCGCCGAAATACATGCGGGTGTGAAGGCCGATGTTGATTCCACGCGCGACGATCCAGACCGTCAAATGCGGCGCCATCTTGCGGCCGTCAAAAAACGGCACGCGACCGGGTTTGATGGTCTCGAACAGGCATTCGCCCGTCGTCATGTCGGTGGGCAGCCGGCCCCAGCCGGTAAAATTCGGGTCGGCGGAGCCGCGCAGATCCGAGGGCGAATTGTAGATGCCGGCTGCGTCCGCCTGCCAGATCTCCACGAGCGCGTTGTTCAGCGGCGAGCCGGCGCCGTCGATCACCCGGATGTTGACCCTGATGCGTTCGCCCCTGGTCTTGTCGTTGACCATCGCGGTGCCAAGGTCGCGTTCATAGACGCCCGAGATACCGGCGAAGTTGGGCGTCAGCCCGATATGGACGTAGGGTCCCGCGGTCTGCGAGGCGCTTTCCTTCAGCCGGCCAAGAGCCTGGACCATCAGTTGCCCTCGATGCGGTTTTCGAACAGCGTCGAGCGGCGGCCGCGCAGTACAATGTCGAATTTGTATGCCCGCGCATCCATCGGTACCGTTGCCTCCATGTCGAGTGCGGCGGTGAGGCCTTCAATAGCGCGGCGGTCGTTGATGGTCCGCACGATCGGACACCTCCAGATCATCGGGTCGCCCTCGAAATACATCTGGGTGATCAGGCGCTGCGCGAAGCCGTGCCCGAAGATCGAGAAATGGATGTGCGCTGGACGCCAGTCGTTGGGTCCGTTGGGCCAGGGATATGGCCCCGGCTGGATCGTGCGGAAACAATAGGAGCCATCCTCGCCGGTGATCGTGCGGCCGCAGCCGCCGAAGTTCGGATCGAGTGGCGCGCGATAAGTCTCCTTCCTGTGTCGATAGCGTCCGCCGGCGTTGGCCTGCCATACCTCCAGCAACGCACCAGCGACGCCGATGCCGCGCTCGTCGAGCAGGCGGCCATAGACGAGGATGCGTGGCCCGAACGCGCTTTCGCCCGGCCCAGCAAAATTGTGTATGAGGTCATTGTCCAGTTCACCGAGAATACTTTGGCCGAAGACCGGCCCCGTAAGCTCCGACAGCGTGTTGTCGAGGGAAAGAAGCGGCCGTTGCGGCGAGCGCAGAACGGACGTCTTGTAGGCCGGCGTGAAGGCCGGCGGATGCCAGTTGCGGTCGCGCGGAAAGAAGGCGCCGATTTCCGGCGTGCGGTTGGCGGGAAAGCGCGACTTGGTCATGATTAGCCGGCCTGAGCGTCGATTTCGTCGAACGTCTTCCTGGCGATCTTCATCGCATGATTTGCCGCCGGCACCCCGGCATAGATTGCCACATGCAGCAGCGCCTCGCGTATGTCGTCGCGCGTCGCCCCGGTATTGACGCTGGCGCGGATATGCATCGCAACCTCTTCGTCCTGCTTCAGCGCGGCGAGCAGCGCGATGGTGATCATGGAACGCTCGCGCCTGGTGATGTTCGGCCGCGACCAGACGTGGCTCCATGCAGCCTCCGTGATCAGTTCCTGGAAAGGAATGTCGAATTCGGTCTTGGCCGCCTCTGCGCGGTCGACATGGGCGTCACCCAGCACTGAACGGCGCGTCGCCATCCCTTCGACGTATCGGTCGCCGTGTCGTGGCTTGCTCATTTGCGCTCTCTTGGCATGTCGTTCAGGAAGCCACAGATCAGCCCGGCCAGCCTTTCCGGCTGCTCGACGCATGGGATGTGGCCCGCACCGGCAATGATCTCGAACCGTGCGGCGGGGATTGAGCGGGCCAGCGATTCCACCAGTTCAGGCGGCGTCGATCCGTCCTGATCGCCGACAATGCAGAGTGTCGGCACGTTGATCGCGGCGGTCGTCGCGGTGAAATCGGCGTCGCGGATCGCCGCGCAGGCAGCAGCGTAGCCGGCCGGATCCTGGCGCGTCAGCATCGTTTTATAACCCGCCAGTTCCTCGCCGCGATTGTTATGGAAATCCGGCGTGAACCATTTTCGCATCACGTCGTCGGCAAAGCTGGCGATGCCCTCCGACAGGGTCGCATTGATGCGCCCGTTCCACATCTCGGCTGTGCCGATTTTCGCTGCCGTATCGCAAAGGATCAATCCCTCGATCAAATCCGGCCGCGTCTTGTAAAGGCATTGCGCAATGACGCCGCCGATCGAAAGCCCGCAGATCACCGCGCGCTTTACGCTGAGATGGTCGAGCAGCCCTGCAAGGTCCGTCGCATGGGTCTCGATTGTTTGCGGCGCGCCACCCAGTTCGCTCAGGCCGTGTCCGCGCTTGTCGAACGCAACGGATGTACAGTCGTCGGCCAGCCTTCGCTCGACCTCGTTCCAGATGCGCATATCCGTGCCGAGCGAGTTCGCGAAGACGACCGTCGGCCTGCCAGTTTTGGGACGATGCCGGTAGTGGATCGTCGCGCCATTGATGCGAGCAAAGTTCATACTTGTCATAGCTTTGGCATTCCTTTGGGCCGCATCAGCCGTTTTTGCGCGGCGATGCGGAATGGTGCGTTCGGCGCACCATAGCCTGCATACGCGCCGCGCCGTTCAACGAACTCGATAATGAATCCCTCTCCGAATGTCGGCGCATAGAGCTGAAAAAATTCGCCGTTGTCGTCGCGGTCATAAAGGATGTTGGCCGAGCGTAACCGATCGGCGACCTCCGGATCCAGACCGAAGCGCGCTTCTACGTCGTCGTAGTAGTTCATCGATATCTGAAGCGGTTCGAAGCCGTTGGCCTGCAGCTTCGCCGCCGTCGCAAAGATGTCATCCGTCGCGAGTGCCAGATGCTGGACGCCGGAACCAAAGGTTTCAGCGATGAAATGGCCGGCCAGGGTGCGGTGACTCTCGGCACCGTTCAGCGTGAGGCGGAAGCGCTTGTCCAGACCTTCGATGACCTGGCTGCGCACGAGGCCGGCCGGATCGACGATGTCGACCATCGGGGTCTTGGTCGTCCTGAAGATCGAGACATAGAACAGCAGCCAGCTCGGCATCTCCTCCTGTGCCATGGTCTGCCCGACATGATCGATACGGGTGAGGCCGACGCCATTGCCGGAACTTGCCGACGTGACCGGCGTGAACTCTATGTCCCAGACCTTCGCCAGGTCGGTCTTGGCATCGAGGAAGTAGATCAGTCCGCCGCCGACGCCGCGGATCGCCGGGATCGACAACTCGCCGGGCCCGACCCGCTGGTGAAAGATCTCCGCGCCGAGTGCCTCGGCGCGCGCCACCGTGGCGGCGGCGTCCTCGACCTTCAGGCCCATTGCGTATGCCGACGTGCCATGGACAACAAAGGAAGAATGGGCAAAGCCCTGCCGCTCGGTATTGATGACAATATTGATCTCGCCCTGGCGGTAGAGCGTGACCTCCTTCGAGACGTGCCGACCGGCCTCGAAAAAGCCGAGCATGCGCAACAGCGATCCAAGCTGTCCGGCGTCCTGGCGATCGGCCGCGAACTCGATGAACTCGACCCCTCCAACTCCGATGCGGTCGGGCATGGGCGGGATAGCCATGTCAAGTGCCGGTTCTTCACGCCGCACCTGATCCATCAACCATACGAGCGAACGCCGTCCGTCGACGGAGATCGCCTTTGCCGACCCGCCACGGAACTGGTCGTTGAAAATCTCGAGCGACAGATAGCCGTCATAACCGGTTGCGGCGACCGCCTGCATGAACTGTCGCACCGGCAGATCACCTTCGCCTGGCATGTTGCGGAAGTGCCGGCTCCAATAGAGCAAGTCCATTTCGATCAGCGGCGCGTCGGCGAGTTGGACAATGAAGATCTTGTCCGCGGGTATCGAACGGATCGAGCCAAGTTCAATCCTGCGGGCCAGCGTGTGGAAGGAATCGAGAACCAGCCCGACGTTCGGATGGTCGGTCCTGCGCACGATTTCCCACGCATCGCGATGATCGTTGACGTGACGCCCCCAGGCCAATGCCTCATAGCCGACGCGCAGACCGCGCTTGGCGGCGCGCTCGCCAAGCTCGTGAAAATCCGCCGCCGCCCGGTCGATCCCGCCAAGCGAGACCGGCGACACCGACGAGCATACCAGCATCAGGTCGGTGCCGAGTTCCTGCATGACGTCGAACTTGCGCTCGGCACGATCGAAGGCGCGGTTGCGCTGCGGCTCCGGCAAACCCTCAAAATCCCTGAACGGCTGGAACAGCGTTATGGTCAGACCTGCGTCACCAGCCATTCGGCCGACGTCGCGCGGCGAGCCGTCAAAGGCGAGGAAATCGTTCTCGAAGATTTCGACACCGTCGAAGCCCGCGGCGGAAATTGCCGCGAATTTCTCCGCCAGGTCACCGGCGATCGACACCGTCGCGATCGACGTCTTCAAACGCGCCTCCTCCCTGGTTTTGTTATGAACGAACCAGTTCGTACATAAACTAAGGCAACGCTGCCGGCATCGCAAGTTCGGCGCTCAGCGTTCTGCGGGAGCTTCGTCCTTGGCGACAAAACGCAACAGCATCTCCACGCTGTTGCGTTTGAGCCGCTCGAGTTGTGCCGGCGCGCCGAAGTCGCGTCCGAAGATCATCGAAAAGGTGGTGCGATTGGAAACGTTGAAGAAGCACAGCGCGCTTATCTGCCAATGGAGTTCGACCGCGTCGAGTCCCGGCCGGAACACGCCCTCTTCGACACCGCGTGAATAGATGCGAGAGATATAGTCGATCGCAGTCACGTTCAGTTCGCGGATCGCATCCGATTGTTGGAGGTATTGGCCGTGATGGATGTTCTCGATCATCACCATGCGGATGAATTCCTCGTGTCGGTGATGGTGGTCGAAGGTGAACTCCACCAGGCGCGTCAGTGCCGCCACGGGGGGCAGACCTTCGATATCAAGTTGAGCCTCGCCCTCGCGCACCTGACGATACGCGTTCTCGAGCGCGCGCAGGTAGAGGCCTTCCTTGTCGCCGAAGTAGTAGTAGATCATGCGCTTGCTGAAGCGTGTGCGCGCTGCAATCTCGTCTATGCGCGCGCCCGACAAGCCGTTCAGGGCAAACTCCTTGGAGGCGATCTCCAGGATGTTGCGGCGCGTGCCCTCAGGGTCCTGGATACGCGTCGTGCTCGCGTCCGGCTTCGGCTTTCGTTCTTTCTTGATAACGGCCATGCAGTTGAGTTCCCGCCCCGGCGTGCCGGCATTTGACTAAACTAACCAGTTAGTACATTATTCGCAAATCGCGACAGGCTCATTTTACCGGCGCGTTTTGCGTGAACACAAGGGCGATCCGGGAATTGCCGCATTTGGGCTGGGAGGCGGCCCGCACAGGGAGGAATTTCGCGAGATGGACGACAGCCTTGTCGACCTCCTTTGCCGTCTTGCCGACGAGCACAAGGGCGCCGCCGGCGGCGACAACGAAAAGGTCGTGATTGGCCTCGTCGGACGCGGTATTCAGTCCTCGCGCACTCCCGGCATGCACGAGCGTGAAGCCCGGCGCCTCGGCATCGGCTATTCGTACCTTTTGCTCGATTTCGACAGGCTCGGATTGCCAGACGCGGCGATCGGCGACTTGATCGCGGCGGCGGAAATTGCAGGCTTTCACGGCCTCAATATCACGCATCCGTTTAAACAGGCTGTCATTCCCGTCCTCGATGCATTGTCGCCGGAAGCGCGCGTGATAGGCGCGGTGAATACGGTCGTCTTTGCTGGCGGACGCAAGGAAGGCCACAACACCGACAGCTGGGGTTTCGCGGAGAGTTTTCGCGAAGCGATGACAGGCGCATCGATGGGCTGTGTCGCAATGTTCGGCGCCGGCGGAGCGGGCGCCGCAGTCGCAAACGCGCTGATGCAAATGGGCGTTGGCCGGCTGTTGGTCCTCGACAGCCAACCCGGTCGCGCCTCGGATCTTGCGTCGCGCATGGGCGCCTTGTTCGGCGGTCGCGTCGAGACGTGGCCGGACCCGGCCGCAGCCGTGCGCATGGCAAACGGCATCGTCAACACGACCCCGGTGGGCATGGCGAAATACCCCGGAACACCGTTCGACACGGCTCTTCTGACAGCCGAAAAATGGGTCGCCGACATAATCTACTTTCCGACCGAAACAGAGTTGCTGGTCGCAGCCCGTACGATCGGCTGCAGAACGCTGCCGGGCATCGGCATGGCGATCCATCAGGCCGTCCGCGCGTTCGAACTCTTCACCGGGCGCAAGGCCGACCGCCGCGCCATGGCAGATCACTTCGAGGCCGCCGCATGAAGGCAATGACGTCTATAACCATATGAAGACCATAGGGAGGAAATCGACATGAAAGCTGAAATCAACCGACGCCTGTTTATGGTCGCCGCCGGCGCACTCGCCGCCGCGACCGCCGTTCCCGCCTTCGCCCAGGACAAGCCGAAGCTGCGTTTCTCGGCCGTGTTCTCGGAACAGGACATCCGGGCCGAGATGATGAAAATGTTCGCCGACGCCATCAAGGACGACTTTGCCTTCGAGGGTTATTACGGCGGCAACCTGTTCAAGCAGGGCACCGAACTTGTCGCCATCCAGCGCGGCAACCTCGAGATGGGCAACGTCGCCCCGCAGGACATCTCCAAGCAGATTCCGGCGTGGTCCATCGTCACCGCCGGCTACCTGTTCCGTGACGCCGCGCACGTGAAGGCGTTTTTTGCCAGCGATGCCGGCGCGGAGCTGAAGCGGATGGCCGAGGACCAGCTCGGCGTGAGGGTGCTCGGCCCTACCTATTTCGGCCTGCGCCAGGTCGGCCTGAAGCCGGACAAGGAAATCAAGACTCCCGCCGACATGGCAGGCATCAAGCTGCGCATGCCGGGCGGCGACGCCTGGCAATTCCTCGGCCAGGCGCTCGGTGCGAACCCTACGCCAATGGCCTATGCCGAGGTCTATACCGGCCTGCAGACAGGCGCAATCGACGGGCAGGACAATCCGTTGCCCAACGTCGAGAACATGAAGTTCTACGAGGTCATGTCGCAGATCGTGCTTACCTCGCACCTTGTCGGATTCGACCTTCTCAGCATCTCGAAAAAGGTGTGGGACGAGATGGGGGCCGAGAAGCAGGCAAAGGTCCAGGCCGCGGCGGACAAGGCGATCGACTTCTCGACAGAGAAACACCTGACGCGCGAGAAGGAACTCGTTGAAACATTCAAGGGCAAGGGCCTGAAGATCTACGAACCCGATGTCGCAGCATTCCGCAAGCATGTGCAGGAGCAATATCTTGCCTCCGACCTGGCCAAGGAATGGCCTGCCGGGATGGTCGACAAGATCAACGCGCTTTGACGCGACGAACGCGCCGGCCGGTCCGCTTGCGACCGGCTGGCCGATTTGGCCAGACGCTCGTCAGGGAGGCATCATGAACCCGGGATTGAGAAAGGTCGGCGGCTGGCTCTACCGGCGCGCCGAGAACGCGATCGCCATCGCCATCGGCGCCATGTTCGCCGCGTTTCTGCTGCAGGTTGCTTTTCGCTACCTTCTCAACTGGCCGACCGGCTGGAGCAACGAGCTCACCGTCGTACTCTGGATCTGGGTTGTGCTGTTCGGCGCAGCGTTCGTCGTTCGTGAAGAAGAGGAAATCCGTTTTGATCTCCTCTACGCCACAGTCGGTCCGGACATCAGGCGGGTAATGACGCTTGCCTTCGCAATCGCTCTCGTCGCGCTCTATGGCTGGTCCTTTCCGGCTGTCTTCAGCTACGTGACCTTCATGAAGGTCGAGAGCACCGCCTACCTCAAGATACGCTTCGACTGGCTGTTCTCGATCTATCTCGTCTTCGTGGTCGCCGTGATCGCCCGTTACCTTTGGCTGGCGTGGCGTGCTCTGCGCGGCGGAGCACCGGCGGAATTCGACCCCACGAAAGCGAGCTCCGGCGTATGAATCTCGCGAGTCCCTTTTCGCTGTCAGTCGTTGCGATCACAGCGCTGGCCCTGCTTGGCCTGCCGATCGGTCACTCGATGATCGCCGGGTCGATCCTCTATCTCTGGCTGGCAGGGCTCGACATGGGCACGTCGGCCGAGCAACTCCTCAACGGGCTCTACACAAGCTACATTCTGCTTGCCGTACCGATGTTCATTCTCGCCGCGGAGTTGATGAACGCCGGGACCATGACCGACCGGCTGCTGCAATTCTGCAACGCCGTCGTCGGCCGTTTCCGCGGCGGTCTGGCGCAAGTCAACGTGCTGCAGTCGATCATCTTCGCCGGTATGTCCGGCTCGGCCATCGCCGACGCCGCGGGCACCGGCAAGATGATGCAGCAACTCATGACCAAGGATGGCAAGTACCCGGCGAGCTATGCCGCTGCGCTGACAGCCGTCACCTCCGTCGTCGGCCCGATCATTCCTCCGTCGATTCCTCTGGTCATCTACGCGCTGATCTCGGATGCATCCATCGGCTACCTGTTCATTGCCGGTATCGTGCCGGGCCTTCTTCTCGCCCTGTCGCAGATGATCATCGTCGCCATCGACGCGCGCCGGAAGAACTTTCCGGTCGAGAAGCCGGTGCCGCTCAGGGAATTGCCGGGGATCACCTTGCGCGCATTTCCGGCGCTGATGCTGCCAGTCGTTCTGCTGGTCGGCATAAGGGGCGGCGTGATGACCCCGACCGAGGCCGCGGCGGTCGCCGCCGGCTACGCGCTGCTCATCTCGGTCGCGATCTATCGCAGCGTGACGCCGGGCCAACTCTACCATGCGCTTCTCAACAGCGCCCGCACCACGGCCTCGATCGGCATGCTCATCGCCGGCGCCCTGGTGTTCAACTACGTTGTCACGGTCGAGAACATTCCGCAGTCCCTGTCGGTGATCCTGAAGTCCTGGGATCTTTCGCCGATGGGTTTCCTGATCCTGGTCAACATCCTGCTGCTTATCCTGGGCTGCGTGCTGGAGGGCACGACCATCCTGCTGGTAATCGTGCCGGTGCTGATTCCGACGGCGCAGGCGCTCGGTGTCGACATGGTGCATTTCGGCGTAATGGTCGTCGTCAACATCATGCTCGGGCTCGTCACCCCGCCCTACGGGTTGCTGCTGTTCATCATGACCCGCATCGCAGAGGTGCCGCTGCGCGACCTGGTGCACGACGTAATGCCGTTTCTCTACGCCATGATTGCCGCCCTGATGCTGATCACCTTCTTCCCATCGCTGGTGCTGTGGCTGCCGCGCCTGCTGGGCTATCAAGGATAGGACCATGACCAAGCCAATCTTCGTCCTCAACGGCCCAAATCTCAACCGGCTCGGCATGCGCGAGCCGGAGATCTATGGCAGGACGACGCTCGCAGAAATCGAGGCGATGTGCCGTGACGCCGCCGGCGACCATCCGATCCGTTTTCACCAATCGAACATCGAGGGCGAAATCGTCAACTGGGTGCATGAGGCGATCGACGACGGCGCGGGCATTCTGATCAATCCTGCGGGTTTGAGTTTTATTTCGATCCCGGTGCTCGATGCGCTCAAGATGTTTCCGGGCCCGATCGTCGAACTGCATATCTCGAACATCCATCGCCGCGAGGAGATCTATCATCGGTCGCTGGTATCGAAGGTCGCCACCGGCGTGATCGCGGGGCTCGGCGCCGCGGGCTATCCGCTCGCGATCCGCTGGCTCATGGACCAGATAGACGGATAGTGTATCGCCATGCCTGAACCCTGCATCATCGCTGTTGCGATCACCGGCTCGCTGCCGCGCAAGGAAGACAATCCTGCGGTGCCAATCAGCGTGGCCGAACAGATCGAGTCGACCCAGGAAGCCTTTGAAGCAGGTGCGTCGCTGGTGCACATCCACGTGCGCAATGACGATCAGAGTTCATCGTCTGAACCAACGCGCTTCGCTGCTGTTCAGGCGGGGGTGCGTAGGCATTGCCCCGGCATGATCGTCCAGTTTTCGACCGGCGGGCGCGGTCGTGATCCGGCCGCGCGTGGCTCGGCACTTTATCTGAAACCGGACATGGCCTCGCTTTCGACCGGTTCGGTCAACTTCCCATCCATCGTCTACGAGAACCATCCCGCCCTGATCGGTGATCTCGCAACCGCGATGAAGGCAAATGGCGTGCTGCCGGAGATCGAGATCTTCGACCTCTCGCACCTTCACACTGCCAGGCGGCTGGCCGACGGTGGGCTTATCGGTGAGCGCCCGCACATCCAGTTTGTCATGGGCGTGCAAAACGCACTGCCTGCGCAGGAGAGATTGCTCGATGTGCTCCTCACGGAAGCGAAACTCCTGTTTCCACAATCCACCTGGACAGCGGCCGGAATAGGCCGCAACCAGACGATCGTCATGGAATGGGCGTTGGCGCGCGGAGCAGACGCAGTGCGCACCGGACTTGAGGACAATATCAGGATCACCAGGGAACGCCTGGCGCGCAGCAACGCCGAGCTTGTTGAAATCGCGTCGGCCTCAGTCGGGAAGTTTGGCCGGCGTGTGGCCACAGTCAACGAGGCGCGCCAAACGCTTGGTCTGGCGTCAGGATCCTAATTCCTGGGCCTTCGTCACGACTAGGCCGCCTCCCGATGGTTGAATGCCGGCAGAAATTCGGCGCGAAGGAAATCGTCGATCGAACTCGTGGCCCGTATGCTGGCCTGTGCGGTCGGAGCTCGCAAAAGGCCGAAACGGCTGAACGTGTCCCAAGTATCGTTAATTAGTGTCGAGAAATCACGCTGCATGCCTGCCAAGACCATTGCCTCGATATCGTCCTGACGCAGAGCTTTTCGAACTGCAATGTTGCGCCCGGCGATTTGCGAGAGCCGCTCGGCGATTAGGCGCATGGTTAGCACCTCGCGCCCATGCAACTCGACGGAAGTATTCCCCTCAAAGTCCAGGGCCAACAGGCGCTGCAGAGCAGCTTCGCCGATGTCCTTCGAATGCGCCATGTCGAACTGAGCGTCTGGGTCGAGCGGCGTCACAAGTGCGTCGGCTGCTTGGGAGGCAGGAAGAAAATAAAATAGGTTCTCGAAGAATTTTGGCGCTCGTAGATGCAAGATGTTGACACCCTTGAGCTTGTTCAAGATGTGCTCGACGTCACCGTGGGTGAGGATGAAGCCGCGATGCCGATCATCATGTGCCCCAATCGTGCTGAGAAACACCACGGCAGGTAGGCTCGTTGCTTCGGCTGCCTGAGCGTAGACAGAGCCTGTATCTGCAAACTCGCGACGAAAATCACGAGCGTCGTGACCTCCTGGAACGACAAGGTATGCTGCGTCGGCGCCGTCGAAGCTACGACGCATGAAGAGTTCGTCCGAAAGCTCGCCGACAAACCCCTCGGCTCCGAGTTCGACGAGTGGTTTCAGGCGATCGGCATCCCTGCCCAGCGCGCGAACGAGATGTCCTGCCTTTAAGAGGACTCGCGCAATATGGCTTCCAGTCCGACCTGTTGCAGCAGTGATGACATAGGTGCGTTTGACTTCCTTATTCGGCGACATGTCCTGTACCTCCATGACTCTTTGCTCCGATGAGCACACTGAAAAGAGGCGCAAGCAGCGCGAAAGGATTCGGTGGACAAAAAAATATGCAAATGCCGCATCGTTTCAGTCGGATAATCGCTCTTTAAAAGGGCCGGCCAACACAGATGCAAAGACGGTGATCCAAATGTCCAGTTTCGAGTCCGAAGGCGATTTCAGGCAATGGCTTATTGAAATGCGGCCACGGCTACACCGGTATTGCGCGCGCATGGCCGGTTCTGTGATCGACGGTGACGACCTTGTCCAAGACGCAATCGTCGGCGCGCTCTCGGCTGCCAACAGATTCGCGTCGATCGAGCATCCAGACGCCTGGCTGTTCCGCATCGCCCACAACGCCGTTCGCAAGGAGATGAGAAAACGGGCCTTGCGGAATCTGATGCCTCAGGAGGATCTGGAAATGGTCGAAGACAGCCGAAGCGACACCGGGAGCCGCATTGCTGTTGCTGCAAGCGTCCGCTCCTTTCTCGCTCTCGTCCCCTCTCAACGTGCCGCAGTGGTCCTGAAGGACGTGCTAGGCTACTCGCTCGAGGAGATATGCGAGGTTACGGACGCGACCCTGCCCGCAGTCAAGGCATCGCTCCACCGCGGCAGGGAAAATCTCAGACTGCGGGCCGATACACCACCTGCTACGATCGGGTGGGCGGATTCGAAAAATCGGAAACTGCTCGACGCTTATGTCGACCGATTCAACGCCCACGATTTCGCGGCGGTGGCAGATATGCTGGCCAACGACGTCAAGCTGAGCTTGGTGGGCAACTCCGAGATGGAGGGTGCCACGGCGGTCAAGACTTACCTTGGCAACTACAGCCGGCAGTCGGACTGGCGTGTTCACTCCGGCTTTGTCGATCTGCAGCCTGCGGTGTTGTTTTACAGCAGGACCAGCACTGAGCGGCCTACACACTTCGCGTTGATCAACTGGCACTTGGGCAACGTGATCAATATCCGGGACTATCGCTACGCACGTTACGTTCTCGAAGGTGCGGAGGTGGTCGTTTCGTCTTAGCAGAGTTGGTTGTTCTGACGACTACAACGCGATTGGCCGTGAAACCAGCGAGGACCACGGCGAGCACTAAATAACACTACGGAACCACTTCGTCAGGCCGGTGAGGCGCACCAGAATCTCCGGGCTGTGCCGCTAAGAACGATTTCTTGGCTAACGCTTACCGCTAGTAAAGACTTCGTTCCCAGAGAGATCGCCAAGGAACGAGTACTATCGGCGCCTCAATCTGGTCCGGCTGGAAGGGCTGGGAGCTCACGGCTCGCCCAGCACATCGGCGGCCCAAGCTCGCTCAAACCTGGCTTCGGCCTCGTGCTGGACGTTTCGAACGCTGGCAATGTCAGCGGCTTCGTATTCGCAGATCATGCGCAGCCGGTCGGATGACCAGTAACTACGGATCCAGCGGACATCGTAGAGGTCGAGGCACGGCGCCATCCGCGCCTCCACCGCGTCGAGTTCTTGCTGGGTGAACGGGGCTTCAAACGTCCGCTCGACGATTATGCGAGGCATGGTGCTCTCCTGTTCGATGGCTCGTTCAAGTTTGAGGGCCCGGCGTGGGTGCCGCCGTTGGAACGCTGCGGGCCGGTTCGGCAGGATGGTGCAAAACTGCTCGCGCCCTCGCGCTGAAATCCTCAAGCTCGATCGACGCCCGGCAATCGTCGTCGATTTCCGCTGCCGAAGAACTGTTGGCGGCCGCGCTGAGCAGGGCCTTGGCAATGGCGATCTCGCAGCGCCGGCGGATTTTTGAGGCGACTGTCAGTGCCTCGCTGGCGTGGAGCCGGACTTGCTCCATTCGGCCGGCACGACAATAAAAACTCGCGGCGCTGTTGAGAGCGTAAGCCAGGTAAGACTTGTCGTCGGCAGCACGAAGCCGCGCCAAGGCACTCTCCAGTGCCTCATCGGCTGCATCAGCCGCCGTCATGAGGGCAGCAAGCGCCTGCAGGGCATCGACGAAAGGCGTCTCCTCCCCAATCCGTGCGGCAACCGACCGGAGCTCATCACAGCGGGCGTGCATGTCGGCATATCGTGCCATTTCGAAATGAAGCGTCGCCAGCCAGGTCAGGCATTTGTACTCGCGCCAGCGGTCTTCGCTTCGGCGCGCCAGGGCAAGAGAGCGCGCAAGATGCACGGCGGCTTGATCCTGCCGCCCGTCCCATCGCTCCAGCAGCCCGCTGGCCCAATGCAGTTCGCACAACTCTGTACCAAGCGACTGCGCGATATCGCCGGCCTCCGCGATCAATTCGCGCGCGCGAGCGATTTCGGTCTCCAGCTCAAGCAGGCAGCGAGCCGTGTTGGCGAGCTGATGCGCCTGGATCTTGCGGTCAGCGTTGCGCCCTATCTCGGCCGCACGAAGCGTGCTGGCCTCGGCCTGCTCTATTTGTCCGGCCTGCTGATGGAGAATGGAAAGCAGATAGTGCCCTGTCGCCGCGGCAGCCTGCAGCCCTTGTTCCTCCGCTGCGGTGGTCGCGTCGGCGATCTCGTCTTCAATGGGCGGAAGTGATCGCAATCCGGGACCAGTCGCGGCAAGAACGCGGATCTTGAGCAGCGCAATCCGGGAAACCAGCTTCTCCGGCGCTTCCGGCAGCCGCGCGACATGCCGCAGCCCTCGCTCGGCCAGGCCGGCGGCCTCGGCATTGGCGAAGAGCCGAAGCGCCCGCTCGCCCGCGACGATGCAAGCTCGTGTTGCCATCTCGTCATCCTCGGCGAGCACGGCGTGATGAACGAGATCGGCCGCAGCATCACCGCCGCGCTCCGCCGCCGGTCGAAGCGCGCGCGCGATATGTCGATGCAACAGCTTGCGCCTGGGATGGGACAAGCTGCGGTAGGTGACTTGCCGGACGAGGTCGTGGGTGAAGTCATAGGCGTCGCCGCCTGCCGGCCGCACCAGCCCGCGCCGCTCAAGCTCCCCCAGTGCCGTCAGAAGCCCGGCAGCATCAAACGGCCCCAAGCGCGCAAGATCCTGCGGCGTGAAGGTGCGGCCATGCGCTGCAGCCCAGACCAGGGTTTCGCGCACCTGGTCGGTCAGCCCAGCCAGTTGTCCTTCTATCAGGGCTTTCACGGTACGGCCGGGGCCGGGATCCCCGCGCAGGTGAGCGCGGGCAAGTTCAAGCGCAAACAGCGGATTGCCATCGCTCGCGGCGACGATTTGAGCGGCGTCGAGAGCCGGGTCGAGCCGCCGGACCAGCTCTGCCGTGTGCTCGGCGCTCAACGTATCGAGCTCGATCTCCGTCAGTCGGCCATCGCGGACGAGTGAGCGCAGCACCCGCGACACTGCAATGTTGTCTTCGACTTCTCCAGAACGTGCTGCGCAGGCGATGACCAGACCGGGGGCTGCCTCCGTCCGGCGAGCAACATAGTGAAGCAGCGACGCGGACGCATCGTCGAGCCACTGGACGTCGTCGAGGGCAATACCCACCGGCTCGTCGGCGGCGAGCCCGTAAAACACGTCGACAATGGCGTCGAACAGCTGAGTGCGATCCCCGACCCCGCCTTCGCCGCCTCCAAGCTCGGGGAGCAGCGGGCCGAGAACCGAAGGCAATCCATGGCGCGGTCGCTGCCGCTGGACCGAGCGCAGGAGATCGATCCAGATACCATAGGATCGTGCCGTCTCGGCTTCGAATGCGCGCGCGCTGAAGGCGCGCCCGCCGGCAGCGGCCACCCGTTCGCTGAAATAGCCTAGCATGTGGCTCTTGCCGACGCCGGGCTCTCCAGTCACATGGATGACATCCTGGCCGCTGACGGCTGCCATCCCGACGAGGCGATCGATGGTTGTACGCTCGGCGTCGCGCCCAACCATTGGCCCGGAAGCCGCAGGCCGCAGGGCGTCATCAAGGGGTCGCCTGGCTGCACCGGAAGGTGCGGCTCGGGCACCTGCGATTGGGGTCGGTCGCAGCGCCTGTCTCGCCGCCTTCAGTTCCTCGCCTGGCGGCGCGCCAAGCTCGGCTTCGAATATGCGATGCGCCCGCTCGTAATGAACGAGCGCGTCGTTGGTCCGGCCCAACTTCCCAAGCAGCCGGACCACCGCAGCATGACCGGCTTCGGATAGCGGGTCGGCCGCAACAAATGCGTAGGCATAGGGCAGGGCATCCGTCGGGACGTCTTCCAGTCGCGCGATAAGCGCGGCGAGAACCCTGAACCGGAGCTGGCTCATCGCCTCCCGCTCCGCTATGCACCATTCCTGGTAGCGGTAACAGAGCGGCAGATCGAGCCCGTCGAGGAACTCGCCTCCAAACAGCGCCACAGTCTCGGTCAGCACCTCGGTGGTCGCGGCGGAGACGCTGCTTGCGGCAAGCGAGCGCACGACCGCATGGTCGACCAGCGCATCGCCAAGCTCGATGCCGACCCGCTCACGATCCGCCACGAGCCGAGCTCTGCTGCCGTCGCCGAGCAGCGCGCGAATCTTGCTGAGGCTCCAGCGCAACTCGGCGCGCGGATCGTCCGGTCCGTCCCAGAACAGATCGCAGAGCCGTTCACGCCGGTGCACCTGACCGGTGGCAATAAGATAGCCAAGAAGCGCGCGCGTTTTGCGGGAGGCGGGTAAAGCAAGGGCCTTCCCGTCGGCGCCGACAAGCTGGAGCTCGCCGAGCAGACGTACCCGGAGCGGGATAGGACGTTGCATTCCTGGCCTGCCTGCGCTGCCTCGAGATAATTCGACGCCGGTTTCCACGGGCGCTCCCACGATTGTCGGCAAGTTTAGCCGTGAACACGGTCTTGCGAAACAGCCCTTGAGGAGCCAGCCGATGACAACGACAACGGCGACGAAACCATTCGATCCTGAACACAAGGAGACGACCCTCGACCAATGGCGGGCTGCCGCCGCCGCCAACCGCGAAGCCGCCATCAACAAAGCGATCGAAGCCGCTGATGTGGCGCCACACTGGTCGTCTTTTCCTAACCATGGATACCGGGATATCCGACTGGGGTGTGAAGGCTGGGGGGACTGAAGTGGGAACATGCATCGGGAGTAGAGAAACCGCCATGCAAGCAAAAATTGCCGTCGTTCAGAAACCGCCGGTCTTTCTCGATCGCGAGGCGACCGTCGCCAGAGCCCTCGAGGCGATCGACGAAGCCGCCGATGCCGGCGCCACCCTGGTGATCTTCCCTGAAGCTTGGATACCCGGATATCCGACGTGGGTCTGGCGGCTGAAGCCCGGCACGGATATGGCGTTGTCAAGCGAGCTTCACGCCAGGCTGCGCAGCAACGCCGTCGACATCGAGCGAGGTGATCTTGAGCCTCTGCAGCAGGCCGCCAGCCAGCGTGCGGTGACGATTGTCGTCGGCCTGAACGAGATCGATAGTTGATTCTCGGGCACGACGCTGTTCAACACCGTGGTCGTGATTGGACCGGATGGCACGCTCCAAAACCGACATCGCAAGTTGATGCCGACCAACCCCGAGCGCATGGTTTGGGGAACGGGCGTGCGAAGATTCAAATGTGCTACAGGGTCATATCTCCGCTCGGATGGGCTAGGCAGAGCTATCCCAAGGGGTCAGGCCTTTGCGTGGATCCATTATTAAACGTGATGGACTGTCTATCGGTGCGCGACATGCCCGGGTTCGTCATTTGCTCGTTCGACCCAGCGTGCCGACCAAAGACACGCGTAGAACGCTATGTTGAGGGCGCGCGTTCAGTCGACTGCATCAAAGCTGTGAATGACCGATACCGCGGTTTAGAATCTCCCCGCGCTGGGTGTACCGGCGACAGGCAAGAGACACAGCCGTTGTTCGCTGCTCAAAGCGGCATCCTCTGACGTTTTGCGGGAGGTCACCCCATGCTCGCAACGGGTCTACCATAGACCTTCGCATCGCCTGACCGACACTGCCGTTCGATAGTCGCGCGGACCGAGGCGGCGCAATCTCCTCCGCAGACACTAGGTGGCCATCCATGGAGGCGCATGCCAACCCACGGGGGCCAGCGGCGGAGGTGGCCATAAGGCCGTGGGTAAGGCGATCAGCAGGAGACAAACATGAGCTTTGGACAACACCTCACACTCCGGTAGGCCGGAGCCTGACGAGTTGGTTCCGGCGCGCTACGCGCTGCGGAGCCGTTAGCGGCGACCCGATTAAACGGGCTGAACTCGTGAGCCCGCAATTGATAGCCTGATGGCCGCGCAGAAGCGGGCGTGGCTGAGTTGAGAACTGAAAAGGATCATTAAATGGCTAAATTTGAGGTCGGCTACGTTATTGGTAGCCTTGCGTCTCAATCTATCAACCGACGGCTTGCGCTCGCGCTCGTCAAACTCGCTCCTTCGAATTTGAGGCTCAGGGAAATCCCCATCCGGGATCTGCCGCTCTACAGCTACGATTATGACTCCAATTATCCAGAGGTCGCAAATCGCTTCAAGAGTGCCATAGCTGATACCGACGCCGTCCTTTTCGTTACACCAGAGTACAATCGTTCGATACCCGGCGCGTTGAAGAACGCGATAGATTGGGCTAGCCGGCCGTACGGGCAGAATGCGTTCACGAGGAAGCCATCGGCGGTGATAGGAACGTCTCCCGGTTTGATTGGCACCGCCGTCGGCCAGCAGCACTTGCGCACTGTCCTCGGCTTCTGCGATTCGCCGCAGATGAACGCGCCGGAGGCTTACATCCAGTTCACGCCGGACCTTATCAGCGATGATGGCGAAGTGTCGCGCGAATCCACAGCCGAATTCCTGAAGACCTTCATGGTGGAATTCAGTGGCTTCATCGAACGGGCACGTACCGTGCCGGTTCCCGCCTGACCGATCCGGGGTTCGACGCCGCCCGGCTGGAGGACCCCGTGCTGTACGCTTCGCTGGGCACGGTGTTCGATGGGGGGCCCGCCCTGCTGCGGACCTTCGCGACCGCGCTGGCACCGCTGGGCGGCACCGTTGTCGTCTCGACCGGGTCCACGGAACCGGCAGACCTGGGTCCGCTGCCAGCCAACGTGCTGGCCCGCCGATCCGTGCCGCAGCTCCAGGTGCTGGACCGGGCGGCGCTCTTCGTGACCCACGGCGGCATGAACAGTGTCAACGAGGCGATGCGGACCGGGGTGCCGACACTCGTCGTGCCACAGGGGGCGGACCAGCCAATGGTGGCGCGGCGGGTTGTAGAGCTCGGTGCCGGCCTCGAGCTGGGGTCTCAGAAGGCGCCTATCGTGACCCTTCGAATATCCCGGAAAGGGCCGCTGCATCAGACATTTAAGCGTTCCGGTGCCCCGGGGTTAATTTTCGGCGCGCTTTCACATTCAGAGACGATGGTTGATCAGAGTCCGCGGGTTGGAACATGAGAGACTACTGATCTGAAGTTCCGGAGTTCCGGGAATTCATGCTTGTCCACCTTCCTCTGACTAGCCCCGCCCCTGCCGGCGCCGCGGACCAGGCAAAGGCTGCGAGCGTTCCAGGCTCAGGCTGGGATCAAGGGTAAAGAGCTCCTGCGCGCGTCCGACGCCACGCAACGCGAACCGGCCGACTGAAACGAGCTTTTTGCGCTCCTCGCCGAGTAGCAGCTCGGCGAATTCCGATGAGCAAAGCATATTGCGACCGGCCGACTCGCACATGGAGCTGATCCGGCTGACCTCATTGACCGGCGGGCCGACAACGGTGAAATCGAGACGGTCCGGAGTGCCGATATTGCCGTAGAAGACCCCGCCGGCATGCAGGCCCAAGTGAATGTCGGCGACAGAAAGGCCATCGTTTTTGCGGCGTTTGGCAAGCTGCAGCAGCCGTGTGCGCATGTCGCGTTCTGCCTCCACCGCGGCGCGACAGGAATATTCGGGCCGCGAACTGGTGAAGATGGCCAGGACTCCATCTCCGATCAGTTTCAGCACATCGCCGCCGGCGGCCTTCACTGCGCCGATGACCGCTTCGGCGTAGTCATTGATCAACGGCACGAGTTGATCGTTTTGAACCGACTCGGACAGGTTCGTATAGCCAGTAATGTCGGAGAACCAGAGTACGGCGTTGATCCTCTTCACCGAGCCGTGGCGGATGCCGCCGCTCAGCACCTGGCGACCGGGACCCCGGCCGAGATATGCCTCGACCAGCGTCTTGGTGAGCCTTGTCTGCGCAGCCGAACGAACCGCCAATCCCAGATGCGGTGTAAGCCGGGACAGAACAGCGACTTCCTCCTCCGAAAATCCACCCGGGCGCGCTGTGGTCCAGCGGGCGTAGAATGCATCGACATCCTCGACCCTCATCGCCTGCCGGATACGATAGACGATCGCAAGGTAGTCCGTCTGGCCGGCATCGCGCAGTTCCTCGATCGCCGGAAAGCCGCGCGTTTCGCCTGCTTCGAGCCGGCAGCGTAGGGTCAGTTCACGTCGCCGCAACATTTGCAGAAACGGGCTGCGCTTCCACAACTCCGCTCCCTTGCCCTCACGGCTCGACGGGTATTCTTCTTCGCGGAAGCTGATCGACTCGTCCTCGTCCCAGAAGAAGGCGCGTGCCTCGTGCATCGGGTGCAGCGTGTCGATCATCACAAACGCCTTGCCCAGCGGCAGCCCTGCTTCGACGCAACGCTCGCAGAAGGCCTGTACAAGCGATTCCTCGCTGCGGATGCCAAGCAGCCCAGCCTCCGCGAGCCAGGTGGCAATTTCATCGCAATCGCTGATCTTCATTGCCGACGATAGCTTCCCATTGCACCGCAAAAACGGCGCCACGGTGTTTTATATCACATGCGTGGTCAGCGGAGCACAAGCACGTCACCCGATGACAAGCTGATTCCCGCCGGCCCCCTCGAACACAACCTGACAGCCGGCAGGAAGGCGAGCCTCGACGAAGTTTCGAAACAAGGCGCGGATATGTTCCGGTCGCTGACCACCAACCAGGCAGAACGACAGTCGAGCTGTGGCCGATGAGGGTAGAACCGATCGTTCGCCGGGGCCTATATTGCCGCCCACGATGCCGTTGAAGTCGATGCCAGGACGCCCCACATCAACTCGACCGTGCCGTATCCGCCTTCATCATATCCTCCGGTTACCGAAACGCCGGCCAGAGCCTCAGTGAGATCCAGAGCTTCCCACTGAACACCCGACATTTAGCCCGACGGGCGGCTGGAGCGGCGGCGATGGAACGCTATGAGGCTGCAAACATTTACCCCCGAGATCCGCGCGTTCACCTCAGTCGGTTTCGAGACCCTCGCAAGCATAAAGGATCCAGGATCGATAAAGCTGATTGAGTCCAGGCGGCGAAGCCATTGATGGCTCGAGAGCAGTCCTTGCGCCTACGATTGGCGTTTGCCGCCGCGCCAGTCCGCGAAAGGGCCGGCCATGGCGGCAAAGCAGCGCAGTAAAGCCCCGATCCCCAAATACCCGCTCTGGATCACTCTGCCCTATACGCTTTTTGTCGCCGTGCTCACGCCGGTATACTGGTTGCGATACGGCCCCGGCAATTTCCTGTGGTTCTCCGATATTGCGCTCTTTGCCGTGCTGATCGCGTTGTGGACCGGCAGCCGACTCCTCTATTCGATGATGACAGTCGGCGTTCTGCCGCTCGAGTTCGCCTGGTTGGCGGACTTCGTGACCGGCGGCAAGCTGACCGGGCTCGCTGCCTACATGTTCGATCCAAGGGAGCCCGCATATGCGAGGACGCTGTCCGGCTTTCATTTGTTCATGCCGGTCATCATTATTTTCATGCTGATCCGGCAAGGCTACGACCGCGGCGCGTTCAAAGCGCAGACCGCTCTCGCCTGGGTGGTACTGGTTGCAAGTTACTGGTTCACCCGGCCCGACGAGAACATCAACTGGGTGCACGGGCCTGGTCCGGAGCCGCAGAGGATCTTGCCGCCACGCATGTATCTCGGCCTGTACATGGTGCTTTTGCCCCTGGTCGCCTACTTGCCGGTCCATCTCGTATTGAAACGGCTGTTCCGGCCGTAGCTGGCCATGCGGAGACGACCGGCGAATTCCAATGCGCTGCGCGTCCAGGCTTCCATCCCCGGCCAGCGCATTAGTCTGATGATCTTGGGCGGGGCGCAGGCGAATTGTCTCGGTGAACGGTTTTGGGGCTCGTCCTGAGTGGATCGCTGCCGTTTAGCATCCTGATCGCATCGAGGAACAACGGCTCCCTGCGTTCGTTGGCCTTCGGCGAGATAAGGAGCCAAATCATGCAAAGAGACCAGAAACGGAATCGCAAGGACGATTCTCCCAACATCTCTAAAACCACGGGCGTTGACTCGAGACATGAACGACAAAAAGCTCGTCCCGACGCCGATGATCCGACTGACCCGGAAGAGGTATGGAAGAGTTCCGAGACGACACCCCAGCGCGAAGCGAAAGAAAAAAACGTCGGAAGAACCAGACGGGCGTGTCGCCGATGCGGGCGACGTCGGTGGCGGTCAGCCTTCGCCCTACGAGACGGAAGTGCAGGCGGACAGCGTTGCCCAGCAGACAGACCGCAACAGGCAGACTGGTGAGAAGCCGAAGCCATCCCAGGAATGAAAAGCCTCGTCATCCACAGGCGCACCGCGCCGTTCGACCGGCACGCCGTCACGATCGGCGAGCAGGACGCAGCATCCGACATCGCCCACCGCAAGATAGAGCCGGGCCAAGCTCGATTGGGCGGCCCGGACGAGCGGTTCAATGCGTTGCCGGGCCTCTCCCAATTCCGCCTCTGTCAGATGGCGTGGCGGGCCGAGCACGGCAAAAAGTCCACTGTCACCGAAATGCCCTTCACCGAAATACCCTTGCGCCGACACCACGGGATGGCGGCATGACGCTTCGCTCGTCTGCTCTACCTGGCTCAACGCGGTCGCCGCAGCATCGGGACTTGCGTCGGCGATGACCCGACCTGGATGGCGCCGAGCGGTTCGAAGCCGTGGCGCCGGTAGAACGGAATGTTGCGCGGGTTCGAGGATTCCAGATAGGCGGGCGCGTGATCGCGATCGCACTGCGCGAGCGCGTATGCCATCAAGGCGTCGCCGAGACCTTCGCCCTGATGCGCCGGGTCGACGCCGATCACGGGCAAGTACCAATGCGGTTCGGCCGGATGGTACTTGGCCATCTGCTCGAATATGGCGGCGACTTCAGCGGCAAGTGAGGGCGCAACCGTGCTCTCGACAAGCGCACCAAGCCCTTTCTCGTCGGGATGCACACCGGGCGACAGCCACAGCGCCGTCCCGACATAGCCATCGGTGCAAAAGCCGCTTCCGTTTGAGAATGCCCTGGCCCCGAACGCGCGGACCAGTCGCGGCATGGCCGCAAGGTACTGGTGTGCATGCGGCCAGGTCCATCGCGCCATGGGATCGGCTGCAAACGCCAGCACGATTGTTCCGATCGCCGGATCTTCATCGGCCGCGGCCATAACCCTCACTGTCGGCGATTTCATGCTGCCCTCCAAACGACGCAAATGGTTCGACGAGGCGCCCGCGCCGGCAACGGGCGCCGCAACAAGCGGGCAGGGATCAGACAGTCCCGCCCCACATCTGGCTACCATATTTCGCCTCCGGCGTTAGGTTTAACGCCTGACGCAACAAGTCGTTTCGAGAAACGGAAGGAAATCCCCGAGGAAGGAGACAGCAGCGATGAGGAAACACAAGACCGGAACACGCGAGGAATGGCTCGGAGCGCGGCTCGCACTGCTCGAGGCGGAGAAACGGCTCATGCGGCAGAGCGACGAACTGGCGCGACAGCGACAGGAACTGCCGTGGGTTCGGATCGACAAGGAGTATCTGTTGGAGACCGAGGAGGGCAGCGCCTCGCTCGCCGACCTCTTCCAGGGGCGCTCGCAACTCTTCGTCTATCATTTCATGTTCGGTTACGGATACCGGCTCACCGATGAGCGCCAAGGATGCACCGGATGCTCGTTGATCGCCGATCACTTCGACTGCGTCATCCCCCACCTGAACGGCCGCGACATTACCCTCGTTTGCGAATCGATCGCCCCGTTGCCGGAGATCCAGGACTACAAGCAGCAAATGGGCTGGCGCTTCCCGTGGGTTTCGTCGCTCGGCAGCGATTTCAAATACGACCTCGGCGCCGCCTTCACCGAAGAGCAGCAGAGAGACGGCGCCGACTACAACTATCAGCATGTCGACAGGGCCGAGCCGCAGAAGGAGGGAATGAGCGTCTTTGCGCTCCAGGACGGTGCCGTCTACCACACCTACTCGACCTACGCCCGTGGCACCGAGGCGTTTATGGGGGTCTACCGTTTCCTCGACCTGGCTCCGTGGGGAAGGAACGAGGACGGGCTCGAGTTCCCCCAGGCGTGGTGGCGCCGCCACGACGAGTACGGCAATCGCTGAGTGTCAAGGGCACGACCGCGAATTACGGTGACGATGCACTATTTTCCTTCTGCCTGCCGTGCCTCGATCCGTAATGCCGCGGTGGGCGGCAGATCCGCCTCCTGAAGATAGTGCGCGTCCGCCCTCCCGCCGGGCCGTCAACCTGATGGCATTTTCTCGAACGTCGTCAGCCCAGTTTCCATCTTGTCCCAGGGGAGGGCCCGGATACCGTACGTCACCACGGTCGGATTGAAGCGGCCCGGATCGTCGAGGCTTGCGGCATGGACCGTGATCACGTCCGGCATGGCGGCGTATGTCAGGTGTGTCGGCGTTCCGCAGACCGGGCAGAAGGAATGGATTTTCTCATTCCCGTTGTCCGCCGCGACACGCCAGTCCGTCGTCACGCCGGTGATCGTCACGTCCGCCCGCGACGCAAACGTCAGGTAAGATCCATGACCGGTGCCGCTTCTTTTCTGGCAATCGTGGCATTGGCAGTGGTTTTCGAAGATCGGGGCTGCCTTTGCCTCGTAGCGGACCGCGCCGCACGCGCATCCGCCGGTGTAGAGAGTGCTCATCTGCTCGGTCCTTTGTTCTGGATCAGGCCGCCAGTTCGGACGCGCGCGGCCTGGCGAAGACATCGATCGCCTGACCGGTTTCGAGGAAGGATTTCAGGCTGGAAAGGACGATCGGCCAACCCTTTTTGATGCCGTTCGCCATGCCGCTGCCGGCTTCGAGTTCGTCATGGCTGACGGTCAGCCGGACCATGGCCTCGTATTCCTCGAGCTCGAAGGTCACCCGGCTGTAGCTCGCCGGATCGGACGCCTGCGAAGCGTTTGCCCAGGTGATGACGAGACGGGTCGGCGGCGACACCTCGACGACCTTGCCGACGAGCTCGACGGTCCGTTCGTCATTGGCGCGGATGTGCTGCCAGTTCGAGCCGGGCTTCCAGTCGGAGACGTTCTCGTGGCCCCAGTAGCGCCGTGCGAGGTCCGGTTTGGTTATCGCCTCGAACACCTTTCCCGGTGTCGAGACAATATAGGTCGTGTAAGTAAAGCTGATCGTTTCCCTGGTCATTGCTACGCTCCTTTTGTTTCGCGAGCATAGGTAGACGGGGAAACCGGGTTCGTGTGAGTGACAATCTTGTCGCGAATTGCATCTGATATGAAAAAGGTTGACGCATGACGCGCTGGCAGCTTGCTCGTGGACGGCATCTCGATCTTGGCGCGCAATCGTTGCTGATGGGGATTTTGAACGTCACGCCGGACAGTTTTTCCGACGGCGGAGAATTCGACCGGCCGGAGCGGGCGCTGCAGCAGGCGCGGCGCATGATCGGCGAGGGCGCGGCGATCATCGATGTCGGCGGCGAATCCACCCGGCCCGGCGCCGGCGCTGTTTCGGCGCGCGAGGAACAAGCGCGCATCCTGCCGGTCATCGAGGCGCTGTCGTCCGACGGCGACAGCCTGGTTTCGGTCGACACCTACAGGGCCGAGACGGCGCGGCTGGCGGTCGCGGCGGGCGCGCATATCGTCAACGACGTGCATGGCCTGCAGCGCGAACCCGACATCGCGCAGGTCGCGGCGGAAACCGGCGCCGGTCTCGTTATCATGCACACCGGGCGCGGCCGCGAAAAACTGGCGGATGTGATCGCCGACCAGTTCCTGTTCCTGAACAGATCGCTGGAGATCGCGCGCGACGCCGGCATCGTGGACGAGCGGATCGTGCTCGACCCCGGCTTCGCCTTCGCCAAGGACGGCGAGGAAAACCTCGCGCTCATGGCTCGCTTCGGTGAGTTGCGCGCGCTCGGTTTTCCATTGCTCGTCGGCACGTCACGCAAGCGCCTTGCCCGTCACCTGGTCGGCGGAAGTGACGAGGGGCGAGACGTCGGCACAGCGGCAACAAGCGTTATCCTGCGGCTGAAAGGCGCTGCGATCTTTCGCGTCCACAACATTGCCGTCAATCGCGACGCACTGGCATTCGCCGACGCGGTGCGCGAGCGCGAGACCGGGGAATAATGCGTGTCGCCCAAAAGCATGCCCTCGGGCCCTGACCCGAGGGTGCGCAGCGGTTTTGGGATAACGACACGCATAAAAACAAGAAGGCGCGTCAGGCGGGCTCGGTGACGACGCCAATCCGCCGATAGACGAATTGTTCGTCGTTCGAAGGAACTGCCGCAGCACGCTGGGCTTCGTCGATCAGCATGGCCATGCGCGCATGGATCGGCGATTTCGCGCAAGCCGGGTCCGTCGCGGCGGCGTCGCCGGCAATCGCCATCGCCTGGCAGCGGCAGCCGCCCCAGTCGATCTCACGCCGTTCGCAGCTGCGACAGGGCTGCTGCATCCAGTCGGTGCCGCGAAAGGCGTTGAATGCCGGCGAATCGGTCCAGATTTCGGCCAGGCTGCGCGGGCCGAAACGCTCAAAGCTGAGCGACGGGATGGTCTGTGCGGCATGGCATGGCAGCACGGTGCCGTCCGGCGCCACCATGAAGGCATCGCGCGCCCAGCCGCCCATGCACGGCTTGGGATAGATGGCGAAATAATCCGGCGTGACGAAATCGATGTTCATGATGCCGGTGAGCCGTTCGCGCGCCGCCGCGACGATCTCTGCCTGACGGTCGACCGCAGCACGCTCGGGCATCAGTTGATCGCGATTGGTCAGGGCCCAGCCGGCATACTGCACGTTGGCGATCTCGAGCCGCTCCGCGCCGAGCGAGAGCGCCAGGTCGATGAATTCCGGCACTTCCTCGATGTTGTGGCGATGGATCGGCGCGTTGATGGTAAGCGGCAGGCCGGCTGCGCGGGCGCGGCGTGCCGTCTCCAGCTTCTTTTCGTGGCCGCCTTTGTGATTGCCGATGCGGTCGGTGGTCGCCGGCCGTGCGCCTTGAAAGCTCAGCTGCAGATGGTCGAGCCCGGCTTCGGCAAACGCCTCGATGCGGCCTTCGGCGATGCCGACGCCGGCGGTGATCAGGTTGGTGTAGACGCCGCGCGCCGAAAGCCCGGCGATCAATTGCTCGAGGTCGCGGCGCAGCGTCGGTTCGCCGCCCGACAGATGCACCTGGAGAACGCCGAGATCGGCGGCCTGCGAGAACAGGTCGAGCCAGGTCTGCGTATCGAGTTCGCGATTGGCTTTCAGCAATTCGAGCGGATTGGAGCAATACGGGCATTGCAGCGGGCAGCGATGCGTCAGTTCCGCCAGCATGCCGATCGGAGGGAGAAGGGGCTCGCTCATAGTTTTACCAGCAGCTTGTCCGACCATTCTTGCAGGAAGGCAATGACGTCGGCCGCCACGGCCTCCTGTTCGGCGTCATAATCCGCCGCAAGCTCGGCGATGATGTGGCCGACCGTGGATCGCCCGTCGCAGCGGCGCAATATATCGAGGCTGATGTCATTCGGCCAAAATATTTTTTCCGGTGAAAGCACGGCGAACGCCTGCCGCACGGGATCGTACTGTATGCGCACGTGCTTCGGCAGCGACGGCACTGATCGTGACGAAACCAAAGCTCTTTCGCGCAGCGCCATCATTGGGCTGGCTCCGGACGGAAGGCGCCGGGCGGGATGTTTCCGGGCTCGCCATAGGCGTGTTGAAGCGCGTCGAGCATGGCCCACAGTATATCGCATTTGAACACCAGCGCATCGATCGCCTGCTGCTGGCGTTCCGCCGTGTCGGCATGGCCGAGCACGTAAGCGAGGGCGAAGTCGGCGTCGCGCGAGGCCTGTTCGGGCCGTCGGCTGAAATAGGCCAGCGTATCCTCGGTGATGTAATCGTATTTGGCCAGCATCGCCGGGATCCGTTCGCCGATGATGAGCGGCGAGAACATCTCGGTCAGCGACGATGCGACCGCCTCGAACAGCGTCCGGTTCGTGCAAAAGGCGAGGTAGGCGCCGACCGCGAAACGTGTCGCCGGCAGCGCCAGCCTTTCGCTCTTCACGTCATCGGCATCGAGGCCGAGCGAGGTCGCCAGATGCAGCCAGCGCGCGATGCCGCCGCTCCAGCCGTCCTCGCCGTCATGGTCCTCGATGCGTTTGCGCCAGGCAGCCCGAAACGCCGGATCCTCAGCATGTGCGAGGATCATGGCGTCCTTGCGCGGGATGACGGCCTGGTAGCAATAGCGGTTCAGCGCCCAGGCCTGCATCTCGGTCCTCGACAGCACACCGCTGGTCATCCTGTGATGGAAAGGATGGCGGTTGTGATAGCGCTCGGCGCCGACCTGCCGCAGCACGGCTTCGAGCTCGCTGGAGGACAGGCCGTTCCTGGCCGCGTCGTGGAAATCACTCAAAATTCCATCTCCATCCCATCTTGGGCGACTTCCCAGCCAGCCGCTTTGACCGCTGCGTGCTCGGCCGAATTCTCGTCCAGAACCGGATTGGTGTTGTTGATGTGGACGAAGACACGGCGGCCGATCCCCACATCGGCCAGGCCGGCGATCGACCCATCGTCTCCCGACATTGCCAGATGCCCCATGCGCGCCCCGGTCTTTTGGCCGACGCCGGCGGCGATCATCTCGTCGTCGGTGTAGACCGTGCCATCGAACAGGACACAGGCGGCATCGGCCAGGCGCGTGCGCAGGGCCGCATCGATGCGCGCGCAGCCTGGGATATAGAAGACGGAGCCGTGACTGCCGGCACCAGCGATGCGGACGCCGATCGTGTCGCCGGCGTCGGAACTGAAATTGGCATCCGGCCGGCTTCTTTCCTCGAGATAGAGGGCTATCTTGCCGGGCACGGGAAAACTCTCGACAGTCACGCCGGTGTCGTGGCCGTCTGCGTCGCAGATCGCCAGTTCTTCCGCCGGCGGCAAGGTGCGTCGCGGCACGAGCGCCGGATCGAGGACATTGAAGATCGAATTCGCTTCCAGCGTCGCCAGCACCTGTGTCGTTGCGTAGATGGCGAAGGGCTGCCGCTCACGCAGGCTGAGCAGGCCGGCGACATGATCGACATCGGCATTGGTCAGCACCACCGCGCGGATGGGCGTCGAACGCAACGGCGCATCATGCGCGGGCTGCAATTCAGGCGTTTGCGCAATCTGCTGGCGGATATCGGGTGAGGCGTTGAAGAGAACCCAGCCGGCCCCATCCACTGATGCGGCGATGCTTGATTGGGTTCGCGAATGCACGCCAGCCATCCCGGTGCGAGCCGCGCGGCTCAGGCGATAGTTGCAATTCCACTGCGGAAAGCCGCCGCCTGCCGCCGAGCCGATGATCTTCAAGCGCATTGCAATGCCCGCTCTGCGGCTTGTTCAACCAACAGCAAATTTTCGACCGCGAATGGCTTCGCGCCCGCATTGAACGCGTCAAAGCCTTTCACGGAGACCTGGCGCGGCAAGACAGTGCGTGTCCCCGTTGCCGGGGACACGCACCTCTGCGGCCTACTTCTTGGGAGTAATTTCAGCAGGCAGATACCGCGAAATCTCGAAGCCCGCAGCAACTTGGCACATGGTCGGTTTTGTCCAGCTCTTCTTCATGGCATATCTCCTCTTCTACCAGCCCGAAGGGGCCGATCCTTTTCTCAGTCAACCATTGCTGGGCACCATTGCAATGGCTCGTCCATCAGCTCTCAAAATGGACAAATGAAACGGCAGGTTCTGAAAAGTCGAAAAACAAGAAAATAACAATGCGCATGCTCAATTGCTAATCACATATGGCTTCCTTTCCTCCAGCGGAAGGTTGGCACGTTCCCATCCATCGGCGCCGGGCGGATACCAGATCACCGAACTGTAGCCCCATTCGATGGCCCGCTTCGCGGCATTCCACGACATCCAGCAATTCGTCATGCAATAGAACAGAATGGCACGCGACTTGTCGGGACCGGCTTCGGCCGCGAGGCCTTGGCGAAAATAGTTGGCGGTCTCCTCGGAGATAGCGCCGTAACCGACATTGGCCAGCCAGGTGCTGCCTGGGATGTCCTTTCTGATCTTGGCTCTCCAAATCGTTCCTGCCGGCAAATTGGCCGGCTTCGGCGTGTTCGGCATGACGTCGAAGAACACCGCCTTCTTCTCCCGCCACAGCGCCTCCGCCTCCGCCGTCGTTACGACCTTCGCGCCCTGCAGCGTCTGCGGCACCGGCGCCCGATATTCGTCCATCCGGTAGCCGCCGGGCTCGGCGATATCGCCCGCCCACATCGGTTCGGTCAGACCGAGAAGGCCCGCGGCGACCAGCAAAATCGTCTCCTTTCCCTTCATGCGTTTCTCGTCATTGCGTGATCGGATTATCGTGTTCGTCGATCAGCGGCACATCGTAGTCCAGCAGGATCCTGGTGATCTCCGCCTGGTTTTCCCTGATCACCCGGTTGAGCGTCCGCTTCCATTCCTGGTCGGATGGACGCACGCCCATGGTGATGCGGTATGACATGCGCGAGCCGGTTTTCTCCTTCACCAGCGGAACGATCGTGAAATCGGCGCCGAGTTGCTTGGCATAGTAGCCGGCCATCGGTCCCCACATGACCGCCGCATCGATCTTGCCGGCGAGCATGTCCTTGATCATGACTTCCCCCATGGAAGGGGTGAGGCGGGTATCCACCGCCAGCGGATAGATCTTTGCCGTTCGCATGAGCTTGTTGGCGGCCATGTTGGCAGTCGGCGGTGTGCTTTCGACGACGCCGATCCTCTTGCCAGTGAGTTTCGGATCCTCGATGGTCTCGACGCCCTCCATGCCGTTGCCCTTCGGGTGCACCAACACATAGGACGAGCGATAGTAGGCGTTGGTGTTCTGCACCAGTTCATCGCCCTGGGCATAGCCCATGATGATGTCGCATCGGTTGGCGGCCAGCGTGTTGCGCACGAAGCCGGCGACAAGAGGAAACCATGTATAGGCGACGGACTTTCGGCCGGTTTTCGCGGCAACCAGGTCGGCCAGCCGGTTTTCGAAGCCTTCGCCGCTCTCGTCGGTGAACGGCATGTTCGAAGGATCGGCGCAGACGCGCAGAATGTCTGGGTCGACCAGTTCGCCCGCGGCACCAAGGCCGGCGTCCTGCGCCTGGGCGTTCGCAGGCAGCAAGGCGAGTGCGCCGAGCATCGGCAGGACAAAACACAGCTTCAACGCGTCATGGCCAATCATATCATCCACCCATGCAGGATGCTTCGGCATCCTTCGCTGCCTGTGGCTTGTCTGCTTTCTTCGGCGGCCTGCCGCGCGGCGCCGCACCGTCGGCGCGGGCACGCAGATAGACGTAGAGGTCATCCATGTAGCAATAGACGTTTTTGTTGTCGCCAAAGGCAGGCATGACATTTTCCTTGCCGCCGCCGACATTCTTGCGGCCCTCGGCGACGATCGAGATGAAAGTGGCGTAATCCATTGTTTTCAGGCTGTTGAGCAAGGCCGGCGCATAGCTCGAACCGGTGCCGTCCGGTCCGTGACAGACATGGCAATCGGAGTGATACCGGCGGTAACCGCTGAACGTGTACCAGTCGACGGCTCCGTTTTCGATCTTGAAGGTCGGATTTCCCTCCGCGTCGAAATGCTTGCCGCCTTCTTCCGTCACGGCCTTGGCTTTTTCAGCGCTGTCCTGGGCATGCGCGAGGCTTGAACTTGCCAGAGGCAGCGCCAGGGCGAGAGCGGAAATTACAATGCGAACGGACATTCAGCTACTTCCTTGATTTCTTGATTTCGCCTGCACACGGTATTGCTGTCGTGAAGCGGCATGGATCGATGTGGGTGCGCGGCGAAATTGAGAGCCCGGTCCTGGCTTCCCGGTGATCCGGGCTCTCGCTTTTCAAGCCTTGGTCTTCTCAAAAAACCGAGGCGTGCCTATGGTTCCCGTGTCTCAGTCCGGGAGACCGAAGACGGTGAGCTGGCCGCCCAGCGTCGTGTAGTCGGCAAGTGCTGCGTAGCCACCGACCGCGCCCAGACCAGCAGTCCCAACGACCGCAGCCTCGTCGCCTTGCGCACGGCCCTGATCGACGGCGCCATGCCAGGCAGCGGCGTTTTCGGGCGAAAGCAGTCCGCCTGCCAGACCGATACCGGCCCATCCGCCGACGCCGGACAGAACGGCAATGTATTGCTTGCCGCCATGCTCATAGGCCGTGATGTTGCCGATGATGCCGGACGGGGTCTTGAACTTGTAGAGTTCATTGCCGTCATGATCGACTGCCTTGATGTAGCCCTCGAGCGTGCCGTAGAAGACGACGTCACCGTCGGTCGCCAGCGCGCCCGACCAGACCGAGAACTTCTCGGGCTTGGACCAGACGATCTCGCCCTTGGCAGCATCCCAGGCAATGAAGTTGCCCATGTGGTCGGCTCCAGCGGGAGGATACATCGACACGGTGGCGCCCACGTAAGGCTGACCGGCGGTGTAGCTCACCTTGTAGGGCTCATAGTCCATGCAGACATGGTTTGTCGGCACGTAGAACAGACCGGTCTTCGGCGAATAGGTCGCCGGCTGCTGGTCCTTGGTTCCAAGCGCGGCCGGGCAGATGCCCGTCGAGTTGGTGTCTTCGCCGTTCTGCTGGGTCGAATATTTGGCGACCACCTGCGGGCGGCCGTACTGGTCGCTGCTGGGGTCCATGTTGACTTCCGTCGCCCAGTTCACTGCCGGATCGTATTTCTTGGCGACGAGAAGCTCGCCATTGGCGCGATCCATGGTGTAGGCAAAGCCATTGCGGTCGAAATGCACCAGCACATCGCGCTTGGCCCCCTTGATGTCCATGCCGTCGACAAGGATCATCTCGTTGACGCCGTCATAATCCCACTCGTCATGCGGGGTCATCTGGTAGAGCCACTTGGCCATCCCGGTATCCGCATCGCGAGCCATGATCGTCATCGACCAGCGATTGTCGCCTGGCCTCTGGACCGGGTTCCAGGTCGATGGATTGCCGGTGCCGTAGTAGATCAGGTTAAGCTTGGGATCATAGGCGTACCATCCCCAGGTCGTGCCGCCACCGGTCTTCCACTGCTCGCCTTCCCAGGTGTTCGTGCCCGAGTCCGCGCCGACTGGTTTGCCGAGATGGGTGGTCTTTTCGGGATCGATCAGGGTTTCTGCATCGGGTCCCGTCGAATAGGCCCGCCAAGCAAGCTTGCCATCCGAAAGATTGTAGGCCGAGAGGTGGCCGCGAACACCATATTCGGCGCCAGAGATGCCGACGATAACCTTGTCCTTGACGACCACAGGCGCCGACGTGCCGGATTCGCCCTTTCCGCCGTCGATCTGATCGCCGTTCTTGACCGTCCAGACGACTTTGCCGGACTTGGCATCGAGCGCCACGACGGTGGTGTCGGCCTGGTTGAGGATGATCTTGCCGTCACCATAGGCGACGCCACGGTTGACCGTGTCGCAGCACATGATGCCAATAACATTCGGGTCTTGCTTGGGCTCGTATTTCCAGAGGATCTTTCCGTCATCCTTGAGATCGAGAGCATAGACGGTGTTCGGGAACGGCGCGTGGACATACATCACATCGCCGATGACCAGCGGCCCGCCTTCATGGCCGCGCAGCACGCCAGTGGAGAAGGTCCACTTGACCTGCAGGTTCTTCACATTGTCCTTGGTGATCTGGTTGAGCTTGGAAAAGCGGGTGTTGGCGTAGTCACCCGTCTGCATCACCCAGTCCTTGGGATTCTCGGCCATTTTCATCAGTTCTTCATTGGCCGACGTCATGTGGACCGCGCCGAACGACATGAGCGCCGCGGTCGTTAGTAGGTAGGCAGTTTTCGCTAATACACGCATCAAAGTCCTCCCAGGGTGCACAATGACGAATCGTCCGTTGAGCCCACCAGGGCTTGCCCAAGCGATTCATGTGGGGGAAGTATTTCCGGCAGCGTGTCACGACCTAAGCCGAATGAGCAGAGGGCACCGTTACTGCCCATCCCACCTGGCCTACGAAAGACTGTCGCCGCTCCCTAATTGACGGTGACGCCCTTGAAGCCGGAAACAGGATGAAGCTATGTCATCCCCAGAAGGAAGGCAAGAAAAATCACTTCCATCTATGTTGCACTGCAATATAGAGAAATAGATATGAAAAAATCCGGACTGAAAGCTATTGATCGACTGTGGATGAAGCGCGATTTATATAAGTGGTTAAATTTTACGTATTTTTTGGGCAAAATGTATTGATTTTTATTTGGGAATATTCGCTTGATCGTATGATTTTAAGTATGCGCGCGTCGCTCCCTCTGGCGATAGTGGAGGAGACCTGAAATCAAGCTCAGCACCAGGATTCGGAGCCGATGTTCGTGCTGTCGGGGAGGCCTTTTGCCGGCCGGGACGGCCCTGTCCTTTGGTACTATATGGCCTGCATGAGAACTTGACGGGCGTGGCGGCAGGAGGCCAACTGGTGCGGTGATCCGTCTCGATCCAGCGGGCTCGATCCGTCACGTTCCGGGCCAATCGGAGGTTCCCCATGATCAGATATGTCGGCTTTTCGAGCTTGCCGCTGTTGCTCACGTCGGCCCTGGCCTTCGCCAATCCGGCCGGCGCCGCCTCAGATTATCCGACGGTGACGGTTGTCGACTATGTGCTCGGCTGCATGCAGACGAATGGCCAGACACGTCGGGCGCTGGAGAGCTGTTCCTGCTCGATCGATGTCATCGCCTCGATCCTTCCATTCGAGGATTATGAAAGGGCCGAGACCTTCAAGAGCATGTCCCTGACGACTGGGGAGCGGTCGGGGCTGTTCCGCGAAAGCGCGCCGGCAAAAGCCGCAAGCACGGGACTGAAGCGCGCGCAGGCGGAAGCTGACGTGCGCTGCTTTTAGACGCTGTGTAAGACCGCCGACGGCGGCTGCATACGGTTTCGAGGCTTCAAAGCCCCGTAGCCTCCAGCGGCCATTGATTGCGAAATACCTTGCCGTCCGTATCGATCGCTTCGACCTGGATTTGGCCAGTGCCGTGCGCGGTGAAATCGAACCGGAAATTGGGATCTTCCGAAATCGATATCCCCCCTTCCATCGACAGGATCAGCCGGTCGGCCTGCGAGACCGACAGTTTCTGAACGAAATGCGCGGGGATGAAATACTGGGTCAAGGGGTTGCGCTGCAGGCCCGAATTGTTCGGGTGGCGGATCATCAGCTGCAATTCCTGCGCCTTTGTCATCGTCTCTTGCGGCGGGAATTGGCGCAGCTTCATCTGCCCCATCGTTGCCATCGCTTCGTCTTGGTTCTTGAGCGCCGGGGCGGAGCATCCGCCTGACGCCTTGACGAAGGTCTGGGCCATGTGAAGCTCGCCGCCCTGCGTCTCTGCTATGGCACGCAGATAGGAATAGTCGTCGACGCGCACGCGCGTCGACAGATGTGTCACACCGGCGTCCTTGCCGATCTCGAACGTCGCCGCTACCGGCGCTGGATTGACGTCGATGATCAAGGTGACGGATTTGATGCCGGCGGGCGCCTTGGCCGGGTCGATATAGATGTCGACGGGCACGATGGCGGCATCCTGCGCCCGCTTCGGCGCCTCGATCCTGACGACGCCGCTATCGACCAGAATTGCCCGATCGCCGAACACGTCGCCTTTCATATCCTGCCAGATCCTGTCCGAAGAGGCGGTTGTCTGCTGGGCGTTGGCGGCGCCGGAGGCGCCAAAGAGCGCACCGACGGCCAGGATGATCGCGGCGAAGATGGCTGGCAGCGGCAAGCCGAGCTGCCGGCTCCGGTAAGCGTGGTTCTGCATTTCGATGCCTCCACCAATGTCAGAGAGGTGGTGCCCAGGCCGATGTCGAGGATAGACCCTTGACGATGCGTTTGGCAAATCGATCCACCACGTCCAGCGTTCGTCGCTGTGACCTATTCCCATTCGAGTTCGGCAAAGGCGGCTGTTGCATTGCGCTCGTTGTAGTCGTCGAACAGATGCCAATTGCTCCGTTCGCTTGCGCCGGCGGTCTTGACGGCGTCGCGGAGCGGCGTCCCGTCGGCGATCGCCTTGCGAATATCGCGCGCCAGAATTTCGAAATAGCGCCGCTCTGCCATCAGCGCCTGCGGCCAGTCGGCCGGCACCGGGCCGTGACCCGGCACGACGCGCGTGGCGCCAATCGCGGCGAGCCCATCCATCTGGCGGAGCCAGCCGAGCAGCGATCCGTCGAGCGTCGGCAAGGAACCGATGAAAACCAGATCGCCGGCAAACAACGTGCGGGTCGCGCTGTCGAAGACGGTCAGGTCGTTGTCGGTGTGAGCCGCCTTCCATGCCTGCAATTCGAGCACGCGTCCGCCGAGGTCGAGCTGCAGGCGATCGTCGACCAGCGTCGTCGGCGGTATGATCTCGATCCCTTTGATGAGCGCGTCGCCGATCTGTTCGCGAAAGTTCTGCAGGTAGAAGGCGCCGCGTGCCTCGAGGGCGCGCGGCAGATTGTGGTGGCCGACGATGGTGGCGCCGATTTGCCGGAACGCCGCGTTGCCGAAGACATGGTCGGGGTGCATGTGGGTGTTGATCAGGTAGCGGATCGGCTTGGCGCTTATCTTGCCTATTTCGGCGATGAGGGCGTTCGCCTCGATCAGGCTGCCGCCGCTGTCGATGACGGCGACGGCGTCGGCGCCGACGACGACGCCGAGGTTGGAGATCGCGCCCTGGTTGGCGGCGCTCATCAATTCATCGACGCCCTGGAACGCGAAGACGCCGTCGGCGACTTTCCTGAGCTTGAATTCAAGGCCATAGGCTGCGGCGAGAGCGGCCCGCCCGAGGCAACAGGGCAGCATCGCGGCGCTGACCGCGGTGCAGGCGAAGCCGTTCACAAGCTTGCGTCGTATCCTGTCGATCGGCATGGCTTCCTCCCGATATGGTTCCGAACTGTAAGGCGATCAGGCCACGCCCGGAAATTTTTGCTGGAACGACCGTAAAAGGTCGCTCATCACCTGTGGATTGCGATAGTGCCGCGGCAGCCTTACGTCGAACATGCCGAGGACATGCGCCGGCCGCTGCGCGAGCACGATGATGCGGTCCGACAGCATCAGGGCCTCCCGCAGATTGTGGGTTACCATCAGGGCGGTCGTGGGCCGCGCCGACCACACGGTCAAAAGCAGGTGCCGAAGCCGCTCGGCGGTCCGTTCGTCGAGCGAGGCAAAGGGTTCGTCCAGGAACAGCACCGCCGGTTCGGTGGCGAAGGCCCTGGCAAGCGCTGCCCTGCGTGCAAGGCCGAGCGAAAGCTCGGCCGGATAGAGCGAGCGCATGCCGGCGAGGCCGAGCGTGTCGAACAGCCCGTCGAGGTTCTTCGTTCTCAGGCTTTTCGGCAGCGCCAGCCTGACATTCTGCTCCACCGTCCGCCACGGCAGCAAGACCGGCTCCTGGAACACGGCGGCGATCCGGTCGGAGCCGCCTTCAGGCAGCTGGAACGAGCCGGAAAAGTCCTTGTCCAACCCAAGCAGGATGCGCAGCGTCGTGGTCTTGCCGCAGCCGGACGGCCCCAGCAGGCAGGCGAATTCGCCTTGCCGGACCTCGAAGGAAAGGTCCTGGAGCGCCGTGATCGAGACGCCTTGCGCGGACCTGAAAGTCTTTTCGGCGATGTCGACCCTAAGCGGGACGACGGCGCCAACGGGTTGCATGTCGTTCAACGGGCTGCACCAGAAGGAGTTCGATGACAAGCATCACCGCCACGAAAGTCAGGGTGTAGGCAAGTATGGCGGCGACGTCGAAGAGCTGGAAATAAAGATAGATCTGGAAGCCGACGCCGTTGGAGCGGCCGAGCAGTTCGACCACCAGGACGATCTTCCAGATGAGAGCGATGCCGGATCGTGAGGCGGCGGCAAGATAGGGCTGCAGTTGCGGCAGCAGGACATGGCGAGCGCGGTCGAGGAGACCGAAGCGGTAGACGGCGGCCATTTCGGCGTAACTCGGATCAAGCGCTCTGGCGCCCTCGCGCATCGTCACCACGACATTCGGGATCTTGTTGACGGCAACCGCGCCAATCGCCGCCGCTTCGTTGAGGCCGAACCAGATGTAGGCAAGCACTATGACCACCAGCGCGGGAATGTTGAGGAACAGAACCACCCAGGGAGCGAAGAACCGGTCTGCGCTGCGGTGGCTGCCGAGGAGGACGCCGATGACCGAGCCAACGACCATAGCGACGACATATGCCGCGGCAACCCGGCCGAGCGTCGCGCCGAGATGGTAGAAAAGATCGCCGTTCGCCGCCTCTGCGAGCAGTACCTGCCAGACCTGTCCCGGCCCTGGAAAGGCACGGCTCGGCCAGGCATTTGCCGCAAGGCCCCACAGCAGGCCAAGCCCGAGCAGAGAGGCCGCGACCGTCAGCACCGGTGTCAGCGCCGCTGCCAGGCCGGATTGGCTGGACATGCCGGCCGCAGCGCCAGGCGGGCGATCGCCGGTGTCAGGTGCGCTCATTGCGGGGGTACCTGCCAGAACGTGCCGGGCGCCATCTCGGGCGCGCGGCCGACCAGCTTTTCGCCGCCGATCTCGGCCAGCACACGATAGAGCTTGCCGGCGTCGGCCGCATCCTCGGCGACCGGGCGTCTGGGAATGCCTTCGCGGTAGCGGTTACGCAGTTTTGCCAGTTCCTCGCCTTGCGCGCGGATATCAGGCGCAAGGCGCAGCCACTCGTCGTCGGATCGGGCCAGCAAGTCCTTGGACTGCGCCGAAGCCTTGATGAAGCCGCTGATAGCGTCCGGATGTTCGTTCGCCCATTCGTCATGAAAGACATAGCCGAGCGCCGATACGGCGCCCGAGGCTCCGAGCGCTTTCGCCGCAGCATCGGCGCCGATCAGGCGACGAAAGCCGTTGGCCTCGAGGCGGGCGCAAAAATGCCAGAAATTGAGCACCGCATCGAGCTCGTCCTGCATCGCCTTTTCCGAAATCAGCGGCGGCGCGCCAAAGACGATGTCGCTGGTTGCCGCCAGGTCGAGGTCGTGATCGCGTCTGGCCAGCGCCTGGATCAGCAGCCAGCTTTTGTCGAGCGGTCCGCCGGCGACGCCGAGCTTTTTTCCGCTGAGATCGGTGATCGTGCGGATCGGCGCTCCCTCCTTCACCATGATCGCCCCGACGGCGGTCGAATAGGGGACCAATGTGAGGTCGACGCCTTCGGAGCGCTGGCGCGAGACCCACAGCCAGTCGGAGACGATCATGTCGATCGCACCGGCCAGCAAGGCGACGTTGGTTGCATCCTCGCCGGCGAAATCGACGACCTCCAGATCGATGCCGTTGGCTGTGTCGAACTTGTGGTGCTTCAGCGTGTCAAGCGCCCAGCTCACGGTGCCGAATTTCAGCACACCGATGCGAACCCGGTTCGTGGCGAATGAGGGCTTTGGGACAAGTGCCGCGGCTGTTCCAAGAGCCGCCAGCCGGAGCGTTCCTCGACGCGAAATCATGATGATGTCTCCTCCCGGGGCCATAACGGGCCGGGGCGCCGATCAGATCGCACGGTCTTTGTTCGGCAAAGCGCATTTCCAGCGCTTGACCTTGAGGGTCGGGTGTTCCTGCGACCATTTCGCGATTTCGGTGGGCGCCAGCATCATGCATTGGAACAGAGAGCCGCGGCTCTCGAAATAGAGACGTTCGTCTCGGCAATTGCCCGGATTGGCAATCAGGCAAACCGTCAAGATGAGGTCGACCATATCCATTCAGCACCTCTTGCGCGCTTGAAGACGCCCGCTTTGACGAGTTCCGGCCCGATCCGCGAGCCTGGACAAAATCGCCAACTGCCGGAGTCCCGAGGTGCCCATGGAAAACCGGAATGGTTTGAGGCTACGCGCTCGCCCGATGGCCGTCAATCGCGCCGTTGGTGAAGTTGCCGATCTCCCCCCTTGTGGGGGAGATGCCCGGCAGGGCAGAGGGGGGTGCTGTCCCTCCGACCTGTCGATCAATTACAGCCACACCCTCAGGCTGATTTCCGGTTGGGATGGATAAAGCCGAAAGTTGGCGATCCTTCCCACCCCCCTCTGTCCTGCCGGACATCTCCCCCGCAAGGGGGGAGATTGGATGTCGCTTCGGCTTTCGCCAGCCTTCAACGCTGGAAGGCAGCGCAAACCCGAAGCGACTGCCTTGAACTTGGGTAGCGGTTGACATCGCTCATCGGCCGGGTAGCTTCCAGGATGCAGGCGTTGCAACTCCACAAGGGAGACGTTTTCGCTCTGTATAAAACGATGCATGCCGATGATCAGACAAAGGCATGCGCTAATCGTCCAGGGCACCTTGACGATCAATGAGGAAATGCCATGCGTGCAGTCGCATTTTTCGCCGTCGTGTCCGTTGCGACGTTTATTACAAACCAATCGCAGGCACAGGATGCCGCGGCGGGTGAGAAGGTCTTCGCCAAATGCAAGGCCTGCCACGTCGTCGACGAGGACAAGAACAAGATCGGTCCGTCGTTGAGCGGCGTTATCGGCCGGACGGCCGGCACGCATCCGGGGTTCAAATATTCCAAACCGATGGCCGAGGCGGGTAAATCCGGCGTCAAATGGGACGAAGCCACGCTGACGAATTATCTTCGCGACCCGAAGGGCATGATCAAGGGTACGAAGATGGCGTTTCCCGGCCTCAAGAAGGACGAGGATCTCGCCAACGTCATCGCCTATCTGAAGCAATACTCCAAATAACCCGGTTTTTCCGCAGGAAATAACTTCGCCGGCCGTTCGCAAACTGCGCTCGGCCGGCGCGCCCGCAGTGGTGGCGCCGGTCAAGCGGCGTCTTGCAGCCTGCGCATCGCGGAAGGCAGGTCGAGCAAGCCATCGCAAACCAGGTCGGCGCCAAGCGCTTCAACGGCAATTTGGGTGTAGCCGCCACGCAGCAGGATAGCGGGCATGCCGGCGGCGCGGGCGGCGGCCACGTCGGTGCCGCTGTCTCCGACCATCAGTGCGTCACGAGGCTCGACCTGAAGCTGGTCGAGCGCCAGCAGCAGAGCGTCGGGCGCCGGTTTCAGGCAAGTTACCGCGTCTCCGCCGACGATCGCGCCGAGATGCTCCGTCAGCCCGAAATGCAGCAGGATTTCGCGAGCCGCCAGCTGCGGCTTGTTGGTCACCACGCCCATGGCTATTCCGCTCAAATGGAAGTGGGTGAGAACCTCCCTGACGCCGGGCATCAGTGTCGTCAGGCCGGTCAGATGTCTGCGGTAGATCGGCGCCATGGCACGGTTGGCCTCGTCGAGGGCGCTGCCGAGGAGCGGTGCGCCGGATGCCGCGAAGGCTCGCTCGATCAGTTTCCTGACGCCGCCGCCGATCATCGCCCTGACCTGTTCCAGGCGCAGCGGCGGCAGATCGCGACCGGCCAGCAATTCGTTGACCGCGGCGGTTATATCGGGCGCCGAATCGACCAGCGTGCCGTCGAGATCGAACAGGATCGCCTTCGGCGATCGAAACGGCCTACTCATGCCGACGTTCATGCGGCGTCCTTCCACTTGATCGAGCAGCCGATCGAAGCGATCTGGTCCAGCGGTCCGTCGCCGGTTCGGGCAATCTGCCTCATCGCCTCGAAAAGGTCGCGTCTTAGTCCGGGCGGTCCAGCGTCGCGCCGCGCCGCGTCCAGCCTGCCGCGATATTGCAGCGTCAATTCGCTGTTGAGCCCGAAGAAATCCGGAGTGCAAACGGCTCCATAGGCACGCGCCACCGTCTGGCGCTCGTCGTGGAGGTAGGGGAAAGTGAAGCCGTTCGTCCTGGCGAAGAGCTTCATGTTGTCGAAGGAATCATCCGGGTAGGCGTCGGCATCGTTGGCGTTGATCGCGACAAAGCCGATGCCTTCTGGCTTGAGGTCGTCGGCATCGCGGACGATGCGGGAAATCACCGCCTTCACGTAAGGGCAGTGGTTGCAGATGAAGGCCACCACCAGCCCGTTCGGACCGGCGTGGCTGAAGATCGAATGCGACTTTCCGTCGACACCCGGCAAGACGGCATCGATGGCTTGCCAGCCGAAATCGCAGACGGGTGGGATTGCCCCCATGTTGTGCTCCGATGAAATGGTTTACGCGGCTTTCCGGATCGCGCCGTCGGCTGCCTGCCTGATGGCGCCGATATTGGCGCCGTAGGCCGCCTCGCTGCCGCCCTTGAAGATGGCCGAGCCGGCGACCAGCACATTGGCGCCGGCCGCGGTGACCAGCGGGGCGGTCTCGGGGGTGACGCCGCCGTCGATTTCGATGTCGATCGGGCGATTGCCGATCAGCGCCTTGACCCGCCTGACCTTGTCGACGACCGCCGGAATGAACGCCTGGCCGCCGAAGCCCGGATTGACCGTCATCAGAAGCACCAGATCGAGCCGGTCGAGCACATATTCGATGACGCTTTCCGGCGTCGACGGGTTCAGCGACACGCCGGCCTTCTTGCCGAGATTCCTGATCGCCTGCAGCGAACGGTCGAGATGCGGCCCGGCCTCTGCGTGCACGGTGATGATGTCGCAGCCGGCATCGGCGAAGGCGGCGAGATAGGCGTCGGCCGGCGCGATCATCAGGTGACAGTCGAAGACCTTGTCGGTTCGGTCACGGATCGCCTTGATCACCGGCGGACCGAAGGTGATGTTGGGCACGAAATGACCGTCCATCACGTCGAGATGGATCCAGTCGGCGCCCGCCCGGACGACTGCTTCGACCTCGTCGCCGAGCCGCGAGAAATCCGCAGAAAGCACCGAGGGGGCGATGATTGTCTTGGTACCCATGGTCGTCGGCTCCATTCCGTCTTCGGTTTCCGGTCGCTGCACACCAACCGGCGTCATCGTGTCAGCGCGCCTTCGTCTCCGGTTCGCCTTCGAGCTTGCCTTCCGCGAACACGCGGCTGCCGCGAATATCGGATTCCTCAATGGTGATAAGGTCGGTCTTCGTCAACACCCGGTCGCGCGACGTGAAAAGCCGGTTGGCCTGGCGAAGCCGCGCCCGGTCGAGCCCATTGCGGACCGAGCGAGCGTTGGAGAAATGTGGCAGCCGCATGCGGATCGGCAGGTACTCTTCGAGCGCCTTGGCCGCCGCCTCGCTGAGACGATAATTCTGTTCCGCCAGCATGATCTCGGCGATCGATTTGAGCTCGCCGACGCCGTAGTTGGGAAAGTCGAGGTGGTGGGCGATGCGCGAGCGCATGCCGGGATTGCTGTTGAAGAAGCGGTCCATCTTGTCCTTGTAACCGGCAAGAATCACAACCAGGTCGTCACGGTTGTTTTCCATGCATTGCAGCAGGATCTCGATCGATTCCTGGCCGTAGTCACGTTCGTTCTCGGGCTTGTAGAGATAGTAGGCCTCGTCGATGAAAAGCACCCCACCCATGGCGCGCTTGATCACTTCGCGGGTTTTGGGCGCGGTGTGGCCGACATACTGGCCGACGAGATCGTCTCGCGTCACTGCGACCATGTGGCCCTCGCGGACATAGCCGAGACGATGCAGGATTTCGGCCATCCTGAGCGCCACGGTGGTCTTTCCGGTGCCGGGGTTTCCGGTGAAGTTCATGTGCAGGGTCGGCGCGCCCGAGGTCAGGCCGAACTTGCGGCGAAGCCGGTCGACCAGGAGCAGCGCCGCGATCTCGCGGATGCGGGTCTTGATGGGCTTCAGGCCAACGAGTTCGCGGTCGAGCTTGCCCAGCACCTCATCGATGTTGGACGCCTCGAACTCGGCCTGCAGATCGACCGATTCGTCCGGCGCGGCAGTGCCCTTTGCTATCGCGTCCAGCATGGTTTCGGCTAGCTCCGCTCGCCTTCGGGCCTGTCGGTCGCATAAGGCACGATCGAATAGCCCTGGCTGCGGCCGTCGCGCTCCTGGCGCAGCAGCCGGAACCCGGGTTCGTTGGGCGGCCGGTTGACGATGAACGACATGCGCGGCGCTTCCCAGCCCTTGCTCGAATCGAAGGCGGTGACCCGGACATACATGTTGGGCATGGCTTTCCGGCAATTGTTGACTTCAAGCAGGATGCCCGCCGGGTCCTTCAGGTCGAACATCGGGTTGCCGTACATTTCCCAATAGGTGTTTCGCGGATGCGGATCGTCCGTGTACTCGACGCTGACCGCCCAGTGGTTTTTCAACGCGTATTTGATCTGCGCCGAAATCTGCTCATCGGTCAGGTCGGGCAGGAACGAAAACTGTCCCTGCGTGACCTTGTTTCCCGGATTGGTCATCATGGCGACGGTTCCTTTTGTCTAGAAGCTGGGCGTTGCGGTTGGCACGAAGTCGGCCGTGTCGGTCGATTCGTAGTTGAAGGTGACGTCCTTCCAGGTCTCCAGGGCCGCCTTCAGCGGCGTGCACCATCTGGCCGCCTGTTCGAGGATTTTGGTGCCTTCGCGCAGATAGTCGCGGCCCTCGTTGCGGGCGAGGATCATCGCCTCCAACGCGACGCGATTGGCCGTTGCGCCGGCCTGGATGCCGTCCGGATGGCCGATCGTGCCGCCGCCGAACTGCAGGACGACGTCCTCGCCGAGATAATGGATCAGCTGGTGCATCTGGCCGGCATGGATGCCGCCCGAGGCGACGGGCATCACCTTGTTGAGCGAGGCCCAGTCCTGGTCGAAGAACAGCCCGGTTTCGAGGTTCTGCGGCGTGCGCTCCTCGCGCAGCGTGTCATAGAAACCCTTGATCATCAGCGGGTCGCCTTCCAGCTTGCCGACCACCGTACCGGCATGGATGTGGTCGACGCCGGCCATCCGCATCCATTTGCAGATGACGCGAAAATTCATGCCGTGGTTCTTCTGGCGCGAATAGGTCGAGTTGCCGGCGCGGTGCAGGTGCAGGATCATGTCGTTGCGGCGTGCCCATTTGGCCATCGACTGGATCGCCGTGTAGCCGATGACCAGGTCGATCATGACGATGCAGGAGCCAAGCTGCTTTGCGAATTCGGCGCGCTCGTACATCTCCTCCATCGTGCCGGCGGTGACGTTGAGATAATGGCCCTTGACCTCGCCGGTGGCGGCCGACGCCTTGTTCACGGCCTCCATGCAGTAGAGGAAGCGGTCGCGCCAGTGCATGAACGGCTGCGAGTTGATGTTCTCGTCGTCCTTGACGAAGTCGAGGCCACCCTTCAGCGCCTCGTAGACGACGCGGCCATAGTTGCGGCCTGACAGGCCAAGCTTCGGCTTCGTCGTCGCGCCGAGCAGCGGCCGGCCGAACTTGTCGAGCCGCTCGCGTTCCACCACGATGCCGGTCGCCGGGCCCTGGAAGGTCTTCAGGTAAGCCACCGGGATGCGCATGTCCTCGAGCCGCAAGGCCTTGACTGCCTTGAAGCCGAACACGTTGCCGATGATCGATGCGGTCAGGTTGGCGATTGAGCCCGGCTCGAACAGGTCGAGGTCGTAGGCGATGTAGGCGAAGTACTGCTGCTCGGTCTTGGTGCCGGGACCGGTGTTCGGCACCGGCTCGGATCTGAACGCCTTGGCGCGGTAGAGCTCGCAGGCGGTCAGCCTGTCGGTCCACACCACCGTCCATGTCGCGGTGGAGGATTCACCGGCGATGGCGGCCGCAGCCTCCTCGTGGTCGACGCCTGGCTGCGGCGTGATCCGAAACATGGCGATCAGGTCGGTCTCCTTGGGCCGGTAATCCGGCTCCCAGTAGCCCATTTTCTTGTAGGGGATGACGCCCGACTTGTAGCGTTCCTTGCCTTCCTTGAGCGTGCCAGCTGACGGCATGTCGATCTTGTTCATGACAGGTCTCCTGTTTGCCGCTCAGGCGGCTTTCGCGGTTGCGATTTGCGGGTCGAGTTTTTCCGCGGCATAACGTTTGGCCATCTCGTCCATGGCGATGACCCTGATCTTCGAGGCGTTGCCGGCGGTGCCGAAGCGCTCGAAGCGATCGCGGCAAAGGTCGCGCAGGGCATCCATGGCGGGTTTCAGGAATTTGCGCGGGTCGAATTCGCGCGGGTCCTCCGTCGCGACGCGGCGGAACTGCCCGGCCATGGCCATGCGGCAATCGGTGTCGATGTTGACCTTGCGCACGCCGTAACGGATGCCGCGCTCGATCTCCTCGACCGGAACGCCAAAGGTCTGGGGCATCTCGCCGCCATATCGGTTGATGACGTCCTGCAGTTCCTGCGGTACCGAGGAAGAGCCATGCATGACCAGATGCGTGTTGGGCAGCTTTTCGTGGATCGCCTCGATCACCTGCATGGCGAGGATGCCGCCGTCGGGCTTGCGGCTGAATTTGTAGGCGCCGTGCGAAGTGCCGCAGGCGATCGCCAGCGCGTCGACCCGGGTGGCGGTGACGAAGTCGACCGCCTGATCGGGATCGGTCAAAAGCTGGTCGTGGGAAAGCGCGCCTTCGGCGCCATGCCCGTCCTCGGCCTCGCCCTGGCCGGTTTCCAGCGAGCCGAGCACGCCGAGCTCGCCTTCGACGGAAGCGCCGACCCAATGCGCCATGCGTGCGACACGTTCGGTGATGGCGACGTTGTAGTCGTAGCTCGCCGGCGTCTTGGCGTCCGCCATCAACGAGCCGTCCATCATCACCGAGGTGAAGCCGTGGCGGATCGCCGAAAGGCAGGTGGTTTCGTTGTTGCCGTGGTCCTGATGGATGCAGAGCGGAATGGCCGGATGCATTTCGGTCAACGCCTCCATCATCTTGGCCAGCATGATGTCGTTGGCATAGGAGCGGGCGCCGCGCGAGGCCTGGATGATGACCGGTGCGTCGCAGGCCCTGGCCGCCTCCATGATGGCAAGGCCCTGCTCCATGTTGTTGATGTTGAATGCCGGAACGCCATAGCCGTGCTCGGCGGCATGGTCGAGAAGCTGGCGAAGGGTGATGCGGGCCATTTTGGGGTCCTTCCTAGATGATGAGCTTCAGCGCCGCTGCGGCGACGGCTTCGGGCGTGATGTCAAAATGCCGGTAGAGATCCGGGGCAGGGGCGCTGGCGCCGAAACCGGCCATGCCGACGAAAGCACCGGTGTCGCCGATCCAGCGGTCCCAGCCGAGCCGTGCTGCGGCTTCGACGGCGACGCGCGGCGCCGAGCCGAGGACCGCCTTGCGGGTGTCGGCATCCTGTTCCTCGAACAGCTCCCAGCACGGCATCGAGACGACGGCGGCGGCGATGCCGTGCTCGGTCTCCAGCCGTTCGGCGGCGGCAACGGCGATCTCGACCTCCGAGCCGGTGGCGATCAGCGTCACGGCGCGGTGCCCGGCCGGCTCGCGCAGGACATAGGCGCCCCGGCTGGACAGGTTCTCTTCGCTATCTGTGTGGCGCAGCATCGGCAGGTTCTGCCGCGAGAGCACCAGCACGCTCGGCCGGTTCTTGCTCTTCAGCGCCAGTTCCCAGCACTCCGCCGTTTCGATGATGTCGGCCGGACGGAAGACGTTGAGGTTGGGCGTTGCCCGCAGCATCGCCAGGTGCTCGATCGGCTGATGGGTCGGGCCGTCCTCGCCGAGACCGATGGAATCATGGGTCATCACATAGATGACGCGCTGGCCCATCAGCGCCGAGAGCCGCATCGCGCCGCGGGCATAGTCGGCGAAGCACAGGAATGTGCCGCCATAAGGCACGAAGCCGCCATGCAGCGCGATGCCGTTCATGGCCGCGGCCATGCCATGCTCGCGGATGCCGTAGTGGATGTAGCGGCCGGCATAGGCACCAGGCGCTATGCGAGCCATGCCCTTGGTGATCGTCAGGTTCGAGTGCGTCAGATCGGCGGAGCCGCCGACGGTCAGCTCGGTTGCGGCGTTGATGGCGCCGAGCGCCATTTCGGAGGCTTTTCGCGTTGCGACCTTGGTCGCCTTCTCGACATGCTCCTTGCGGAAAGCGCCGAGCGCTTCGAAGACCGCGTCGGGCAGGGTGCCGGCGACCGCACTCTCGAAGGCCTGGCGCTGCGGCGAGGCGGCAAACCGCTGCTCCCAGGCGTGCCGCGCCGCTTGCCCGCGCTCGGCAATTTCGCGCCAGGCGAACAGGATGTCGTCCGGCACCTCGAACGGCGCGCAGGCCCAGCCGATGTTCTCGCGCGTCGCGGCGATCTCGGCATCGCCCAGCGGCGCGCCGTGCGTCTTTTCCGAGCCGCCCAGGTTGGGCGCGCCCTTGCCGATCACCGTTCGGCAGGCGATCAGTGACGGCCGGTCCGACTGCTGCGCCGCTTCGATTGCCGCAGCGACGGCTTCCGTGTCGTGGCCGTCCACCGACTGCACATGCCATCCGGCGGCTTCGAACCGTGCCGGCTGGTCCATCGATGTCGACAGCGACGTCGGTCCGTCGATCGAGATCGCATTGTCGTCCCAGAAGACGATCAGCCGGGCGAGCTTCAGGTGACCGGCAAGGTCGATCGCCTCGTGGCTGATGCCTTCCTGCAGGCAGCCGTCGCCGGCGATCGCGTAGGTGAAATGATCGACGAGATCGGCGCCGTGGCGGGCAGCCAGCATGCGCTCGGCCAGCGCCATGCCGACGGCGGTCGAGATGCCTTGTCCGAGCGGACCGGTCGTCGTCTCGATGCCAAGCGCATGGCCATATTCGGGATGTCCGGCGGTGCGGCTGCCCAGCTGGCGAAACCGCTGCAATTGCTCGATCGGCATGTCTTCGTAGCCGAGCAGGTAGTGCAGCGCATATTGCAGCATCGAGCCGTGCCCGGCCGAAAGCACGAAGCGGTCGCGATCGGGCCAGTTGGGCGCCGACGGATCGATGTTGATGAAGCGGCTGAACAGCACCGTCGCGACATCGGCCATGCCCATCGGCATGCCCGGATGGCCGGAATTGGCCTTTTGGACGCTGTCCATCGCCAATGCACGAATGGCGTTCGCCATGTCGCGCTCCGAGACGGCGGCGACGGGCTTCAGGGCTGCTGCTTGGCTGTTCATGGCGTCCTCCTCACGACACACGGTTCTTGCGTTCGATCAATTGCAGGATGAGCGGCGTCAGGATCAGCTGCATGGCAAGATCGAGCTTGTTGCCTGGCACCACTATGGAATTCGGCCGCGACATGAACGAGTCGTGGATCATCGAAAGCAGGTAGGGGAAATCGATGCCGCGGGGATTGGCGAAGCGGATGACCAGCATCGATTCGTCGGGCGTAGGGATCCAGCGCGCGATGAACGGGTTGGACGTGTCGACGATCGGCACACGCTGGAAGTTGATGGCGGTCTGCGAGAATTGCGGGACGATGTAGCGGACATAGTCCGGCATGCGGCGCAGGATGACGTCCATCACCGCCTCGGTGGAATAGCCGCGTGTTGCCCGGTCGCGATGGATCTTCTGGATCCATTCGAGATTGATGACCGGCACCACGCCGATCCTGAGGTCGGCATGCCGGGCCAGGTCTATCTTGTCGGTGACGACGCAGCCGTGCAGGCCCTCGTAGAAGAGCAGGTCGCTCGGCGGGAATTCGCGCCATTCGGTAAATTGTCCGGGCGGCGTGCCGTACTGCTTCTCCTCGTCCTCGTCATGGATGTAGGTGCGGGTCTTTCCGGTTCCACGGCGGCCATATTCCTCAAACACCTCTTCGAGGATTGCGAGTTCGTTGGCCTCGGCATGGAAGTGGGTGAAGTTCGGATTGCCCGCCTTCTCCTCCTCGGCCACCTTGACCTTCATCGTGGCGCGGTCGTAGCGGTGAAAGGCATCGCCTTCGATGAAGGCGGCGTCGATGTTCTCGCGCCGGAAGATGAGCTCGAAGATGCGCTTGACCGAGGTGGTGCCGGCGCCCGACGACCCGGTGATGGTGATGATGGGGTGCTTTGCCGACATGATGTTCAGGCCCTGAACAGGCCGCGGCGGCTGAACAGCGGCGCACGCTCGCCGATCGCGCTGGGCTCGGTGTGGTAGCGGGTGATGCGTGCGACCTCGCGCGCCGATCCGAACACCACGGGCACGCGCTGGTGCAGGCCCTCGGGCTCGATTTCGAGGATGCGGGTGATGGTGTCGGTGGCGGCGCCGCCTGCCTGTTCGATGAGATAGGCGATCGGGTTGGCCTCATAGACGAGGCGCAGCCGTCCCTGGCGGTAACCCTTGCGCTTGTCGCCTGGATACAGGAAGACGCCGCCGCGCATCAATATGCGGTAGCAGTCGGCGACGAGGGAGGCGATCCAGCGCATGTTGAAGTCCTTTCCGCGTGGGCCTTCAGTACCTTCGAGGCAGTCGTCGATGTAGAGCCGCACCGCCTCGTCCCAATGCCGGTAGTTGGCGGCGTTGATGGCGAACTCCTGGGTACGCTGCGGGATAATCCGGCTCTCGTAGGCCTGGACGAAGGTGCCGAGCCTGGTCGAGAGAACGAAGACATGCGTGCCGCTGCCGAGCGACAGGACCAGCGCCAGCTGCGGCCCGTAGATGAAGAAACCGGCGCCCAGCTGCTTCACGCCCGGCTGCAAAAAAGAGGCGGCCGGATTTTCGTCCGGCGCGCCAGTTGCAGGGAGGAGCGAGAAGATCGTTCCGATCGACACGTTGGTGTCGATGTTGGAAGAGCCGTCGAGCGGGTCGATGGCGATGGCGAGAGGCGCCTGGCTGTCGAGCAGGACCGGCTGCTCCAGTTCCTCGGAGGCGTAGAGCGCGACCGGAGCGTGGCGCATGGCGTCGAGGAAGATGTCGTCGGCGAAGATGTCGAGATCCTTCTGGATGTCGCCGTCGGCATTGGCGCTGCGGGTCCCGGCAAAGGCGGTGCCGAGCACCCCCTGATTGATGGTGTTGCGGACCTTGGTGGCGGCCTGCGTCAGCTGACGAACGGTCGCGACGACTGCCGAACGCAGTTCGTCGGGTGGGCCGAGATAGGAATTCAGAAATGCGTCGAGCGTTGCCGCTGGCATCGTAACCTCCCGATCCAGCCGCAACTCCTCCGGCCGGATTGGGGGATGAGAACAAACTGCCATGGATAAGTAAAATTCAATAACTTTACTTTCGCACTAAAAAAAATTTAGTATGGCGCATGAGAAACCTCACGCTCAAGCAGTTCAAGACCGTTCAGGCCATCATCAGCCATGGAAAAATTGTTAGCGCGGCCAAGGTGTTAGGCTTGTCTCCTCCAGCAGTGACGATCCAGTTGCGGCAGGTCGAGGAGGAGTTCCAGCTGGCCTTGTTCGACCGGACGTCGGACGGCATGCGTCCGACTGCCGCAGGTCTGGCCTTCGTCGAGACGGCGCAGGCGATCGAGGAGCGGCTTCGCCTGCTCGAAGACAAGATGGATGCGATCAAGGGCGTGCGTATCGGCAGCTTGCGGCTCGGCGTCGTTTCCACCGCCAAATATTTCGCGCCGCGGCTGATGGCCGGCTTCATGAAGGAACATCCCGACATCGACATGCGGCTCGCCATCGGCAACCGCGCCGAAACCATCAACAGTCTGAAGAACCACGACATCGACATCGCGCTGATGGGACGCCCGGCGAGGGAAGTCCCGGTGCGTGCCTCGGTCTTCGGCGATCACCCGCTGGTCATCATCGCGCCGCCCGACCACCCGCTGGCCTCGGTACGCGAGATATCCAAGGAGCGGATCGCCGAAGAGCATTTCCTCATCCGCGAGCCCGGCTCCGGCACGCGCATCTCGCTGGAAATATTCCTCAGCGACGTGCCCGGCCGCATCGACGATCTCGGCGTCGAGATGGGCTCGAACGAGACGATCAAGCAGGCGGTGATGGCCGGGCTCGGCATTGCCTTCATCTCTGCCCACACCATCGCCGCCGAAACCGAAGCCGGCCGGCTGGTCATCCTCGACGTCGTCGGCATGCCGATCCGCCGGCAATGGTTTTCGGTGATGCGCAGCGATCACGCCATCTCGCCGGCGATGGCGACGTTCCACGATTTCCTGATGCGCAAGGGCGCGATGTACCTGCCCCTGTTCGGCAAGCTCTATCCGCACGAGGGACCGAACACAGGAGGTCGCGCCTGAATTGAGGGCGGAATGCGTCGCTGGCAGCTACCTGCCAGGGCGGCTAGTTCGATTTGCCGAGAGCTTTCAGGACAAAGCGAATCTGCGTGCGCAGGCCCGCTTCGGTGTCTTCGCCGTGTTGAACGCAGTGCTCGATCAGAATCGGGTGGAAGAACGGCGTGAACGCGGCGTTGACCGCACGCGCCGCTTCTGCCGGGTCCTCGACCTTGAGTTCGCCCGCCTCGGTCCCCTCACGAATGATCGCCTCAAGGATTTCCAACATTCGCTCGACATGCGCCTTGATGACCGCCCGATTCTCGCGCAGGGCGGCGACGATCAAGTCGTGCATGCTTCTTTCCTTGATCAATTTCGACTTGTTGTGCTGGTGAACGGCGGTCAGGAGCCGGTCGAGTTTCTCCAAGGCCGGCGCGTTGGTGCGTGCGATCGCAACGGCGATGTCCGCGACCTCGTTCACGACCTGCCTGCAGATGGATTCGTTGATTGCATCCCTGGAGGAAAAGAAACGGTAGACGTTCGCCCGGCTCATGCCGAGTTCGGAGGCGATGTCGGCTACCGACGTCTTATGGTAGCCGATGCGGCGAAAATGCGCCTCTGCCACCTCCAGGATGCGAGCGCGCACCTCGTCGGGATCCGTTCGCGTTCCGACCGGATGATTCATCGATGTCTCCAGAGCTGATGATGGATCTGCCGGGCTCGCCCTGAACGATCATTTTGCAAGCGTAAGGTCGTGCGACTGGCCCTGCGTATATTCAGGCAAAGCCAGCGCCGAAATCTTGATCCGCCTGCTCGACAACAGGGCCCTATTCAGCAGCAATTGCTGTTTGCTTTTCCAATTCATTCGACGAGCCGGATGGTTCCTCATGGACGTCGTCTGCAGTTGGCTTGATCCGGAACCATGCGGCATAGAGCGCGGGAAGGAAGAGCAGGATCAGCACCGTGCCGACCGCCGTGCCGCCGATCAGCGTATAGGCCATCGATCCCCAGAAGACGGAGTGCGTGAGCGGGATGAACGCCAGCACGGCGGCGAGTGCCGTCAGGATCACGGGCCTGGTGCGTTGCACCGTCGCCTCGATGACGGCGTGATAGTCGTCAAGGCCGGCAGCTCGGTTCTCCTTGATCTGTTCGGTCAGGATCAGCGTGTTGCGCATCAGGATGCCGGCCAGTCCTATCATGCCCAGAATGGCGTTGAATCCGAAGGGCTGGTTGAAGGTGAGCAGCATCGGCACGACGCCGACGAGACCAAGCGGCGCCGTCAGCATCACCATGGCCATCGTCGAGAAGGATCGCACCTGCAGCATGATAACAATCAGCATGGCGGCGATCATTGCCGGAAAGACTTTGCCCAGTGCGGTGTTGGCCTTTTCAGCCTCCTCGATCGATCCGCCCAGTTCGATGCGATAGCCGGCCGGAAGGGATGCGATCAGCGGCTGAAGGGCCTTCGCGATCTCCTTGGAAACCTCTGGAGGCTGAGTCGCTTCGTTGATATCCGAGCGGATCGTGATGACAGGCGTGCGATCACGGCGCTTCATGATCGGCTCTTCCAGACGGATTTCCGAATGGCCGATCTGGTCGAGCGGAATCGGGCGACCGTCCCGGGTCATCAGTGAGAAATCCGCCAAACGTGTCGGATCCAGCCGCTCGCCGCCGGCGCTGCGTGCGACGATGGGGACGTTGCGGATCTCCTCGCGAACCTGCGTAACGGGGATGCCGGTGAGCAATAACTGGAGTTGCTGGCCCACCTCCGCCGGCGACAGGCCGATGAGGTTCAGTCGATCCTGATCCGGGACGAAGCGGAGCACGGGTGTGCGATTGCCCCAATCGCGGTTGGCCTGACGCACGTCCGGGACGCCCCGCATGATGTCGAGGGTCTTCTCGGATATGCTGTAGAGCTGCGCGGGATCAGGTCCGATAATCCGGAACTCGACCGGGAACGGCGTGTAGGGGCCGAACACGAGTTGCGTGACGCGGACATTGGCCTCGGGTGCAAGCCCCTCTGCCACCGCCTCGCGAAGGCGGTGCTTCAACACCTCACGCGCCTCGGCGTCCTGGGTCAGCACGACGATCTTGGCGAAGGCAGGATCAGGCAACTCCGGCGCCATTGCGAAAAAGAAGCGGGGTGCGCCCTGACCGACATAGCTCGTGACGATCTTGGCCTCGGCCTGGTCGTCCAGCCAGCCTTCGAGCTTCTCGACCGTAGCGGTCGTCGTCTCGATGCTGGTGCCTTCCGGCAGGCGAACCTCCACCAGCACTTCGGGTCGGTCGGATGTCGGAAAGAACTGCTGTTTGAGAGACCCCATGCCGACAACGGAAAGCACGAAGGCGATAGCGACGATACCGGAGATTGCGAATTTGTGGCGCACGGCAAACGTGATGAGCCGCCGCAAGCGCCGATAGTTCGGCGTGTCGTAAATCGCTTGGTGACCGCCTTCGACCGGTTTGATGTCGGGCAGCATCTTGACGCCGAGGTAAGGTGTGAAGACCACCGCGACGATCCAGGAGACGATGAGGGCGAACCCTACGACCCAGAAGATGTTGCCGGCATACTCGCCGGCCGTCGAGCGCGCGAAGCCCACCGGCAGGAACCCGGCGATCGTCACGAGCGTCCCGGACAGCATCGGCGCCGCAGTGTGGCTCCACGCATAGGCCGCCGCCTTGATGCGGTCCATGCCTTCTTCCATCTTCACCACCATCACCTCGATGGCAATGATGGCGTCGTCGACGAGAAGACCGAGCGCCAGGATGAGGGCACCGAGCGTGATGCGGTCGAAGAACCGGCCGGTCTCCAGCATGATGAGGAACACGACGGCAAGCGTCAGAGGGACGGCAGCCGCCACCACGATGCCGACGCGCCAGCCGAGGCTCAACAGGCTCACCAAGAGCACCACACCGAGCGCCATCGCAAACTTCATCATGAATTCGTCGACCGCAGAGGTTATGTTGACGGCCTGGTCGGTCACCTTGTCGAGCGTCATCCCGAGCGGCAGCGTCTGTGCGATGGCCGCCGTCCTGTCCTCCAGCGCCTTGCCGAGCGCGAGACCATCCCAGCCCTCCTGCATGACAGCCGCGAGCATGATGGTGGGCTCACCCTGACGTCGGATGAGGTAGGTGGGAGGATCTTCATAGCCGCGCCGGACTTCGGCGATATCGGAGAGCTTCAGCGTCCGCCCCGCAGCGGCAATCGGCGTGTCGGCGATCGCCTGAACGCTGTCGTAAGCGCCGTCGACCCGGATGAAAACCCGCGGCCCCTTTGTGTCGATCGAGCCTGCCGGCGTGAGGGTGTTCTGCCGCTGCAAGGCGGCGACGATGTCCTGCGCCGATACGCCGAGGGTAGCCAGCTTGGCGTAGGAAAATTCGACGAATATCTGTTCGGGACGTTCACCGAGGATGTTGATCTTCTTGACGCCGGGCACGTGCAGGAGGTCCTGGCGGATCGCCTCGGCCTGCCTCGCCAGCTCACGCATCGGCATGCCCTTCGCCTTCAGCGCATAAAGGGCGAAGCTCACATCCGAATATTCGTCGTTGACGAAGGGCCCGAAGACGCCGGACGGCAGGTTGCGGGCTTCATCCCCAAGCTTCTTGCGGGCCTGGTAGAACTCCTCCTGCACGACAGATGGCGGTGTGCTGTCCTTCAGCGTGACCATCATATACGCGTAACCCGGCCGTGTGGTCGTCTCGACCCGGTCGTACCAGGTCAGTTCCTGAAGCCGCTTCTCCAACGGTTCGGCGACGAGGTCCTGCATCTCGCGCGCCGTCGCGCCCGGCCATGCCGTCGTGACCGTCAGGGTCTTGATGGTGAAGTTGGGGTCCTCCGCCCGCCCGAGCATGACGAAAGCGTAGGCGCCGGCGGCGACCAGCAGGAGGATGAAGAACAGCGTGACGGCGCGTTCACGAACGGCGATCGCGGAAAGATTGAGGTTCATTATCAGTTGCCCCTGATTTCGGACCCAGTCCTGACGCGAGCGCCCTCCTGCAGGAGATGGGCGCCGAGCGAAACAATCGGATCGCTGGAGTTCAGTCCGGAGACCATAGCGGTTTCGCTGGTCACACGAACAAGCTTGACGGGCTGAAACTTTACGGTCGAGGTGGCGTTGTCCAGGACCCAAACGCCTGTCTTCTCGCCGTCATCGAGCACGGCTCCCAGCGGCACCTGGACTTCCCGCTGGCGTGCCTGGCCCGCAAGCCGAATGGTTACCGTCGCGCCAAGCGGTGCTGCCGCGGCCTCACCGTCGAGCACATAACGGGCCTCATAGGTACGGGTCCGGGCATCGGCGGAGTTCGACAATTGCCGCAGACGTGCCGTATAACGACGGCCATCGCCGCCATACACGCTGGCCTCGGCCGCCGACCCAATCGCCGGCCGGATCGTTTCGGGAAGCGCAACCACCGCTTCGCGGGAGCCGGCCTTGGCGATCCGGACCACTGTCTGGCCGGCGGAGACGACCTGTCCCGGCTCGCCAAGCGTTTCGACCACCGTTCCATCCGCGTCCGCCCGCAGGACCGCGTAGATCGCTTCGTTCTCGGCGACCCGTGCTTCGGCTTCGGCGGCGGCGAGTTGCGCCTCGGCCGTATCGACCGCGGCCTTCGCCTGCTCGTAGCGCTGTCGGGGGACCCATCCATCCCTGAGCAAACTGGCGTATCGCCGTTCATCCGGTTCCGTCTGAACGACTGTTGCGCGCGCTGCGGCAACGGCGTTGCGCTTCGCCGTGAGCGCGAGGCGAAGGTCGGTGTCGTCGATGCGCATCAGTGGCTGACCAGCTTTGACCTCCTGACCCACATCCACGAGCCGCTCCACGATTTTGCCGGGGACGCGAAAGCCGAGATCGCTCTGCACCCTCGCTCCGACAATACCGGTAAAGCCGCGTTCGGATCCGGTCACCGGCGCTGCCGTCACCAGTCTGACGATCGGCGGTTCCTGCCTCGGGTCGCCTACGGCGGAGGCTCCCTGCGTAGGAATGGCAAGTGTGGCAAATGCCGCCGCTCCTGACATCGCGATCAGCACGCCCCCCAGCACAACAGCGGGTCTCTTTTTCACGTTCGTCGCCTCTCAAGAAAGATTGGGTTTGACCTTTACATCGGCCCGACGGACGCGAGCCCAGCACGCAGGCTGCCGTCTGCAAGGCGGGTCGGTGCATTGGCATCGGCGCGCATGCCTGTCTCGGACGACACCGTCACCTCCTCGCCGGACCGCGAGAACGCGTAGAGCGGGCCGCGGTGGCCGGGCATCGAAAATGCCACGGAGTCGCCGTCGGCGAGGCCCATGACGACGCGCTGCGGATCGCCGCCGGTCTTCGGCGCGAAGGTGGCGGTGACCTCCAGGAGGTCGCCCTCGGTCGGGACGTAATAGACGACCATGTCGAGGTGGCCCTCGTGCAGGCTGCCGGCTTCGATCGGGCTTCCTATGGTGGCTTCCTCGGCAAACGCCGGGGCGGCAAGAAACAGCGTGGCCAAAACCGAGGCGCTCAGGGTGTTGCGGATCATCTCGTATCTCCTTCGTTTTAGATTGCGTTCGAACTCTATAACTGAGTTAGATTACGAATGCAATCTAAAAAATGAAAATTTATGATGCATGTGAGTCGCGTGGCGCATCGCGTAGACAGAATGGAGGGCTGCCCGATTGACGTGCTCGGTTCGGATGCCGCCAGGCAGGGCGCCGACGTGAGGCATCATTCGAGGCCGGGGATCAGGGAATATTCTGGGACGCTCGGTAGCTGGGTTGGCGAGGGCAGGGGCAAGGAGCCCAGCTGCAAGGCCATTCTCTCGACAATATTCGGCGCGGTGCTCCTCTCGCGACCGTCAACGACGAGCGGCTGTCGAAGCGGTTCCCGCAAGCGGCCGCCGAGAGCGCGCTGATGGGTCGGCATGGCCACGGGTAGCGTACCCGCGGTTACACTGCGGCCCGCTGACTGCGCTTCTGCTAGCCAACAATTGGTTCGGCGACAGCTTCTTCAAGGCCAGTTGCCGCCTGGGCGGCAAGACCGCGGGCCGCTGCCTGTGAATCGTAGAATTCCTCTAGCGCATAGACTCGGCCCCACCGCAGGGTGAACACGTGCAGGCCACTGTTGACGTAGGACGCGTCGCCGTTGAGCAGCGTTGCCGTGCCGTCCCACTGGGCAAATACGGTGGTATGCCACGGCCAGCCCGTCACCCAGACGTGGTTGACCGTGAGATGGAGATTGGGCAGGACGCGGCCGAGGCGCTCAAACCAGCGGCGCACGGCTTCCTTGTCGTGGCGCTCACCACCAAGCGCGTGGGCGCCGGAAACGCGGTGATGGACATGCGGCACGAGTGCTTTTACCGCCTCATCCCAGCGATGGTTGTTGACGTGGTCGAAGCTCTGCCGGATCGATTTCCCGATGATATGACTATATAGCATTTGACCTCTCCTCCAAATTGGATTGCGTTCGTACTCTATATCTGTTATAGATGTCGAACGCAAGCTAATTTAAGGAGGTCTACATGCGTGTGAGTCGCATTCAGGCGGCGGAAAACCGCGAAACCGTGATCAATGTGGCAAGCCGGCTTTTTCGGGAGCGCGGCTTTGACGGCATCGGCCTCAAAGACCTGATGCAGGCTGCCGGGCTGACCCAGGGCGCGTTCTACAAGCAGTTCGCCTCCAAGGACGATCTGGCGGTGCAGGCGTCGAGGCGGGCGATGGAGAGCGCCACGCTGCGGTGGTCGGCCGCGACTGCGGCAAAATCCGAGGATCCGCTTGGCGCGGTGATCGCATTCTACCTCAGCATGGGCCATCGCGGAGAAAAGATGGACGGCTGCCCGATTGTCGCGCTCGGCTCGGATGCCGCCAGACAGGGCAGCGAGGTGAGAGCGTCGTTCGAAGCCGGGATCAAGGAGCATCTCGAAATCCTCGGCCGTTTCATTGCCGAGGCCAATGCTGAGGAGCCCGACAGAAAGGCCATGGCCATTCTTTCGACGATGGTCGGTGCGCTGATGCTGTCGCGCGTCGTCAACGATCCGGATCTCGCCCAGGCCTTCCTGGACGCGGCGACCGAACAGGTTCGCGAAGCAGCCGGCGCTTGAACGGCGCGCGCAGCGCCGGCGGCGCAGCCAAATCGATAGGAAAATAGATGCGACGGATTGTTGTTACAGGCATGGGAGCGGTCACGCCCCTTGCTGCCGATGTCGAAACGTCGTGGTCGCGGCTCCTGGCCGGTCGCTCGGGCATCCGCAGGCTTCCGGACGATGTCGTGGGAGACCTGCCGGCGAAGATCGGCGGGGTGGTTCCCTCGCTGGAAGACGATCCGGAGGCTGGTTTCGATCCGGGTACCGTCCTGGCTGCGAAGGACCAGCGCAAGGTAGACCGGTTCATCATCTTCGGGCTCGCCGCTGCACAAGAGGCCCTCTCGCAAGCAGGATGGACGCCTGTCTCGGAAGCGGATCGCCTGCGCACGGCCACGATCATCGCGTCCGGCATCGGCGGCTTCCCCGCCATAACCGAGGCGGTGCGCACGGTCGACCAGCGCGGCGTCCGCCGCCTGTCGCCGTTTACGGTGCCGTCCTTCCTGGTAAACCTCGCGGCGGGCCACATCTCGATCCGCCATGGCTTCAAGGGGCCGCTCGGCGCACCGGTGACGGCGTGCGCGGCCGGCATCCAGGCGATCGGCGATGCGGCTCGCCTCATCCGCGCCAACGAAGCCGATATCGCCGTGTGCGGCGGAACCGAAGCCTGCATGAACATCGTCAGTCTCGGTGGGTTTGCTGCCGCACGCTCCCTTTCAACCGGCTTCAACTGGGCGCCGGCTCAGGCGTCACGGCCGTTCGACGTGTCGCGGGACGGCTTCGTCATGGGCGAAGGAGCCGGCGTGCTGGTCGTCGAGGCGTTGAGCCACGCGCTGGCGCGCGGTGCGAAACCGCTCGCCGAGCTCGTCGGCTACGGCACGACGGCGGATGCTCATCACGTCACCTCCGGTCCCGAGGATGGCGACGGGGCGCGCCGAGCCATGCAGATCGCAATTGCCCAAGCCGGCATTTCGCCGCGTGAGGTTCGCCACCTCAATGCGCACGCGACCTCCACGCCGGTCGGTGATCTCGGGGAAATGGCGGCGATCAAAACACTCTTCGGCGCAGATTCCACCATAGCCGTCAGCGCAACCAAATCGGCGACCGGACATTTGCTCGGAGCCGCCGGCGGGCTTGGAGCCATCTTCGCAATCCTGGCGCTCAGGGATCAGGTGGCGCCGCCAACCCTCAATCTGGGCGCGCCGGATCCAGCCGGCGACGGCATCGACTTCGTCGCAAACCAGGCCCGGCCGATGACAATGGACTACGCGATCTCAAACGGCTTCGGCTTTGGCGGCGTCAACGCCAGCGCGCTGTTCCGGCGCTGGACGGATGAACTCGCCGGTGCGAACGCCAGAGGCGCTCATAACTGACGCCTCCGACCTTCGTGCTTCTCCCACGCCAATCCAAAATCAGTCCAACCCAAAGAAAGAAATGATTTCCATGAACAAGACCAATCCTGGCGTCGCCCTGGTGACGGGGGCGTCCTCCGGCATCGGGCGCGCGACGGCCATAGCTTTGCAAAGCACCGGTTTTCGCGTGTTCGGCACCAGCCGTCGCGCAGCCGCCAAAAACTCCGACGGCCTGACCATGCTGTCCTGTGACGTGACCGATGACGCGTCGGTGGCGAAACTGGTCGATGACGTGCTGGCCGAGACCGGGCGCATCGATCTGCTCGTCAACAATGCCGGCATGGGTCTGTTTGGTGGCGCGGAAGAGTCCTCAATGATCCAGGCTCAGGCACTGTTCGATGTGAACGTCTTCGGCGTGCTCCGCGTGACCAACGCGGTCCTGCCGATAATGCGCCGACAAGGCAAGGGTAGGATCGTCAATCTGAGTTCGGTGCAGGGGTTCATCCCAGCTCCCTATTTCGCGCTTTATGCGTCGACCAAACATGCCATCGAAGGCTATTCCGAATCGCTCGACCATGAACTGCGCCCGTTCGGGATTCGCGTTGCATTGGTCGAACCCGCTTATACCCGCACGTCCTTTGAAGATAATCTAGCCAAGCCGGACCAGTTGCTTGATATCTATGACGCTGCGCGCGCTGGCATGAACGCAGTCGTGCGGAAAGCAATGGAAAAAGGCGATTCGCCCGAATTGGTCGCCAAGACGGTTTTGGCGGCTGCGACCGATCCCGTTCCGAAGAGGCGCTATGCCGCGGGAAAAATGGCGCGCCAGGTCAGTCTCCTGCGCCGTTTCGTCCCCGCATCCGCATTCGACAAGAGCCTGCGCAAGCAGAACGGGCTGCCGGTCTGACGACATCTAAGACACCCCGTGAAGATCGGAATCATCGACGCCGGAAACATCGGCGCCGCATTGGCGCAGCGCAACCTGAAGCAATTGCCGACCGGCGGTTGTAGGTGTTAGATAAGCGATATGTTATATTGCGGTGCGAAAGAGCGGGGGCACGTCCTTTCACACCCGTAAGCGATTTGTATGTGCGACCCTGCAGACTGGTCGGTATCACTGAAACTCCCGGGCATGGGGTTCGGGATTCGATGGGGGTAATGGGGCAATGCTTTATACGCTGGTTATGATGGTCTGCTTGACGGATGTGCCGCAGACCTGTGAACAACGCGAACAGATGGTGGACGGCCTGGCGATGAACCCAGGGACCGCCTTCATGCAGGCGCAGCCGCTGGTAGCCCAGTGGATCGAGACGCATCCCGGTTATTTCGTGCAGCGCTGGCGCGTGCTGCCCGGCCGGGGAACGTAAGATCCGTTGCGGAAATAGAGGGTCTACTTCTTCGCGGCGAGGGTTTCCGAGACGGCCTTGGACAATTGATAAAGCCGCTGCTCGATGATCGTCGGCACTTCACAGACGTAAGTCAGTGATTGGACGCGTTCATTGAAAATTCGCGTTGCGAATTTCAGCTGCTCGGTTCGCCGTTCGATGTCGTCGGGATTCGCATCCGGCTTTGCCCGCAACGCATCGACGTTGGACGCTTCCTTGCGCAAGGCGGCGGCCATTTCGAGCTGCTTGTGGGCGTAACGGGAAATGCCTGAGATCACCTGCGAACGCTCGGCGTCCATGTGATCGAACATGCCTTGCACCAGCATCGCCATTTTCGGCGCAAGCTGCTCGGCCGGCAGCGAGGCGGCGAAATCCTTGATTTTCTTCTGGGCTTCGGCAATCGGCATCCGCCGGGCCGCCACCTCCTCGACCAGGCCGGAGACGGCAGGGTCCTTCGAAAAATTCTTCGCCGCTGGCGGAAGCTCCGGCCCGTTCCAGATCTGGCCGAGCGAGAGTTGCGGCACCTTGCGCTGTATGCAGGGCCAATCCGGATCGGTATTCGCTGCCCTGGCGTTCACGCTCGGCGCGAGCATGGCAACCACAGCCAGGCTGCGAACAAGGCTCATTCGTGCCATCAGCCATTTCCTCCGGTGTCTTGTTTGCGGGTCACCAGGCCGCGCGAAGGGTCGTAGGCGATGATGGCGGCGGCAAGGAACAGAACAGTGCAGCCGGCAACGACGCCCAGCGAAAGCCACTCGATCTGGCCGTAGAAGGCGAAGCGGATCAGTTCGACGGCATAGGTGAACGGATTGGCGAGGCAGATCTTGTGCAGCAGCGGGCTCGCCTCCTGGATGCGCCACAACGGGTAGAGCGCCGGCGAGGCGAAATAGCCGGGAAAGATGACGAAGTTCATGATGCCGGCGAAATTTTCGAGCTGCTTGATCATCGACGACAAAAGCATGCCGAGCGCGCAAAGCATCATGCCCGACAGGAACAGCGCCGGCAGCACCATGAGATAGCCGATCGGCGGCGCCTTGACGCCCCAGAACCAGGCAACGATCAGGAACGCATAGACCTGTGCGATCGATACGGAGACGCCGGCGAGCATCTTCGACACCAGCAGGAACCAGCGCGGGAAGGGGCTGACCAAAAGGGTGCGCATGTTGCCCATCTCGCGGTCATAAACCATCGACAGCGAAGACTGCATGCCTGAGAACAACAGGATCATGCCGCACAGGCCCGGCGTGATGTAGACCTCGTAGAGCACGTAGGTCTTGTAGGGCGGGATGATCGACACGCCGAGCACCTGCCGGAATCCGGCGGCAAAGATGAACAGCCAGATGAGCGGCCGAACCAGCGAGGATATGAAGCGCTCGCGCTGGTGCAGGAAGCGCAGGCATTCCCGCAGGACGACGCCTTTGAGGCAAATGAGATAGTGGCGCAGGCCGAATTTTTCGAACTTTGCCGGGATGATGCCGGCGACTTTTTCGGGCATTGAAGGAGCGCTCATGGCGATATCCCCGCGGTGCCGGCCGCCTCGATGCGGCTGAGCCTGGAAAAGGCGTCGCGGATCGAGCCGGCGCCGCTCGTCCTGACGACATCGGCCACCTTGCCCTTGGCGACCAGTTCGCCCTGGCTCAGCACGACGACATGGTCGCCGTCGTCAACCTCGTCGATCAGATGCGTTGCCCACAGCACGCCGATGCCCTCGGTTTCGACGAGCTTGCGGATGGTGGCGAGAATGCCGGCGCGCGACTGGATGTCGAGACCGACCGTCGCCTCATCGAGCAGCAGCAGCGACGGGCGGTGGAGCAGCGCCCTGGCGATCTCGATGCGCCGCATCTGGCCGCCGGAAAGGCTGCGCGCCTTGTCATGCTGACGGCCCGGCATGTCGACGATATCGAGCAGCGCGGCAATGCGCTGCCGGGCCTCGCGTCCGCCGATGCCATGCAGCGCGGCGTGGTAGGAGAGGTTCTGGTAGACGCTGAGATCGAGGTCGAGCGTGCGCGCCTGGAACACGATGCCGACCCGCCTGAGCGCCTCGCCCGAAGCGCGGCTGACGTCATGGCCGAAGATGCGGATCGATCCGCGGCGCGTGTCGTAAAGATGGCTGATCAGCGAGAACAGGGTCGTCTTTCCTGCGCCGTTGAGACCGAGAAGAACGGTGAACGTCGCCGGCGCGATCGAGAACGAGACGTCGTTGAGCGCCGGCTTCGAACCATAGGAATGGCTGACGGCGGCGACGTCGAGCGCCGCCACCTGATCTCCCGGTCCGCTTGTCCTCACATGCTGCACGCCGGCTGGCTCCCTTGTCGTCGACAATAGTCTGGCCCAAGTCTAGCCCACGGGGCGCGATCGCGCAGGTCCTGCTTTTCAAACCTTACTTGATCGTGATCGTGCCCTTCATGCCCTTGTCGGCGAGGTCGGGCACCGACCATGTGTAGATGCCGGGCCTCACGGTGGTGAACTGTACCTGGATGGTGCCGTCGGCGTCGAATTCGAGCCATGCGGGTGCGCCGTTCATGTGCACCTCGAGGTCGTTGATGACGATCTGGTTGTTCCACACATTGCGGAACAGGTCGGTGTGGAATTTGTACTCCAGCCCGCCGGCCGCGGTGATCTTCCAGCGATAGCCCTGGCCGGCGATCAGCTCAAAATCCTTCTGGTTGGCGGTGAACTGGTCTTCCTTGCTGCCGAGGATAAGTTCCGGCACGTCCTTGCTGGCCCGGGTCGCCTTCTCGGCTTTCGGACTGGCCTCCGTGCTGGCCGCTCCGGCGGCGGCGTCATCGTCATCGCCGTCCTGCGCCGAGACCTGGCCCTGGGTGAGCGCCATGCTCACCAGCGCGGCGAAAGCGACTGCCCGAAATTTCCGCATGATTTCCTGCCCTTCTGCTGTTTTTCTGTCGGCTTGATTCACTTGGTTTATTCAACGGTTCATTTGGCGGAATTCAATTGGGCGAGACGACGACGCCCCACGGCAGCGCGCCGACGGTCACCGACTGCACCGGCTCGTCGGTCGCCACGTCGATGAAGGTGATGTCGTTCGACACGCCGTTGGTCGAGATGATGGTCTTCTGGTCCGGGGTGAAAGCAAGCTGCCAGACGCGTTGGCCGACCAGCACGTATTTCTCGACCTCGTATGTCTGGGTGTTGACCACCGCGACGCGGTTGGCCGGCCCGAGCGCCACATAGGCTTTCTTGCCGTCGGCGGTGATGCGCACACCGACCGGCTGGATGGATTCGGGCCTCAGGCCGGCAACCTCGAAGGTGATCTTCTGGACGACTTCGCGCGTTTGATTGTCGATCACCGAAACCGTGCCTCCGATCTCGGCGCTCACCCAGGCCTGCTTGCCGTCGGGGGTGAACTCGACGAAGCGCGGACGCGCGTCAACCAGCACGTTGTCGGTGATCTCGTGCGTCGACGTGTCGATGAAATGCGCCATGTTCGTCGTTTCCGACGTGTTGACCATGGTCTTTCCGTCCGGGCTGACACCCATCCCCTCCGGTTCGACGCCGACCGGGATTTCCGCCAGCACCTTCTTGCCCTCGATGTCGATGACGGTGACGAGATTGTCGTCCTCATTGGCGACATAGAGCGTCTTGCCGTCAGGCGACAGCACGAACAGCTCCGGGTCGGGCCCGGAAGGCAAGGTGTCGACGATCTCCAGCGACGCCGTGTCGATGACCTCAATCGAATCATCGTCGCTGGCGCAGAGATAAATGTGCTTGCCGTCGTGCGAGATGGTGATGCCGCGCGGACGCTGCCCGACATTGACGGTCTTCACCACCTGCATCGTCGCGGTGTCGACCACGGTCATCGTGTTGTCTTTCTCGTTGGAGACATAGGCCGTGTAGGCCGACGCCGGACCGGCCATGAAGCCGGTCGCAACTATGGCGAGTGCGCAAGCTCGTCTCTGCACTGAAATTCCTCCCGAACTTTTCTACTTAAGCACGCATTTTGTTTCCGGCTCATCGACCCCGAGCGTATCGAGCTCCGACAGCTGGTGCAAAAATCCCTCCTGCGGCGATGTCGAGACGACCGACCTGGTGTCGCCGAGGAAGATCGGCTGCCGCAACTGCTGGTTCCATTTGCGGAAGGTCAGTTTCTGCCCTTTGAAGGCGGCGATCGAAAAATCGTCGGAGCGGATGAAATCGGCCATCTTGCGCGGGTCGGCGCCCTGCGTGCGGGTCGCCGCCTCGCCGAGGATGCGCACCGCGGTCCACGCCGCCATGTCCTTCGACACCATGCGGCGGCCGTTTGCCTTGGCGAAGCGGTTCTGGATCTGGGTGCCGCCCCATTGCTCGCTGGCCGGATGCCAGGCCAAGGGGGTGAGGCCGGCGGTGCCGGCGACCGGCCGCGGAATCCAGGTGCGGAACGGAACGTAGGTGCCGAACACCTCGCTTTCGTCGGCGACCAGCAGCACATCGTGCTCCGGCAGGTCCTGGGTGAAGACAGGCATCTGCCGCTGGATCTGGACGACGCCGGAATCGGTCCGCCGCGCCGTGCCGGTATCCTCGAACAGTTTTTCGCCGACGATCTCGCCGCCGAAGCGCGTCGCCGCCCGGCGCAGCGCCTCGGCAAAAAGCTGGTCGCGCTCGTGCGAGCCGTAGATCAGCACCCAGCGCCGCCATTGCTTCCAGATGAGATACTGCGCCAGCCCGTCGGCCAGCATGCTGCGCGTCGGGATGGTGTGGAAGATGCTGGCGCGGCATTCCTCCTCGCGAAGACTGTCGTCGGTGGCGCCAGCGTTGAAGATCAAAACGCCGTTGTCGCGAGCAAGATCGGCGATCGACAGCAACTGCCTGGCCGAGAGGTCTGCGACCACATAGCGGTTGCCTTTGGCGATCATTTCCTGGAAGGCCGGGACGACATCGGCATCCGGCTTCACCTCGGTCACGTCGAGGCTGAATTTCTGGCCGAGGAAGCTGCCGGTCGTGTTGTTGTCGGCAATCGCCACATTGCCGCCGGCAACGCCTTCATCGCGCGGCGGGACGTCGAGCACCGACAAGGCCAGCTGCGGCGCATAGGCGCGCAAATAGCCTATCTTGATCTCGGTCAGCTTTTTTTCCGGCTTGGCCGTTGCGGCCGGCTGCTTGCCCGTCGCTTCCTGGGCGAGCGCGCCCGCAACGTTGACGGTCAGGGAAAAAAAGCACAAAAAGGCCGCCAGAGTGCCCGGCACCGCGCTCGTCATCGATAAAATTACCCGTTCTTGCGCTAAAGTCCGATTGTTGTCGGAGCGGCGCGAAGTCAAGGTGCCCGTGATGAGCTTAGCTGACCCGCAAATTTTATCAAACCCTGAAAGTGGACTGCTCACGTCTGCTTTAGTGCCATGCCTGCTCGCCCGAACGGCGGCCGAGCGGATTCTGGTATTCGGGCCCAAAAGCGTCCTTTTCCTCATGCCGGAGAAAGTCCGTCAATGACCAGAATGCTGGCCAGCATCACCGGCGTCGACGAGGCGGAGATCGCGCTTTCAGGCGGTGTCGACATCATCGACCTGAAGGATCCGAAGGCGGGAGCGCTGGGCGCGGTGTCCACGCAGATCATCCGCCGGACGATTTCGTTGATCGCCGGCCGGGCGCCGGTCAGCGCGGTCTGCGGCGACCTGCCGATGGAACCGGAGACGATCCGCGCCAGGGCCGAAGAGATCACTGCCGCCGGCGCCGATTACGTCAAGGTAGGTTTGTTTCCGTCGGCAAATGTTGCGGCTTGTGCGGCGGCGCTCGCGCCGCTCGCCCCGCGAACGAAACTGATCGCCGTGCTTTTCGCTGACCTGGCGCCGGATTTCGAGCTTCTGCCGATGCTTGCCAAACATCGCTTCCATGGCGCCATGGTCGACACTGCCAACAAGGCCAACGGGCGGCTGCTCGACCATCTGCCGCCCGAGCGTATCCCGGGATTCATCGATCGAGCGAAATCGCTCGGCCTCATGGTTGGGCTGAGCGGATCGCTGGAAGCCCCTGATATTCCACGCCTGCTGCCCTTCGCTCCCGATTTTCTCGGCTTTCGCGGGGCGCTGTGCGGCGATTCCGGCCGCGTGGGTTCGATCAGCGCCGAGGCGGTTGCGCAGATCCGCGAACTGATCCCGGAAGCATCCCGGGCCGGCGGCGCGTCGAGCATCGACTACCGCCTGCTGGCGGCGAGGGGCTATTCGCCGGGCACCGACCCGACACTGGGCACCGACAAGATCTTCGTGCGGGACTTTGTCTTGCCGGTCCAGATCGGCGCCTACAGTTTTGAGCACGGCCATACCCAAAAAGTGCGTTTCGACGTGACCGCCGACGTGCTGCAAGTCACCGACCATCCCGAAGACATGCGCCATGTGTTCTCCTACGACATCATCATGGACGGCATCCGCACCATTGTTGCGCGCGGCCACATCCAGCTTAGCGAGGCCCTGGCCGAGCAGGTGGCGACCTACATCCTGGAGAACCCGCGTGTCGTGCGGGTCACGGTAAGGGTGGAAAAACTCGAACTCGGCCCAGGCGGCGTCGGCGTCGAGATCGAACGCAAGCGCCAATCGGCTGGCCGCGGCGTCGCCTCCGGCCCTGCCGGGCGAAAAGACCAAGGCGCTGTTTCCCAGCCGCGACAGGAAAGGCCTGAGGCGATCAGGCGAGCCGTGGTCAAGCCGTCCGTGGTCAAGCTTGGCGGCAGCACGGTCCATGCGGCGGAACTGGAAAGCTGGATCGCGGCGCTGGCGGGCTCCCAGTTGCCGATCGTCATCGTGCCAGGCGGCGGCTTGTTCGCCGACCAGGTGCGCGAGACGCAGATTTACATGGATTTTTCCGACACCGCCGCCCACACCATGGCGATCCTCGCTATGGAGCAGTTCGCCCAGGTCATCCTCGATCGCGATGAAAGGCTGGCGCCGGCACGGTCGCTGGAAGAAATGGGGCGGGCGCTGGACGCGGGGAAGATCCCGGTGTGGCTGCCGTCGTCATTGGCGCTGCCGGCGCCGGACATTCCGGCGTCCTGGGATGTTACCTCCGATTCGCTTGCCGCCTGGCTTGCCGGCAAGCTCGGCGCGAACGCGCTGCTCTTGATCAAGCAGACCGGCGCCTTCTCCGGCAGCGACACGATCGACAGCCTGGCGGTCAGAGGCATCGTCGACGCCGGCTTCGCCGCCATGCTGCCCGACGGTGTCGATGTCCATCTCGCCGGCCCGAAAGATGCCGCCGAGGCCGGGCCGCTGCTCGCGGCGGGCAATCTGCCCGGCATTGCGATCGCGGCCCCGACCCGGCCGGCAAGGAAAGCAGGGTAGGCGATGGCGACGCTGCATACGCCGCGCTGGGCATGGGTTTTGACCGGTTCCGGTCATTTTTTTACGGAGAGCTTTGCACTCATTCACCAGATCGAGCATTGCGATGTCTTCGTGTCGAAAGCCGCCAGCGAAGTGCTGCGCATGTACAAGCTCAAGCTCGATTTCCCGGAGACGACGCGCGTGCTGCACGACAAGACGGCGAGCGCGATCCCGGTCGGCGAATTCTATCACGGCGTCTATCATACGGTGGTGGTGGCGCCGGCCAGCTCCAACACGGTCGCCAAATGCGTGCACGGCATTTCCGACACGCTCGCCACAAACGTCTTTGCCCAGGCCGGAAAATGCCGGGTGCCGGCCATCGTCTTTGCCTGCGACACCGCGCCGGAACTCGAAACCATGGCGCCGCATGGGCTGGTCAAGGTCTATCCGCGCAGCATCGACCTGGAGAATACCAACCAACTGAAGAGTTTTGAGCGAACCCAGGTGGTCGAGTCGTTTGCCGATCTCGAAGCCTCGGTCAGGCGGCGCCACGCCGAACTCGCAAGCCATGGCTGAGCGGCTGGTCTTTCTTACCGGCCATCTGGCCAAGGTCCGGCTGGAAAGGCTGCTGGCCGGACTGGGCGAAACCGAATTTGCCTGGGAGATCATCGACATCGGCGTCAAGGTCGCGGCACTGATGAGCGAAGACATCATCAAGCGGCGGCTTACCTTGGCAGGCGCCGCCGATCGCGTCATCCTGCCAGGCCGCTATCGCGGCGACATCGAGCATCTGTCGAAGCATTTCGGCGTGCCCTTCGTACGCGGGCCCGACGAGATCGCCGATCTGCCGGCCTTTCTCGGCCGGGCGGGCGAGCCGCCTGATCTTTCGCGTCACGACATGCGCATCTTCGCCGAAATCGTCGATGCGCCGATGCTGTCGGTCGAGGGGCTGGTGGCGAGAGCACGGACGCTGGCCGCGGCCGGCGCCGACGTCATCGATCTCGGCTGCCTGCCGGAAACGCCGTTTCCGTTGCTGGAAGAGGTCGTGCGCAAGCTGAAGGCACTGGGATTTCTGGTCAGCGTCGATTCGGCCAGCACCGACGAACTGTCGATCGGCGCGCGCGCCGGTGCGGACTATCTTCTCAGCCTCGATGAGAACACGCTGCCGCTGGCCTTCGATTGCGGGGCCGTGCCAGTTTTGATCCCGGCCACGCCCGGCGACCTGGATTCGCTCGGCCGGGCCATCGAAGCGGCGCAACAGGCCGGCGTCGCCTTCATCGCCGATCCGGTGCTCGACCCGATCCATTTCGGCTTTGCCGCCTCACTCGGGCGTTTCATCGAGGCGCGCCGCCGCTGGCCTGAGGTCGAGCTGCTGATGGGCACCGGCAATCTCACCGAATTGACCGACGCCGACAGTTCCGGCGTTACCGCGGTTCTGGCCGGGCTCTGCTCGGAACTTCAGATCCGAAACGTGCTTGCCGTGCACGTCAGCCCGCACACGCTGCGAACCATCGAGGAGCACGACATTGCCCGCCGCATCCTGTTTGCGGCCAAGAGTGACGGTGCGCTGCCGCGAAGTTACCATCCAGGGCTGCTGCAGGTTCACGACCGTAAGCCGTTCACCGCCTCGACCGAGGATATCACAGCACTGGCGGCGGAGGTGCGCGACACCAACTTCCGCATCATGACCGCCGAGGACGGCATCCATGTTTTCAACGGCAAGGGGCATGCGGTTGCCACGGATGCGTTCGAACTCTTTGCCGGGCTTGGCGTTGAGGCGGATGGAGCACACGCGTTCTATCTCGGCGCCGAACTGATGAAGGCCGAGATCGCGTGGCGCCTCGGCAAGCGCTATGTGCAGGACGAGCCGCTCGCATGGGGCGTCGCCGCGCCGGCTCCCGAAACCGACCGCAGCCGTCTTGCCGAAGCGGGCCCCACGCTTCGCGCGAAGAAAGAGCGCTAAACCATGCCGTTCATTCGCGAATCGATCATCACCACGGTCAACAAAGCCGGCGACCTCCACATCGCGCCGATCGGCATCATCGCCGAGAAGGACGGCTGGGTCATCGCGCCGTTCCGGCCGTCGATCACGCTCGACAATCTCGCCGAAGTGCCGTTCGCCATTGCCAATTACACCGATGACGTGCGCATCTTTGCCGGCTGCCTGACCGGCCGCAAGCATTGGCCGACCGTTGCGGTCGACGGGTTTCCGGTGCCGCGGCTCGCAGCGGCGCTCGCGCATTCGGTCCTCGAAGTCGAAAGCGTGGACGACGATGCCATGCGGCCTCGCCATTTCTGCCGCGTGGTGCAGGAGGAAACGCATGCGCCGTTCACCGGCTTCAACCGCGCCAAGGCGGCGGTGCTGGAACTGGCCATCCTGGTCAGCCGGCTCGGCATGCTGCCGCGCGACAAGATCGAGGCGGAAATCGCCTACCTTTCGATTGCCATCGAAAAGACTGCGGGCGAGGGCGAAAAAGAAGCCTGGGACTGGCTGATGCAGCGTGTCGGCGATCACCTTGCGGCCGAGGATGCCAGCGGCGAGGATGCGCGGGGCTGAACCGGATATGCTGAACCAGGGTAAGCGTCCGGTCTGACGCGTTTTAGCACACGGTGGCGGTGATCCAGCGGCCAAGCGCAGGTTGCCGGAACCGACTCATGAGTGCGCGCCCCGTTTATCCAATCATGTGAGCCACTGGCATGCCCCCAGCGCCGGGCTTGGCCATCAATTCGCAATGAGGTCAGAGATCGAGGCAAACGGTGCCTAGCGGCCGGCTGCAGCAAGCCAGCACATAACCAGCCGCCTTCTCTTCAAGGCTGAGTCCTCCAAGGTCGTCGATCACGACGTCACCTGAGAGCTTGACCGTCCGACAGGTTCCGCAAATGCCCTGCTGGCATGCGGTAGGGATGTAGAGGCCGCTATTGCGCGCCGCATCGAGCAGAGTCTCTCCAGGCGCACACAGGTGCTCCACGCCAGACCGGGCGAAACGGACACAAGTCGGGCCAGCGGCAGCCGATTGAGGAGCCATGGAATTGCCCACGGCGCCGCCGAAACTTTCCTCGTGATACTGGGAGGGTGCGATGCCGATCTCCGCGACACAGGCCCGAACCGTCTGCATAAACGGCTCGGGGCCGCAAACGTAAGACGTGCGCTGGTGAAGGTCCGGAGCCAGCCGCAAGAGCATGGGGCCGTCGATGCGACCGAAAGGGCCCTGCCACGCCGAACCTTCCTGGCTGCAGATGAAGCTTACATCGACATTGGAGAATCGCGCGGCGAGCGCCTCTAACTCGGAGCGGAAGGCGATGTCGTCCGCCGTCCGAGCGCAGTGAATGAAACGGATGTCATGGCCAGATGCCCGGTCGGTTAGCGCCCGCAGCATCGACATAACGGGAGTGATGCCGCTGCCGCCCGAAAGGAAAAGCGGCTTCTCGGATGGTAGATCGTCGAAGTTGAAACGTCCGACCGGCCCTTCGATTTCAATGTTGTGGCCCGGCCGGAGATTGTCGTGAAGCCAGTTGGAAACAAGCCCGCCCTTCGCCCGCTTCACCGTGATCTGCAGGTCGAGCGGTCGAGTCGGCGGCGACGACACCGAGTACGGTCTCGTTACCCGGGTGCCGTCGATTGTCAGGTTCAGGACTAAATACTGGCCTGCACTAAAGCTGAACATGTGGCCAGAAGCAGCTGAAAAGACGAATGTCTTAACGTCGTGTGTCTCATCGATGACGCGCCGGCAGCGCACGAACTGTCTTGAGCTCTCCGCCCATTGCCGTTGACGCAGCGCTGGAGCGAAATCGGTGGCCGAAAAGGGAGCGTGCGCGTTCATGATTGGACTCTGCTTGACCCGACCAGAATGGCAGCCGGGATACTTTCAAAAAAGCGGCAGATGTCGGCTTTACAATCGGATATTTCGATCTAGCTTTCCATGGACATAACGGCCAGATGGAGCGCGCGAATCCCTCTACGGATGATCGGCTCGTGCTTGCGGCGCGCCAAAATAGCGGTGTGAACCGGCTGCTGAAGCGCGGGCGCGCCCTCGACCACAAAAGACGGCCGCTCGGCGGTATACCGCCGAGCATCGTCACTGCGCATATAGCAAGTGCCACCCATGCGCCGCAGCATCGCTTCGGCGAGCGTTTCCGAGCCCATCGAAAGACGGCCTATTGCCAATTGCGGCAGCGCCTCGGCGTGGGCTTTTTCAAGCGCGACCGTGTAGCCCGGCCGGATATACGTATCCGCGTTGACCTCCGACAGGATCCTGGCCGCCGTAGACACCATCACATATTCTTCAACCATGAGAGGATCGTAGGAGATTTCAGGGAGGTATCGGGGCGCGTAGACCACAGCAATATCGAGGTTTCCCAAGCTCAAGTCGGAAATCATCTGCGGCGAGTAGTCGGACTCTACGTGAATTGACGATTTCGGCAGCACCTGGAACAGAGTTTCCACCCAACCCGGCAATATCGATCGCGTCATCCCGACCTGCGCAGCGACGCGCAAGGTGCCCTCGAACCGGTTGAATGCCCGAACGTCATGGCGGGCCTGAGACCATGTCGACAGCATCGCGCGCGCATAGGCTTCGAAACGTCGCCCCGCCGCGGTCGGTTCGGCGCCGGCGCGTCCCCTCAGGAAGAGCTCCGAACCGATGGCCTGCTCTAGGTTCCTGATGCGGGTACTGACCGTCGACTGCGTAACCCCAAGACGATCGGCCGTACGGTTGAAATTTCGCGACTCCATAATGTCGAGAAAGGTCTCAATGTGATCCAGCTGCATGTGGCCTCGCGATCGAAAAATCCGATCGTATTACCTCAGATCACAAGCTTGATCAAATAATTCCCAAGGCGGAAGCTGCGGTTGAAGAAGCCGGCTGGGTTAGCCGGCCTGCCGCGCCAGGGGAGTTGGTTAGGGTGTTCATAGTCGATTGCGATTGTCACAATTACTGGTCGAGCGCTACGGTGCTCGAGCCATATCTTTCCGGCGTCTGGAAAGACATGTTCACAGAAGGCGAAAAAACTGGTCCGAGAGGCGCCTTCCCCCACGGTCACCGTCCGTGGTTTCACCCGCAGGATTTCTCCCGGAAGGACGTCAGGCCCGAGACGGAGGCCGACAACTATCTCGTCATGAAAGAAAAGCACCTCGACAAATACAATGTCGGAGCCGCTATCCTCACCGGCGACGAGCCGATCGAAGCCTCCACGCTAGCCAATCCCTATTACGCAAGTGCACTGGTCAGCGCCTATAACGACTACCAAATCGCCGAATGGCTTCCCAAAGACAGTCGTTTTATGGGCTCCATCATCATCGCGCCGCAGGATCCGAAGCTCGCAGCAGCCGAGATCCGCCGCCTCGGCAACCATCCGCGTATGGTGCAGGTTCTGGCCTCCCAAGGCTCGGTCAAACCCTACGGTGATCCGTTCTACCATCCCATTTTCGAGGCTTGCGCCGAAGTCGGGCTGCCATTCGCGATCCACCTGGGCGGCCATGGCGGCATCAACTGGAATGCGGTGGCACCGGCTCCCACGACCTTCTTCTGGGAGACGCACGCTATTCTTCACATGTCGGCCTTGTCGCATGTGGCAAGCATGATCGCGCATGGCGTTTTCGAAAAATGGCCGGACCTGTATTTCGTGATCATCGAGTGCGGTGTGGCCTGGGTTCCATCGGTATTATGGCGTCTGGACGCAGATTACAAAGCGCTGCGCAAGGAAACGCCGTGGCTGAAGATGCTGCCCTCGGAGTATTGCCGGCGCAATATCCGCTTTTCCACGCAGCCGCTGGAGCAGCCCGCGAACATACAGCATCTCTGGTCCACTCTCGAAGCGATGGACGGCGAGAACACGCTGATGTTTGCCTCCGACTACCCGCATTGGGATTATGACGATGCCAACACGCTGCACATCCCGCCTGCCTGGAGGAGCAAGATCATGGGGTTGAATGCGCTCGAGGTCTATAAACGCATTCCCCGCACGCAAGCGGCTAATGCCGCCTGACGGGAGCAGACAATGGCTGAGAAGACATACATTTGCCGGGTCGAAGAAATCGAGACCGGAACTCCCTACATCGCGAAAATCCGCAGCCTTTCAGTCGGGGTATTCCGCATCGGAAATTCATTCCATGCCTTGCTGAACGTTTGTCCGCACCGAGGCGCTCCGCTTTGCGAGGGACCGCAATGCGGAACCACGGCGCCGGTCGACCAAGCGCAGTTCATCTATCACCGCGAGAACGAGATCGTGCGCTGCGCCTGGCACGGTTGGGAATTCGACATAAAAACCGGTGCGGCCCTGGTCGATCCGGGCGTACGTGCCCGAACATTCCCGGTCACGGTGGAAGCTGGTGAAATCTATGTAACGGCGTAAGATTTGTGTCGAAAACGCTGAAAACCGAAAGGAGGCAAATCGGCTGAATCCGCCAGATCTGCTCGATAATGCCAACAACAAGCATGCGGGAAATCCGCAATGGGAGGAAGCAGTGTCAGAATCTGAATATAAACTCCGCCTGGCGCAAAACCTGATCGGCCGCGGCAAGGTTTCGCGCCGTGATTTCATCCAGCTCGGGCTGGCGGCCGGCCTGACGGTCGCCGCCGGCGTCAAGCTCTTCGTGACCGTGGCGCGGGCCGAACCGCAGCGGGGCGGCTTCGCCAAGCTCGGCATGGCACATGGCGCGACGACGGATTCTATCGATCCGGCCGGCTATCCCGACACCTTCACGCAAACCGCCTTTTCGGGTGCCATGTCCAACAGCCTGACCGAGGTCGACGCGAAAGGCAGCATCCAACCGGATCTTGCCGAAAGCTTCGAGACCTCGGACGACGCGACGACGTGGGTATTCAAGCTGCGCAAAGGTGCGACCTTCCACAACGGCAAGACCGTAACAGCGGATGACGTGGTCGCCTCGATGCAATACCACATGGGAGTCGACACCAAATCGGCGGCGAAGTCGCTGCTGGAATCGGTGACCAATATCAAGGCGGACGGTCCGGAAACGATCGTTTTTAAACTAAACAGCGGCAATGCAGACTTTCCCTACATCATGAGCGACTATCACCTTGTCGTCATGCCTGCCAAGGACGGAAAGGCGGACTGGGAATCGGGCGTCCGGACCGGTGCCTTCGTGCTTGAGAACTTTCAGCCCGGCGTCTCGGCCAAGCTCAAGCGCAATCCCAACTACTTCAAGAACGGCAAACCCTATTTTGACGAGGTGGAGTTTATCGCCATCACAGACCTCGCAGCGCGTATGGCCGCGCTGTCAACCGGCGAGGTGGATTATATCGGCCGCGCCGACCTGAAAACGCTCGGTATGCTGAAGCGCAAGCCGAATATCGAAATCCTCGAGGTCACCGGATACGGCCATTACACGCTGCCGATGAACGTGACGGTGGCGCCATTCGACAACCCCGATGTGCGCATGGCGTTGAAATGGGCCATCGATCGCGAGGAAATCGCGCAGAAGATCTTCCTTGGCCATGCAACCGTCGGAAATGACAACCCGATCGCACCGGCGATCAAGTTCGCCATCAATCCGGAGCCGCAGCACAAGTTCGATCCGGAAAAGGCGCGCTTCCATCTGAAAAAAGCGGGAATCGAAAATCTCAAGGTCGACCTTTCCGTCGCCGACGCCGCTTTCGCCGGCGCCGTGGACGCAGCCGCCCTCATCCGCGAGACGGCGGCCCAATGCGGCATCGATGTCAATGTGGTGCGCGAGGCCGAGGACGCCTATTGGGACAATGTCTGGCTCAAGAAACCGTGGTGCGCCTCCTATTGGAGCGGTCGTGCAACGGCCGACTGGATGTTCACGCAGGCCTACTCGGCCGATTCCAGCTGGAACGAGACGTTCTGGAAAAATCCCCGCTTCAACGAACTGCTGATCCAGGCACGCGCGGAGACCGACGAGGCCAAGCGCTCCGCGATGTATGCCGAAATGCAGCAGTTGACGCATGACGACGGCGGCGCCATCGTCCTGGTCTTCAACAATTTTGTCAGTGCCAAGTCCAAGAAACTGGCGCACGGCGAGCTGGCGCCGAACTGGGAGAATGACGGACTGAAGATGGCCGAGCGCTGGTGGGTAGCCAACGCGTGACGTTTGCCAGGCGAACCGCCCGCGGCGGTTCGCTCTTTCAGGGGAAAGGCTCGAAGGCACCGCCCATGAATCCGGTCGTTAGGACGGTTCTGCAGCGCCTGGGCCTCGGCCTGATCACGCTGTTCATCGTCACCATCATCATCTTTTCGGCGATTGCCATGCTTCCGGGCGATTTCGCCAAGGCGATGCTCGGGCAATCCGCGACGCCCGAGACGGTCGCCGCATTCCAGCGCGAGATCGGCATCGATCGTCCGCCGGTTGAGCGCTATTTCGCCTGGGTCGGGCAGATCGTGCAGGGGGATTTCGGCTCTTCCTTCGCAAGCCGCACCGGCTACCGGCGCACAGTCGCCGAGATCATTGCGCCCCGGCTCTACAACACGATGTTCCTTGCCGTGATGACCGCCCTTATAGCGGTTCCACTCGCGCTGGGACTTGGCATTCTCGCCGCTCTCTACCGCAACAGCTGGTTCGACCGTGTGGTGAACACGGTGACGCTGACGACGATTTCATTCCCCGAATTCTTCGTCGCCTATATGCTGGCCTATCTCATCATCTCGCGCGACACGTTCATCGGAACCGAGTTCGCACAATCTCTGCCCGAGTGGCTCGCGGCCTCGATCAACTGGGTCCTGAACCTGGTTCCCAAATTTCCGACACTGGCAAATATCAGCGACCGAACGCCGTTCTGGGAGCACGTCTGGCGCGCAGCGCTGCCGTCCATCACCCTGACGCTGGTGATTGTTGCCCATATGATGCGTATGACGCGAGCGGCGATTATCAACATGCTGGCAAGCCCCTATATCGACATGGCGCGGCTCAAGGGAATGTCGCCAATGGCAATCGTTCTCAGACACGCCCTGCCCAATGCCTGGGCGCCCATCGTCACGGTAATTGCTTTCAACCTCGCTTATCTCATCGTCGGCGTGGTCGTGGTCGAGGTGGTGTTCGTCTATCCCGGCATCGGCCAATTGATGGTCGATGCGGTGAAGTCGAGGGATGTTCCGGTCGTGCAAGCCTGCGCCTTGATTTTCGCGGCAACCTACATCCTGCTCAACCTGACCGCCGACATCATTTCCATCGCCACCAATCCGAGGCTTTTGCACCCGCGATGACCAGTATCGAACACGCCGTGGCGGTTCCGAGACAAAGGCGCACGCGCGCCTCGCGGGTAAAAACCGCACTCAGAAAGGCTCCCTTCAGCGCCTGGTTCGGCATCGTGGTCATCCTTGGCTATGTCTTCGTCGCGCTGTCGGCGCCCTGGATAGCGCCCTACGGGGAAACGCAGGTTTTCAGCGAAGCCTTCGCGCCCTGGAGCCAGGAATTCATCGTCGGGACCGACCAACTCGGCCGCGACGTGCTCACCCGGCTTATCTATGGCGCGCGCAATACGGTCGGCATCGCTCTCGCGACTACGCTTCTGTCCTTCGCGGTCGGCGTCACTCTCGGCTTGCTGGCCGCGATGTACCGGGGTTGGCTCGACCAAATTTTGTCACGCGCGGTAGACGTGCTGATGTCGATCCCGAGCCTCATCTTCGCGCTGGTGTTGCTATCCATCTTCGGTTCCTCGGTCACCAGCCTGATCCTCATCATCGCCCTGCTCGATTCAACCCGCGTATTTCGGCTGGCGCGTGCGGTCGGGCTGAATGTTGCCGTCATGGAATATGTCGAAGCCGCGCAACTGCGTGGCGAAGGGCCGAGATGGATTCTGACCAAGGAGATCCTGCCCAACGTGCTGCCGCCGCTGATCGCGGAATTCGGTCTGCGCTTCTGTTTCGTTTTCCTCACCATCGCCGCGCTCTCCTTTCTCGGCGTCGGCATCCAGCCCCCGACAGCCGACTGGGGCTCGATGGTGCGGGAAAACGCCACCCTCATCACCTATGGCGACATTACTCCGCTCTTGCCGGCAGGCGCGATCGCCCTTCTCACGGTTTCTGTGAATTTCGTTGTCGATTGGTTCCTGCACACGACAAGCGGGTTGCGCGATGAAAAGTAAGGATTCTGGCCCACGCGAAAAGGGAACGAAACTCCTCAGCGTTCGCGACCTTCACGTCGAAGGGTTTTCCGACGAGCGCTGGCACCCGATCGTTCGCGGTGTGGATCTCTCGCTAAAGCGCGGTGAGGTTCTCGGCCTCATAGGCGAGTCCGGCGCCGGAAAATCCACCATTGGGCTTGCCGCGATGGGATATGCCAAGCCAGGTTGCCGGATAACGCAAGGATCGATCCTGTTCGACGGGATCGACCTCCTCGCCATGAGCGAAACCGCACGGCGGCGGCTCCGAGGCTCGCGCATCGCCTATGTCGCGCAAAGCGCGGCCGCCTCCTTCAACCCGGCCCACCGGCTCCTCGATCAGACCGTCGAAACGGTCGTGGCGCACGGGATCGCCAGTCGCGAGGCAGCGAATCGGGATGCCATCGAACTTTACCGGCGTCTTCACCTGCCGGATCCGGACAGCATCGGCTTCCGCTATCCTCACCAGGTCTCCGGAGGGCAGTTGCAGCGGGCAATGACCGCGATGGCGATGGCCTGCCGGCCCGACCTGATCATCTTCGACGAGCCGACGACGGCGCTCGACGTGACCACACAGGTGGAGGTCCTCGCCTCGATCCGCAAGATTGTCGAAGAATTCAACACTGCCGCGATCTACGTCACGCATGATCTGGCGGTGGTTGCGCAGATGGCGGACCGGATCATGGTTCTGCGCCATGGCCGTACTGTGGAGGAGGCCGAAACACGCCAGATGCTTGCGGCGCCGGCCGAAGACTATACGAGGACGCTCTGGGCGGTGCGAAAGCTAGCCAAACCCGAAGTGCCGGCCGCGGACCATCTGCTCACGATCGATAACATCACCGCCGCCTACGCAGGGAAAGTCAAGGTTCTGCAGGATGTATCGATCAAGGTGCCGCGCGGACGGACGGTAGCGGTCGTCGGTGAATCTGGTTCCGGTAAATCAACGCTCGCCCGCGTCATCACCGGCCTGCTGCCGCCGGTCTCGGGCTCGATCTCATTTGCGGGGCATCGTTTGCCAAGAACACTGAAAGAGAGGCCCAAAGACATTCTGCGCCGCATCCAGATGATCTATCAGATGCCTGACAACGCGCTCAATCCGCGTCAGACCGTCGAGGAGGTCATCTCCCGGCCACTTGAGTTCTATCTCGGCCTCAAAGGGGCGGCGTGCGACCGCCGCGTTGGCGAACTCATGCACATGATCGAGATGGACGAAAGCTTCCTCGACCGCCTGCCGGGCGAACTCTCGGGCGGTCAGAAGCAGCGCATCTGCATTGCCCGGGCGCTGGCTGCTAATCCGGAGCTCATCATCTGCGACGAGGTGACCTCGGCCCTCGACCAGATCGTACAAGAAGAGATCCTGAAGCTTCTTATGCGGCTGCAACAAGAATTCGGAGTCAGCTACATTTTCATCACGCACGACATCGCGACGGTGCGGGCAATCGCAGACGAAATTGTCGTCATGCATCAAGGCAAAGTCGTCGAGCAGGGGCTCAAGACCGAAATCCTGACGCCGCCGCATGCTCCGTATACCGAACTGCTTCTCTCCTCCGTGCCGGAGATGGATCCAGACTGGCTGACGAAGCTGCTGGAAACCCGGGAGCGCAAGCGGGTCGGCGCGGCGAACTGAATCCCAACGTATTGACCGCTTGGCTCCAGTTCTCGCGCGAACGTCGGTTATGCCGCAACCGCGACGTCCAGAATGGTCGCAACAATGTCTGCTTTCAGGCAGTAGCAACGGCCATCTCAATGGGTCGAAGTGAGGCGATCCACGCCGACTAACTCGTGAACCACGCGGCATGCTGCCGGTGCACGAGTGAAGCCAATGATCGAAAGTCTCATGCCGCGTTGGTAACCCGGCTGGAACTAAAGACGCCACCCGCCATGCCCCAACCCAACGCGGTTGATCTCGTTTGACCAGCCATCTTGCTGGTCGGGCTCTTAGTCGTATTGGCACTCGTCGTGGGCCACTAGAGTCCCCGATGATACAATGTCCGGCAGATGAGGGGTCATCACTCTTGATACCACGATGCAACAGCAGCTAGGACCGGCCATATTTGTTACGAATGGTATCGATGTCGGATTGATCGCCCCGGCCTCGTCGTTCCAGAAAATGAAGGAGCAACGATATGTCTGAAAAGGAAGTCTTGTCTGTCATCCGGGGTCAGGAAGACGCAACTGCCAAGGGGGACGCCCGCGCCAACGTCGATGCCATGGACCCGGATGTCGTGGTTTTCGATCTGCCGCCGCCGCTTGCCTATCGAGGCGAACAGGCACGCGACATCGAAGGGATAAATGCTTGGTTTGAAACTTGGCGCAACGGCGTCACCGTTCACATGGCTGACCCGCAGCTCATGATCGACGGCGATCTTGCAGTGGCCTTCGGGCTGTCGCGCATGACTGGCATTAAGACCGATGGCACAAAGGTCGACTCCTGGAGCCGGCGAACCATCGTGCTAAGGCGCATCGCCGGTTCTTGGAAAATCATCCACGAGCATGCCAGCTTCCCTATGGCAATGGACGGAAGTGGGCGCGCTGTGACGGATCTCTTGCCGTAGTTCCGGAACGGCTAACGTCCTCAACAGGGATGTCGGCTTCACGCGGCAAGGGTTCGTAGGTGAACGGTCGATTTGGCGGCGCGTTGCTGACAGTCAGCCTTGCGGCCGTTGGCGGACTTGCGGCTTAGAGGCTGAATGTCAGAAGCGTTCGGGAGCCTATATCCGTTCCCAAAATCGCACATTGAGCGCAACCAGCGGTTCTGACCCTAAGCTGCCGTTTCACCTTGGAAGTTCGGGCCGGGTGGGACAGCGGACGTTCCGCGATATCCAAGTCAGATCTTGCAGGAAAATGACAAAAGCCCGGAAGCAGTCGATCCTGGGTCGATCATGTCCTTGTCTGATCAGGGATTATGATGACATCGCTGCGTCGGCCGCCTCGGCGGCGCGCCGCCTCAACAGGGCATGTTCCCGCCTGTTGCCCGCCAGCGCCGCGGCTGCTTCGAACGCGGCGCGCGCCTCCTCGTAGCGGCCGAGCTTGTGGAGGAGGTCGCCGCGAACGCTCGGCAGCAGGTGATAGCCTTTGAGCGCCGGCTCGCGCGCAAGGCGGTCTACGATCGCCAGCGCCACTTCTGGCCCCTCGGCCATGCCGACGGCAACCGCGCGGTTGAGGTCAATGATTGGCGAGCGCACGACAGCCGCCAGTTCCGCATAAAGTCCGGCGATGCGCGACCAGTCGGTATCGCCCGCTGTCCTCGCCTGGGCGTGGCAGGCGATAATCGTCGCCTGGAGGACGTAAATGCCGCCGGCTCCGCCTAATTCGCGTGCTCGCCCGAGCGCCTGCATCCCGCGCCGGATCTGGAGCTGGTCCCAGAGTGCGCGGTTCTGGTCCAGCATGAGGATTGGCTCGCCCCCTGCATCAGTACGCGCCGCCGTGCGCGAGGCGTTCAGCTCCATCAGAGCGAGCAGTCCATGGGCTTCGGGCTCGTGCGGCACGATGGAGGTGAGCACGCGGCCCATGCGAAGCGCTTCATTGCAGAGCTGGGGGCGCAGCCAGTCCTCGCCGCTCGCCGCGGTGTAGCCTTCGTTGAAGATGAGGTAGACGACCTCCAGCACCGAGGAGAGCCGCTTTGAGAGCTCCTCGCCGCTTGGGGTCTCGTAGGCCAGCCCCGATTCCGAAAGAGTCCGCTTCGCGCGCACGATGCGCTGGGCGATCGTCGCCTCCGGCAGCAGGAAGGCCCTGGCGATCTCCTCGGTTGTCAGGCCGCAGACCATCCGCAGTGCCAGCGCCGCGCGCGCCTCGCGCGATAGTCGCGGGTGACAGGCGGTGAAGGTGAGCCGAAGCAGTTCATCGCCGATGTCGTCGTCCAGGGCCGAGTCGAGGTCGGGCATGGCCTGCTGCTCCTCCTCCATGTCCCAGGCGATAATGTCATGCTTGCGCTCGAGCATCCGGCTGCGACGCAGATGATCCAGGGCCCGGCGCTTGGCGGTCGCCATCAGCCAGGCGCCGGGTTTTTCCGGAACGCCTGTGGCCGGCCACCGCTCAAGGGCGGCCAGCAGGGCTTCCTGCGTCAAATCCTCGGCCAACGGCACATCGCGCAGCATCCTCGCCAGACTGGTGATCAGCCGGGGCTGCTCGATCCGCCACGCGGCGAGGATCGTGCGATGGGCGTCGGCGACCGTCATGGCCGCCGACGCCGTCTGCAGGAACGTCGCCTCAAGGGCCGGCAAACGCGCGGACCTCGCACGTGCCCTCCCAATCCGGCATGAAATCCTTGTGGAGCTGCATGAACTCGACCGCCGACGCCACGGCCTCTTCCTTGTTCCGGAACTCCATGATCGCGTAGCCGCCGATGACCTCCTTCGCCTCGACGAACGGACCGTCGATGACGCTGAGCTTCCCCTCGGCGATGCGCACTTGTGCGCCCATCGCGACCGGCGTGAGCCCGCCCATGTCCACCATGCGGCCGGCCTTGATTTCCCGGTCGGCGAGCTTGTTCATCGCCTCGATGAGTTCCGCCGTCGGCGGTCCAGCGTGGGCGGAAGTGACGAACGACATGAAGCGCATTTGAGAACTCCTCCTGAGGCGAGCCGCGGACGTGGTGGCCGCTGAACAGTCTCGCTAATTAAGTCGACGAACCAGCCCCCGGCGGATCGACACGCGCTTTGAATAAAATCACGCCCAGGCTGTAATGACGATGGGCGAGTGAACAGGGTCGATTGACCAACCCCATCTAACGTCCAACGTCGTGAGTTCCGTTGCCGCGTTATTTTGGCGCCTAGGAGGCTGGTACTAACTTCCGCCAAGGGTCGACTTCCGCCGTTGGACGTCCGTCAATTTAACGGCCGGTTCTGACCCATTCAAGACCTTCATTCTCGGCGTTGCGAATGGCAGCAACGCGCCTAATCTCAGCCGTTCGTCGACGCTCAGCTCGATCCCGAATCCCGCCTTTCGCTCAGTCGTTGTGATGGGCTCGCGTCAATACGTGCAATCCAATGGATTGGCGGCTATCCGCCGGCATGATCCCGCCGCAGGAGCGAAGTCCGCCTCACGCAAGAAACGCGCCGTCCGATGAAGGCCGAGTTGGATTCGAACCAACGGCCGCTTGATGAACAGTCGAGATCTCTACCGGTGAGCTATCGGGGAGCTGCTGATACCAAACTCAACTTAATTTCGGATTGGGCTATAAGGCACTTGCCGAATATGGTGGCCACGTGCTTGCCGCCCTATTTCACCAAAGACGGGCCCGCCGGAATGAAGGCCAGCTGTCGGGGACCGGCAGGGAGCCAGTCAGCGACTGACGTTGGGTCGTTTGCCGGAATGCCGCCGTCGAGGAACGAGAAGGCACTGGCTGGGTGTTGATGGCCACATCGGGAGGTGAACCCATGGAACCGCGCGCCAAGAAACAGGAGAACCTTTCCCGACTCGAACGGGCCGCGCAACAGACTGCTGACCCAAAAACTATGGAACAGAAGGCGAAAAAGCCCGAGGAAAAATTCCGCTTCAGCCTACGCAAGGAAGACGTCTGGTGGACGGTTGGTTTCGCTGCCGCTGCCTTGCTGCTTTTTGGCATCCAAGTCCTGATCAATTGGCGCTTAGAATGGCTTGACGCGCCTTTGCGCGTTCGCGTGCTGAACTACGTCAGGGGCGGCCTTCTCATTTTCGTTATGCTGACCGTTGCGAATGTTATCGAAGTCTTTCTCATTGGCCGAATTCCCAATCGTGTTTCGCGCTTCAACTTGCAACGTATTTTTCGATTAGTCGTCGTCGTCGCCATCGTCTTCGTGACCATTTCAGTCTTATTTGTGAACTGGTACACTGCGGTTGTTTCACTCGGCCTGATTTCACTGATTCTCGGCTTTGCGCTGCAAATGCCGATCTCCAGTTTCATCGCGTGGATTTATATTTTGGCCAGGGCGCCTTATCGCGTTGGCGACCGCATTCGCATCGGCGATGCCCATGGCGATGTCATTGATGTCAGCTATCTCGACACGACATTATGGGAATTCGGCGGCGAACATCTTTGGACCGATCATCCGAGCGGACGCGTCATCAAGTTTCCGAACTCCACCGTGTTTGACGCGCCGGTCTTCAACTATTCCTGGCCGCTGTTTCCCTATATCTGGAACGAAATCAAGTTCCAGCTCGCTTATGAAAGCGATCTGGAATTCGTAGCGAAAACCATGAGAGAGGTCGTCGACGAGCAGATCGGCGACATCATGAGCCAGAAGGTGAAGGTCTATAAGCACATCCTGTCGCAAACGCCGGTGGACGAACTCGAAGTGAAGGAGCATCCCGTGGTTCATTTTCGCGTCAGTGAAAACACCTGGCTCGAGGCCATTGTGCGTTACCTCGTGCCGCCGAAGGAAGCGGGGCGCACCAAAACACGCTTGATCAAGGAAATGCTGGCGCGAATGAATGCAAAACCCGATCGCGTGCTGTTTCCGAAGAGCAATTTGAGGTGAACTTCCTCAGGCCACGCCGCGCGGAGCCACCCCGCCCGCATCGCGGCAGGCTGATGCATCTGGAGCGCCTATGATGAAGCCGACCGGATCCACCGAGGCAGTGAGGATCGAGGAGCTTGACGACGCGGGGCTGGTTGAACACGCGCGACAGCGTGACCCCGCCGCATTCTGGTTAATCATCAAGCGTCACAATCAGCGGCTTCACCGGGTCGCCCGCGCCGTCCTGAACGACGACACCGAGGCCGAGGACGTACTTCAGGAGACCTATATCCACGCCTTCACCCATCTGGCCGAATTCCGCGCGGAGGCGCAGCTGTCGACCTGGCTCACCCGGATCGCGCTGAACGAGGCGCTGGGACGCCGCCGGAAAAGGCGGCCCACCGTCGACGTGAAAGCCATCGAGGGCATGGTCGCTCCGTTCAGCGCCCACAAGCCTGATCCCGAAGAGGCGGCCGCTCTCGCTGAAATCCGCAACCTCCTGGAGCGAGCCGTCGGTGGCTTGCCAGAGCCCTTTCGCATCGTCTTTGTCATGCGAGACGTCGAGGAAATGAGCATTGAGGAAACGGCTTTTCTCTTGGCATTGCGACCTCAGACGGTGAGCACCCGTCTTTATCGCGCACGCCGGCTGCTCCGCGAGGCGCTGCGGGACAAGCTCGCCACCGTGTTCACGGATACGTTTCTCTTCGCTGGCGTCCGTTGTGACCGCCTCGCGCAATCAGTCCTCGATCGGCTCGCAATCCGCCTGGTTCGAAAGGACACCCATCAGTTGAACACGGCGACTGAGCGCACGTAGACGCCGTGCACGCCGAGATTACGCCGGCTCGTTTCCTGGAGCTCTTGTAGCGGGACGCGGGAATATTTTGGCGGCCCGGACCATCTAATCATCAGGCAAATGCACTCGGCGCCGCGGTGCTGACAGCGGCGTTGAATCAACAAACATAGGAGACCGCCATGCAGGGCGCATTTCACCTATCCCGGCGTCAGTCGCTTCAGGGACTTGTCGTACTCGGTGCCGGAGCGGCACTCGGCGGAATCGCACGGTCTTCTCCGGTATTGGCACAGGACATATCGGACGAGGACATTTTCCGCTTTGCGCTCAACCTCGAATATATGGAGGCTGAATACTACCTCCGCGGCACCACCGGAATGGGCATCGAAGCAGCCGATGTTGGTTCGAAACCCGGCGACGTCGTTGGCGGAAAGCAAGTCTCGTTCGAGACGCCGGCCATCGGCGAATTCATGCAGGAAGTCGCCGAAAATGAACTCGCGCACGTCCGCTTCTACCGCAAGACGCTTGGAACGGACGCTGTTGACCGGCCGGCGATCGATTTCGATGCCGGTTTCAAGGCCGTCGCGGAAGCGGCGGGCCTCGGGTCGGACTTCGACCCCTTCGGCAACGAAACGAACTTCGTTCTCGGCGGGATGTTGTTCGAGGATGTCGGCGTCACCGCCTATGCCGGTGCGGCGACGGTTCTAAAAAACAAGGACTTCCTCGCCGCCGCCGCAGGTATCCTGGCGGTCGAGGCCTACCACATGGGCATGGCGCGATCGACGCTATACCGGAAGGGAGAGGAAGCCTGGAAGGCCGCCAACGCCGTCTGCGATGCCCGAGACAAAATCGACGGATCTGACGATAAGGATCAAGGGATCCAGGTGGATGGAAAAGCCAACATCGTTCCGTCGACGCCCGATGCGATCGCGTTCACCAGAACGCCGCAGGAGGTGCTCCGGATCGTCTACCTCACCGACAAGGACGGAGTGAGCAAGGGCGGCTTCTATCCGGAAGGGATGAACGGCACGCTCAAGAGCACCTGAGCCAACTGCGACGAGGGCTGCTCTTGGAGAAAGACCATGAGTAAAGATGATGATGTGAACCACGGATCGGCAGCTTCAAGCCGAGCGCTGTCTCGCCGCAATTTCCTGAAAGTCTCTGTGACCGGTGCGGCGATTGCCAGCGCCGGCGGCCTTTCAGCCTGTATGACTGGACCGATGGCAGCCGGAAAGACAACCAAGGCGCTGGCGCTGTACCAGGACACCCCAAATCGTGGCCGACGCTGCGGTGGGTGTACTCACTTCCGAGAGCCAAACGGGTGCGAGATCGTTGCCGGTGCAATCAGCCCAAATGGCTGGTGCCGTTTCCACGAGCCGCTGCCGGCTTGATGCAACAAATTGCGGTCTCCCGCCTTGTGTCTCGGGCGGGAGCAACGCGACGTCAGCTTCCACGTCCAGAGCGGACGTTGGCCGGCCGGCGGTAAGGCGTCCGCCTAGGGTCATGGGCGTGAATTCGTTCTCGGAGAGCGAACGTCCGCATTGGGTCGATCAGCGGAATGGCCGCTTGTCTGTAACTTCGTCCCGAAAGCGGAAGGGCAGGTTTCGTGAAGAGTTTCGGGCGCCGGCAGGCGTACGAAAGTCCCCGAGGAAGGAACCCGCGGGCCACAGGCGATGGCTAT
>NZ_JBVVQN010000011.1:222558-239288 GCF_055811075.1 Mesorhizobium sp. WSM4820 | reverse complement strand
GTCTTCTCCTTACAAAACAGGCCCGCCAATCGGGAACTCGGGCCGCGCAAGCGGCCCTTTCAGTTGGCGAAAGCTTGATTCCAGTGAGCCAAGGCTTACTTCTGACGTTGACGCGGGGTGGAGCAGCGCCCCGTCCGCCCGCAAAGGCCGAAAGCCTCGAGGACGGACAAAACAAAAAGTCCGGGCTGCCCGGCCGGCATTCGCCGTCTGGTTGACGCGGGGTGGAGCAGCCCGGTAGCTCGTCAGGCTCATAACCTGAAGGTCACAGGTTCAAATCCTGTCCCCGCAACCAAATCCACAAAACGGCCCGCATCACGCGGGCCGTTTTGCGTTTGCAGCCTGGCGCGGCCAGTTTGATCCTCATCGAGTTACCCGACGGTGTGGGTCTCGGCAGGCGCCGTTTTCCCGTGTTAAACTGCTTGGCATGGAGATGGACACCGACAAGATCGACAATGCCGTTCTCGGGCTGCTTTGGCTAACGCTACATGAAGAGAGGCGCGCCTGGAAGGGATTGGATTGGGATGCTCTGGATCGCTTGCACCAGAAGGGACTGATCGCCAATCCGGCAAACAAGGCGAAGTCGGTGGTTCTGACAGATGAGGGCTCGCGACGGGCTGAGGAATTGTTCCGCACCCTGTTCACGCGGCCGGCGCCATGAGCGCTGGCTGGCGTTCCAATTCGACAGCAAGAGTCGCGCAGGCAAAACCGACAACCTGCTCGGCAGGCTTATCCCGCAACAATTAGGGTTGGGCGTTCCGCCCGATTACCGTCTGGCGGCGGTGTCCGGTGCGTCGGACCTTCAGTCGAAACCTGCCGTGGTGCTGCCATAAGAGCGTCGCTCAATTCACACGGTTTTCCAACCCCACCGTCAGCGGAATCTCAAGCCCCCGCCGCAATCCCGTCGCAACCACCGACACCCTGAATTTTCCTGCGAGCGCCTTGTCGAAAATGGCGCCGACGATGATGTCGGCATCGGCGTCGACCTCCTCGCGGATGCGCGTGGCGGCTTCGTCGACCTCGAACAGCGTCATGTCAGTGCCGCCCGATATCGAGACAAGGACGCCCTTGGCGCCCATCATCGACGCTTCGTCGAGAAGCGGGTTTGCGATCGCCGCTTCGGCTGCCTTCCTGGCGCGGTCCTCGCCGGTGGCTTCGCCGGTCCCCATCATCGCGCGACCCATATCGCGCATCACCGACTTCACATCGGCAAAGTCGAGATTGATCAGGCCTTCCTTGACGATGAGATCGGTGATGCAGCCGACGCCGGCATATAGTACGCGGTCCGCCATGGCGAAAGCGTCCGCGAACGTCGTCTTGGCATCGGCGATCCTGAAGAGGTTCTGGTTCGGTATGACGATGACGGTATCGGCGCTTTCGCGCAGCCGCTCGATGCCCTCATTGGCGGCATGCATTCGGCGGTTTCCTTCGAAGACGAACGGCTTGGTGACGACGGCCACGGTCAGTATTCCTGCGTTGCGCGCGGCCTGCGCTATGACCGGTGCTGCACCGGTTCCAGTTCCGCCTCCCATGCCTGCGGTCACGAAACACATATGCGTTCCCGCAAGATGGTCCATGATTTCGTCGATAGATTCCACGGCCGCGGCATGGCCGACCTCGGGCAGGGATCCTGCACCAAGGCCTTCCGTGACGTGCGCTCCCAATTGGATCAGCCGCGTTGCCTTCGACATGGTGAGCGCCTGGGCATCGGTGTTGGCAACGATGAACTCGGTGCCCTGCAAGCCTTCGGCGATCATGTTGTTGATGGCGTTGCCGCCACCGCCGCCAACCCCGATGACGGATATTTTGGGCCTCATCTCCGAGATTGTCGGCCTCGTTGCAGTGTTCATTTGCCGTCTCTCCCCTTGAATGCGCAAGCGCAGCGGTCGGTGGAAGGCTTGTTCCCGGCGCGCTGCAAAGATTTTTGACAGTGCGCGAATCAGGACAGCCCAGCGTAACCAAGGGAATCAGACGGTTGAACCGGCTGCAAGGGCAGTATTCGCGCTCGCGCATGTTATGCGCTATTGGTTCGCCCCGTCGGTGCTTCGTGTGGCGGCTGACCGAAAATCGTCCGATGACAACGTCTCCCGTAAAGCCGAGACCGATCTTCCCGTTCTACTTCACGCCGATGCCGGCAGTCAGGCCGCCATCGATCCTGTAGTCCGCCCCGGTGCAGAACCCGGCTTTCGACGAACACAGAAAGGCGATGAGTTCCGCCACTTCCTCCGGCTCGCCGATGCGCCCGATGGGGTGCGCTTCGCCGAAGCGCTTGTAGGCGGCCTCGACATCGGCGTCGGTGCCGTTTTCGCCGCGCGCCGCCTTTTCCAGGATCGGGGTGCGGATCGAGCCCGGGCTGACGGAATTGACGCGAATGCCGGAGCGCGCGTGGTCGAGCGCCAGAGCGCGCGTCAATGTGTGGATGGCGCCCTTGGTCGTGGCATAGGCGGCGACGTTCTGCTGGCAGGCGAAACCTTGCACCGAAGCCACGTTGACGATGGCGCCGCCGCCTCGCCTGATCATTTCCGGAATACCGAAATGCGCGGTCAGGTAGATCGAGCCGACATTGACGGACATCGCCCGGTTCCAGATGTCGAAATCGGTGCTAACAGCGGTGCCATACGGATGGACCGCCGCGGAATTGACGATGATATCGAGGCCGCCGAACCGTTCAACACCGGCTGCGACCGCGTCGCGGACCTGATCCGGCACGGAGACGTCGACGGCCACGACCAGCGCCTCGGCGCCGGAGCTGCCCAGTTCCGCTCTCATCGCCGTGTTGGCCGCGCGGTCGATGCCGCAGGCGATGATCGCCGCCCCGCCCGCCGCAAGACGTCTGGCGGTTGCCAGGCCGATCCCGGTCGTCCCCGTCACCAGAGCAATCTTGCCGTCGAAATCCTTCATGGCGCAAACTCCTTTAATTTGACTTCCATTGTGGCCCAACAATACGGTTCCGTTTTATCGCAAAGGAAAAGCCTCGATGGAACAATGCTGGCGCTGGTATGGCCCTGACGACCCGGTGACGCTCGATCATGTCAAGCAGGCCGGAGCCACGGGCGTCGTATCCGCCCTGCATAATATCTATGACGGCCGCGCCTGGCCTTTGACGGACATTTTGGAGCGCAAGCGGGTCATCGAGGCCGAAGGGCTGACCTGGTCGGTTGTGGAGAGCATTCCCGTCCACAATTCGATCAAGATCGGCTCGGCGGAACGGCTTCGCTATGTCGGCTGGTACAAGGACACGATCCGTGCGCTCGCCAAGGCTGGCATTGCGACGATCTGCTATAACTTCATGCCGGTGGTCGACTGGACCCGCACCGACCTTGCCTATCGGCTTCCAACGACGGGCTACGCACTGCGGTTCGATGCGATCGATTTTGCCGCCTACGACCTGTTCGTCCTGAAGCGCAGGAATGCCGAATTCGGCTACAGCGCGGCACGTATCGCGGAAGCGGAATCGCGACTGAAGGAATTGAGCGAAGAGCAGATCGACAGGATCGAGCGCAATCTCATTGCCGGCCTGCCGGCAACCGAGCGCAGCTACGACCGTGATAGTTTTCGCGAGGCATTGGCGGAATATGACTCGATCGGGCCGAAGGAGCTGCGCGACAATCTGGCCTGGTTTTTGCGCGAGATCATTCCGGTGGCCGAGCATGAGGGGGTGCGCATGTGCATCCATCCCGACGACCCGCCATTCTCGCTCTATGGCCTGCCACGGATCGTTTCGACCGCCGAGGACGCGCGTTTCATCCTCAACGCCGTCGACAGCCCGGCCAACGGCCTGACATTCTGCACCGGTTCCTACGGTACGCGCGCAGACAACGACATTGTCGGCATGATCAAGGAGTTCGCCGACCGGATCCATTTCGTCCATCTGCGCAATGTAACCATCGAGGATGACGGCTCCTTCCATGAAGCCGAGCATCTGGAGGGCGGCACCGACATGGCGCATGTCATCCTCGCTTTGATGCAGGAAGAGACGCGCCGCCGAAGGGAAGGTCGCGCTGATTGGCGGATTCCCATGCGACCCGATCATGGCCATCTGCTCGCCGACGATATCGGCAAGACCAGGATCAACCCCGGCTATTCTTTGATCGGCCGCCTGAAAGGCCTGGCCGAGCTGCGTGGCATCATGCGCGCCGTGGAACGTTTTGAGCTGGCCTGAGGATCGCAACCGGAAGCCTAAACAGTTTTCTTATGTGAAAATATCTTGCCCAGGTGAAAATACCTGCTAGTAATCCCGGATATGGCTCTCGCCCGGTTCAGGGAGGTTTTTGCAGGAATGACAAGGCTGCGCGGTCTGGCGTGGGATCATCGACGCTGCTGGGGACCGCTCGACGCCAGCATCGAGACGTATTGCGCCAACAATCCCGCTCTGGAAATCGAATGGGACCGCCGCAGCCTCTACGAATTCGGCGAGGGCGTGCTTGGTCCGGTGCTCGGCGCCTATGATCTGATCGTATTCGACCATCCCTTCATCGGCGACATTGCCGACGGCGAACTGATGGTGCCGTTCGACGGCTATCTCTCGGCGGAACAGCGCAGCTTGTTCGAGCGCGACTCGGTCGGCGCGTCCTGGCGATCCTACGCAAGAAACGGCCGTCGGTGGGCACTGCCGATCGATGCCGCCTGCCAGATCGCTTCATATCGCCCGGATCTCCTGGAGCGCTACGCAACAGTGCCCACCACCCAGGAAGAGGTGCTGGAACTTGGCCGGCGCGCGCGCAAGGACGGCAAGTGGCTTGGCCTGCCGTTCGTGTCGACCGACGCCATGTGCCTGCTCTTGACGCTCGGCCATCCGCAGGAAAACGGCGAGGAGTTCATTGCAAGGGAGAAGGTCGAGCAGGCTGTCGCGCAGTTGCGCCAGCTTGCCGAGCTGTCGCATCCGAATTCGTCGAAATGGAATCCGATCCGCTGCTATGACCACATGATCGCGCATGACGATGTGGTCTATGTGCCGTTCGCCTTCGGCTATGTGAACTATGCCTCGAAAGCCGACCGGCCGTATCTGCGTTGCGCCGACGTGCCGACCCCGCGATCCGCCGGCGCCTTGCTCGGTGGTGCCGGCATCGGGGTCAGCGCCCAGTCGAAACACAAACAGGCCGCCATCGACTACGCGCTTTTTCTGTGCTCGCCCGGCTACCAGCGCGGCGACTACGTGAAAGCAGGCGGACAGCCGGGATCGCTGGCGGCTTGGAAGGACGCCGACGTCAACGATTTTTCTGGCAATTTCTTCAGTTCGACGCTGGCGACGATCGAAGCGTCCTACCTGCGCCCGACACATCCAGGCTTCATCGCCTTTTTCCGCGAATGCGCGCCGCATGCGGCCGCTGCCATCGCCGGCGACATGCCCGCGACGGAGCTCGCGGACCGGCTGAACCGCCTTTACCGCGAGACCAGGCAAACCCAGCCGGAACGGAGCGTCGCATAATGGCCGCCGACATAGCCCAGATCGTCGATGAAGGCGAAAGCAGCCGCAACGGATATCGGGTGCCGGCAGTGGAAAAGGCGCTCGATGTCTTGGAGTTCATGGCGTCCAGCGCCGAGCCGCTGACCCAGACCGAAATCGCTGCCGGCCTGGGACGCTCCATCCACGAGATATACCGCATCCTGCTTCTGCTGGAGAAGCGCGGCTACATCTTCCGGACGCAATCCGATCGCTTCCGGCTTTCGCTAAAGCTGTTCGAGCTGGCGCATATGCATCCGCCGGTAAACCGGCTGGTCGAATGCGCGCTGCCGGTGATGCGCGAGCTCTCGGCCAATACCGATCAAAGCTGTCATCTGGTCGTTCGCGAAGGCGAGAGCGCGCTGGTGGTGCTGCAGATCGATTCGCCTTTGCCGATGCGCTACTCGGTCGCGCTCGGCTCACATTTCCCGATCCTTGAAACGAGCTCCGGCGCGGTGCTGCTCGCGCATTCGAACCGCGCCGAGCGTGACCGCATCGTCGAGCGGATCGTCGCTGCCGGCGAAGGGCAGGGCACGCGGGCCGAAATCGAAGCGCGGCTGAACGAAGTCGCAGGGCTCGGCTACGAGATGCGCGCCTCGCTGGCCGTCGAGGCCTGCACCAATGTCTCGATGCCGGTGCGCGATCACACCGGTGCGGTCATTGCCGCGCTGACCATACCATTCCTGCCGCAGAAAGCCGCGCGCTTCGATCGCGAGACCGTCTTCGAACGGGCGAAGGCGGCCGCCGAGACGATATCGGCGGCGTTAGGCGCGGGTGAAGCCATCGCCTCCTCACGTGCGGACCCGGAACGGCGGGACTATCCGTTCAGCAACTAACAAGACGATAAATAGGGAGAAGAAGATGAACTGGTCCAAGTCAATCCTGTTTGCTTCGGCGGCCGTGCTGGCTCTGAGCGCCGCTGCCGCGCAGGCCGAAAACATGCCGAAGCGCATCGGCTACGTCACCAACTACGCCACCCATGAGTGGTATCAGAACGTCATCAGGGGCATGCAGGCCCGTGCCAAGGAACTCGGCATCGAGCTTGAGGTGCAGGACGCCAATCTCGATATCGCCAAGCAGGTTTCTGCCGCGGAAGACTTCATGGCCAAGGGCGTCGACGTGCTGATCGTCACGCCCGTCAATGAGGAGGGCGTCGTGCCGCTGCTGCGCCAGGCGAAGTCCAATGACGTCCCGGTCGTTCTGGAAGGCAATCCGGTCAAGGGCATGACGACGATGGTCGCGATCTGCGACTATGATACCGGATACACGGCCGGCGTCGAAGCAGGCAAATACGCCAAGGAAAAGCTCGGCGGCAAAGCCCAGGTGATGAATGTCGGCCTGCCGCTCCTGTCGGCGACCGTCCTGCGCTCGCAAGGCTTCATGGATGGCCTCAAGACCATCATCCCCGACGCGGTCATGGTCCACGACCTCGACGGCGGCGGCAATCCCGACCGCGCGCTCGAAGTGTCCTCGGCGGCACTGGCCAAGAATGCCGACATCAACATCATCTATGGCATCAACGATTCCTCTTCGCTGGGCGGCCTGCAGGCCTGGAAAGCGGCCGGCAAGTCGCAGGACAATTTGTTGACAGTCGGCACGGGTGGCGAAGGCCTTGCCTTCATCAATGCCATACAGAACGAGCCATCCTACCGTATCGAAGCCGCGATGTTCCCGGAAAAGGAAGGCTACACCGCTATCGATGCCGCAGTGAAGCTGTTCAACGGCGAAGAGGTGCCCGAGCACATCGTCAGCCCGACCGCGCCTATGAAAGGCGACGACTGGAAGAAGTACTACGATTATGACGGCACTGTCCGGACCATCAAATGGGACGCCGTCAATGCGCTCCAGCCGCCGGAAAAGTGCATGAAAACCTCCGCCGATCTGAAGAAGTAAGAATTTCGGGTGCCCTTCCCGCACGGCGGGAAGGGCAGGGATCGGATGCCGACGGCAAACAGGTTAACCGCCCGGTTTCGGGCCTGCAGGTTTCCATATGGCGGCGGCGCCGACGCCGCCCGGAATGAATGGAAAATGAGCGAGCTTACGCAATCTTCCGCGCCAAGGCGTTTCATCGTCGGCCAGCTATTGGGCAGCAGCCAGCTCGTGTTAGGCGTGATTCTGGCCATGCTCTGCATCGCCATCTCGATGGTGGCGCCACAGTTCTATTCCGAGGCCAATATCATTGCCATCCTGCGCCAATGCGCGCTGGTGCTGATCGTTGCCTCGGGCATGACCATGCTGATCATCACCGCCGAAGTCGATCTCTCGGTCGGGGCGTCGCTCGCCTTTGTCGGCTGTATCGGCATGGCAGTGCTGAATTCGACGCACAATCTCGCACTCGGCATGTTGGCAGCACTCGCCTTTGCCGGTGGGGTCGGCCTGTTCAATGGACTGGTTGTCACCAGGCTCAAGGTGAACTCGCTGATCGCCACCATCGGCACGATGATGATGCTGCAGGGCGGCGTCTATCTGTTCACCCGCGAGGCCGTGCAGAACCACCACCGGCTTATCTCCTTCACTGATCTGGGTGCCGGCTATATCGGCGCGATCCCGTTGCCCGTCGTCATCGCGGTAGTCATCTTCGCCACTGCAGCCGTGACGCTGCGCTTCACCACGCTTGGCCGTTACCTCTATGCGGTCGGCGCCAATGAGCGAGCGGTTCGACTTTCCGGAGTGCGCTCGGAACGCCTGAAACTGTTTGCCTTCGTCGTCACCGGCCTGTGCGTCGGGGTTGCCGGCATGATCCTGTCGTCGCTGATGAATGCGGGCCAGCCAACCGCCGGACGTGGCTTCGAGCTGACGGTTATCGCCGCCGTCATCCTCGGCGGCACCAGCCTGCTCGGCGGGCGCGGCACGCTGTTCGGCACGCTGCTCGGCGTTCTGGTGCTGAAGGTCATCGACAACGGCATCATCATTCTCGGCTGGAACCAGGATCTGCAGATGGTGGTGCCCGGCGTGGTGATCATTCTGGCGACCTATCTCGACATCATCCGGAACAGAGCCAATGTCGGTTGATTTCCTTCACTCCAGCGAAGGCGCGGCCGTCGACACAGGCGTGCCGGCGCTCGAGATGCGCGGCATCGGCAAGCGCTTTCCGGGCGTGGTGGCGCTGGACAACGTCGACCTCACGCTGGAGCCCGGCAAGATCCACGCCTTGATGGGCGAGAACGGTGCCGGCAAGTCAACGCTCATCAAGATCATGGCCGGGGTCTACGGCAAGGATGCCGGCATCATCCGCATGCGCGGCCGCGAGCTCGACATCAAGTCCCCGCGCGACAGCCTGAAAGAGGGCATCAAGGTCGTCTTCCAGGAGATCGCGCTGATCTCCGAGTTCACCGTCGCCGAGAATATCTTCCTCGAAGGCTATCCGACCGGAAAGGGCGGCTCGATCGACTGGCGAAAGATCCGCGCGGATTCCGCCGCGCTGTTCAACCGCATCGGTTTTAACGTCGATCCGGCGGCGCGGACGGGATCGCTGCCGGTCAGCCAGCAGCAGATGGTCGAGATCGCCCGCGCGCTCGCCCACGAAGCCCGCGTCGTGGTGATGGACGAGCCGACGTCGTCGCTGACACCGAATGAGATTTCGCTGCTGTTCACCGTCATCCGTCGGCTGGCCGCACTCGGCATTGCGGTGCTCTATGTCAGCCACAAGCTCGACGAGGTTTTCGAGATCGCCGACACGGTCACTGTTCTGCGCGACGGCCGGCACGTCTCGACCAGGCCAATCGGTGATCACACCAACGACACGCTGATCCAGGACATGATCGGCCGGCGCATTGAAAGCCTGTTTCCCCGCAAGCGCGGCGCGCCGGGCAGCAAGGTCGCCCTTTCCGTGCAAGGGCTCAGCACGGCGAAGAAGCTGAAGGGCGTGTCCTTCGAAGCGCATGCCGGCGAAGTCCTCGGCTTCTTCGGCTTGATGGGGGCCGGGCGAACCGAGCTCGCCAAGGCGATCGTCGGCTTCGATCCGGTCACCTCCGGCACGATTTCCGTCGACGGTCATCGCTTGATGCCGCATGACACGCACACCGGCGTCCGGCTCGGCATCGGCCTGCTCACCGAGGACCGCAAGAGCGAAGGGCTGATGGGCGATTTGCCGGTTTACCAGAATGCCAGCCTCGCCTCGCTCGGCGCCTTCGCCAGCATGGGCTTCATCGACAAGGCCAGGGAACGCAAGGCGGTTCAAGACTATGTCGACCGTTTCCGCATCAGGACGCCCAGCTTGTTCCAGCAGGTGAAGAACCTGTCCGGCGGCAATCAGCAGAAGGTGCTGATCTCGCGCTGGCTGATGCGGGGCCTCAAGGTGATCGTCGTCGACGAGCCGACCCGTGGTATAGATGTCGGCGCCAAGTCGGAGATCTTCGCGCTCATCGACCGGCTCGCCGGCGAAGGCCTGGCGGTCGTCATGATGACGTCGGAAATGCCCGAGCTGCTGGGACTTGCCGACCGCGTCGCGGTGATGTGCGAAGGCCGGCTCACCGCGATCATGTCCCGCGACGACGCCACGCAGGAGAAAATCCTCAATGCAGCGATCGGATAAGACCATGTCGCCTCGCGGCAGCATTCCCTGTCATTCGGCCGACGCCTTCGAAGGGAGCAAGCGATGAGCCTTGCAAGCACCGATACGATGAAAGCCGGGCCGTCCATGCTGGCGCGACTCTTGGCGCGGCAGGAGCTGGCGCTGCTCCTCTGCCTCATCCTGGTGATCGCGTTCTTTTCCTTTACCGCCGAGAATTTCTTCTCCGTGCGCAACATCACCAATGTGCTCGGCCAGGCTTCGCTGGCGCTCACCGCCGGCATCGGCTGCGCCATCGTCTTCATCTCCGGCGAGGTCGACATTTCGTTCGGGTCACTGCTGGCGACCATCGCCCTGCCGCTGATCATCATCATGAACGACACCAACTCGCTTGCGCTCGGCATCAGCGGCGCGCTGCTGTTCGGGCTGATCATCGGTGTGGTGAATGGCTATCTCACCGCCTATGCCGGCATCAACTCGCTGATCGTGACGCTCGGCACAATGTTCATCATGCGCGGTGGCGTGTATCTTTATACCGGCCAGCGCGCGATCCCCGACGATGCCGCTCTCGACAGCTTCATCGCGCTGTCGGATGGCCGCCTGTTCAATGTCGTACCCTATTCGGCGGTGATTGCGATCGTCCTGCTCGTCGCCTTCGCCTACATGATGCAGCACCGGCCGTTTGGACGGCAGATCTATGCCGTCGGCGGCAATCCGGAAGTGGCACGCCTCGCCGGCTATGATGTGCGCCGCGTCAAGTTCATCTGCTTCGTCATCAGCGCGCTGCTGGCGACGGTTGCCGGCATCATCCTGGCGGCCCGCGTCGGCTCGGCGCAGCACACGGCGGGACTGAATTTCGAGTTCCAGGTCGTTGCCGCCACCGTGCTCGGCGGGGTGAGTCTTGCCGGCGGCATCGGCAGCCTGACCGGCATGGCGCTCGGCGTGCTGATCCTGCAGTTCCTGTCCAACGGACTGCGCGGCCTCGGCCTGCCGACCGAATGGCAGCTGGTCATCACCGGCATGATCATCATCGCCGCGGTCGCTTTCGACGAAGCGAAGCGCCGGCGCATCATTGGAGGCTGACATGGATCGTCTCAAGGGGAAAACCGCCGTCATAACGGGCGCCGCCGACGGCATCGGCCATGCGATTGCAGAGGCGATGGCAAGGGAGGGTGCGCATGTCTTCCTGAGCGACATTGCCGACGAGAGGGGTGAACATTTCGCGGCGGAACTGCGCGCGGCCGGCCACGATGCCGACTATTTGCATTGCGACGTGTCGAAGGAGGCCGACATCGCCAATGTCATCGCCACGGCCGTCGGCAAGACCGGCCATCTCGACGTCATGGTCAACAACGCCGCCATCGCCATCGGCGGCATGCCGGTCCACGAGATGACCGAAGAGCAGTGGCACCGCCTGATCGCGGTCAACCTGACCAGCGTCTTCCGCGGCTGCAAATACGCGTTGCCGCACATGATCGCGCAGAAATCGGGCTCGATCATCAACATGGCCTCCGCACAAGGGCATGTCGGGCTCGACGGCTGGACCGCCTATGCCGGCGCCAAGGGCGCGGTGATGGCGATGACACGCCAGATGGCGGTCGAATTCGGCCCGCTCAACATCCGCGTCAACTCGATCTCGCCAGGCACCATCAACACGCCGATGAACGACAGGCTGGTCAGGGAGACCGGCGGCAATCTCGCCAAGGCCTGGGTGAAGATGCATCCGCTCGGCCGCATCGGCGAGCCTTCCGAAGTGGCCGAAGCCGCCGTCTATCTCGCCTCTGACGCTGCCGGCTTCACCACCGGTACCGACCTGCGCGTCGACGGCGGGCTCACCGCCGCGCCACGCTATGTTCCCGATCTGCTTTGAAGACACGAAACGAGAAATGATATGAACAAAGCCCTCGAAGGCGTCCGCATTCTTGATTTCAGCCATCTGCTGCAGGGGCCGTTCGCAACCCAGCTGCTCGGCGACATGGGCGCCGACGTCATCAAGATCGAGCGCGCCGGCGCCGGCGACATGTTCCGCAGCATGACCTTCTTCGCCAAATGGGTCGGCGGTTCCGAGAGCCCGAACTTCCTCGCCTGGAACCGCAACAAGCGCTCCATCGCGCTCAATTTGAAGAGCCGCAAGGTGCATGCGATCATCATGGAGATGGCGAAGGCGGCCGACGTCGTGGTGCAGAATTTTCGCCCCGGCGTACTGGCCAAGCTTGGCTACGGCTACGAGGACTTCAAGGCCATCAATCCCGGCATCATCTATTGCTCGGGCTCCGGCTATGGCGAGGAGGGTCCCTATGTTGAGCGTCCCGGCCAGGACATGCTGATCCAGGGGCTGTCGGGGCTGATTTCCAACACCGGCCGCGGCGACCAGGCTCCCGTTCCGGCGGGTGCTGGTCTTGCCGACCAGATCGGCGCGATGAACATGGTCTACGGCATATTGTCGGCGCTCTACTATCGCGAGAAAACCGGCAAGGGCCAGAAGATCGAGGTCAATCTGCTGGCCGGCCTGCTCGCGCATCTCAACCAGGAATATGTCGCCGTGCTCAATCTCGGCGAAGATTTCGTGCGCCCGAATTCCGGTATCGGCCATCCCGGCATGCAGGCGCCGTTCGGCATCTACGAAACAAAGGACGGCGGCTATTTGTCGATCGCCATGAGCCCGTTCAGGACGCTGTATGAGACATTGGAAGCGCCGCAGCTTGCCGTCTACGACGATCTGAAAACCCTGTTCGACAAGCGCGACGAGGTGTTCGAAAGGGTCAACGCCGAGACCAGGAAGTTTGCGACGCAGGATCTGCTGGGGCGGCTGCTCGCAGTCGACATCTGGTGCGCCGAGGTGAAGGACATAAGACGCGCGGCCGACGATCCGCAGGTCAAGCACATGGGCATGATCACCAGCTACGATCATCCGCGCGGCGGCAAGGTCAGGGTGGTGGCACCTGCAGTCACGATGAGCGAGACGCCGGCAACCATCGAACGGCCGGCGCCATTGGTCGGCCAGCATGGTCGCGAAATCCTGGCCGAGTTCGGCGTCTCCAAGGATGAGATCGCCGCGCTGGAGGCGTCCGGCGACATGACCGTGGACGCTGCCTGACAATGCCCGCCTACCAGACACTCACGGTCGATACCTCGGGCCGCGTCGCCGTCGTCACTTTCAGGCGCGCCGACCAGCTCAATGCCATGAACCGGTTGATGCAAGGCGAGATCACCGGCGCCTTCGAGGCGCTATCGCAGGATGACGGCGTCAGTGCGATCGTGGTGACCGGCGAGGGGCGCGGCTTCATGGCCGGCGCCGACATCAAGGAATATGCCGGCCAGACGGCTGCCGAGTTCGACGCCTTCCAGGCCGCCGGCGCGCGCCTGTATGCGGCGATCGAGAACAACCGCAAGCCGGTGATCGCCGCGGTCAACGGCTTCGCGCTGGGCGGCGGCATGGAGCTGGTGCTGTGTTGCGACATCGTGGTCGCCAGCCAGTTCGCGAAATTCGGCCTGCCGGAGATCAAGCTCGGGCTGATCCCCGGCGGCGGCGGCACACAGCGCAGCGTCCAGAAACTCGGCCGCAACCGCGCCAATCTCCTGCTGATGACCGGAGCCATCGTGCCGGCTTCCGAATTGATCGAGGCCGGACTGGTCAACGAGGTCGTCGACGCCGAAAGGCTGATGCCGCGGGCGCTGGAACTGGCCGAAATGATCGCCGCCGAACCGGCTGCCGCAATCGAAGGACTGAAAGTGCTGACGGCGCATGCGGTGTCTGGCGTCCTGGCTGACGGTCTTGCCATGGAGCGCGACATTCTGGGCAGGCTTTATCGCAGCGAGACCGGCCGGCAGCGGGTTAAGGCCTTTGCCGAGAAAAGCGCTGCGCGGGCGAAGGCTGCGCGATGATATCCCTGGTCAAATCAAACCGGCCCCGCTTCACCGATGTCGAGGGGCTGGCCGCGATGGTCGGAGGCGGCGACGTCTTTGGCGTCGGTGGCCACCATTTCGCCCGGCTGCCGATCGCCTTGCTGCGCGCCATCGCCGGCTCGGGCGTCAAGGATTTGCGCTACGTCTGCTGGGCCGGCGGGCTGCCGCTCGAACTGCTTTTCGAAGCGGATGCGGTAGCGGAAATCGACCTCTGCTTTTCCAGCCTGGATATTTTCGGCCTTCCGCCGCGGTTCCGCGCGGCTGCCGAGACGGATGCCGTGCCGGTTCGCGATTGGACGGCGCTGGCGATGATCCAGGCGCTGCGGGCGGCGCAGCAAAACCTGCCGTCGATGCCGTTCCAGCTTCCGTTGGGCTCGGACATGCTGGCGCGCGTGCCTTGCGCGATCTCTGCGCCCGATCCCATTGCCAGCACCGAGACCGGGTTCATCCCGCCGCTGCGGCTCGATACGTTCGTCGTCCACGCCCAGCGCGCCGATGAGAGCGGCAATGTCCAGATCATCGGGCCAAGGGCGCTCGACTTCGCCATGGCCGGCGCGGCGCGGCAGGTGCTGGTCACGGTCGATGAAATCGTCCCGGTCGGCGCGCTGCGGCATGATGGGCGCCAGAGCATTCTCACCCGCAATCAGGTCTCGGCCATAGCGCTGGCGCCGGGCGGCGCCTATCCGGCCTCGTGCCTGCCGTTCTATGTGACCGATTATCAAGCGTTGTCGGGAGCGTTCGCGACCAGGGAAACGCCTTTGGCGGACACGCTGCGCCTGCCTTCCGAAGGCGTGCCGGAGCCGGTTCAAAAAGCTGCGAAAGTCCGAGCTGAAACGGCCCTCGCAATGCCCGCGCTTGTGCACGGCGAAAAGAAGGCGTCCATCGACGAGATCATCGCCGCCCGCATCGCCGCCGAACTCGACAATGAGAGCTTTGCCAGCGCCGGCGCGGTGTCGCCGCTGGCCAACGTCGCCTACCGGCTGGCAAAGGCGACGCACGCGCCGGACATGATCATCGCGACGATGAGTTGCGGCCATCTCGATATCGCGCCTAGCCCAATGATCCTGTCGCTGATCGAAAGCCTCGATTGCGAGACGGCGGTGGCGCATGCCGGTGGCGACGACACCTATTCGACCTACTATCAGGCCGGTGCGGTGACGCATGAGATCGTCGGCGCCGCGCAGGTCGATCGACGCGGCCGTGTCAACACCATTGCGCTGCGCAAGCGCGACGGCGGCCTCATCCGGCTGCCAGGGCAGGGCGGCATGGCCGACGTCGCCAACATGCATCGCGACTATTTGCTCTACATTCCCCGCCATTCGGTGCAGTCGCTGGTAGACGACGTCGAGATCGCCAGTTCGGCGCGCGGCCTGCTCACCCAGAATGAACGCGAGCCGATGGGCTATCGGACCGGTGAGGCGCTGGTGTTCACCGATCTTTGTGTGTTTCGACTCGACCGATCGACCCGGGAATTGATCGTCATCGAAACCATGCCTGATATCACGCAGCAGCAGATCCGTGATGCCACCGGCTTTCCGGTGACATTCGATGCCGACTGCCGGAAGGTCCCGCTCCCTTCGGATGCTACGCTCGCCATCCTGCGAAACAGGATCGATCCCCTCGGTCTGCGCCGCCTGGAATTCGTCAGTGCCAAGGAACGTGGTGCGCTGATTGCCGAGATTCTCGCGGCCGACCGCATCATGCTCGAGCGCTGCATCGCGGCGCAGACCGCAGGAGGCTGAGTAGCGCCACGCCTCGATCGTTCCCGATCGATCGATGTCGGGTAAACCCTAAGGCCGATGGCTTGACGCAACAAGCTCGGCCTTGCGCCGCGCCGTCTCCAGCCCGATGGCGATGAAGCGGCGCGCATGCCGGGCCAGCTCCATATTGTCGGCCCACAGATTGCGCCAGATGGCGGTTTTCTTCGACAGGTTCTCGTCGACGATCTCCGACGAGAAGGATTCGAAGCTGAGGTCGTCGCCATAGCCGATTGCGGTCAGCGCATCGAAGATCGCGGCAAAGTCGATGTTGCCGGTGCCGAGGAAGCCGCGATGGCTCTCGCCGATATGGACATAGCCGATCTTTTTGGCGGCGTGGCGGATGGCCAACCCGACATCCGCCTCCTCGATGTTCATATGGAACGTATCGAGATGCAGAAAAATGTTGTCGGAACCGGTGTCCTCGATGAAGGCCAACCCTTGCGCCGCGGTGTTGAGCAGATTGCTCTCGAAGCGGTTGACGATTTCGAGGTTGAGGGTGACGCCGGCGGCCTTGGCGGTCTCCGCGACCTTGGCAAGCGTGGCGGCACTGCGGTTCCATTGATCGCGCGTCGGCGCCTCAGTCTGCAATCCATGGCTGGTGCTGAGGATGCCGGCGACCTTCCGGCCGCCGAGATCCCGGGTGAGCGCGATCGTGTCATTGAGGACTTCGACGCCGCGCGCGGCAATCGCCTTGTCGGCGCTTGAAATGTCGCCGTCGGGCGGCAGCCCGATGCTGATCGCCACGCCGAGATCGAGCTCGGCGATGCGCTTGGCCAGCCCGCCAACATCGACATTGGCAGGGTCAAGATAGGAGAATTCGATCAGGTCGAAGCCCGCCTCCCTGGTGTTGGCCAGCGTCCGTTCGAGGTCGTCTTGCGCCGAGCTCGCCGACCAGACGAAAGAGTGGATTCCAATGCGCGACATGATCGTCTCCTGCTGCTCGAGAGCATCGGACCCAAGAAGTGGGAACCGGTTTTGCGAATAATCCGATGCTCAAACAAAGGCTGGTGGGGGCGGGGGCCCCCCCCCCCCCCCCCGGGGGGGGGGTTGGTTTGGGGGGTGTTGGGGGATATAAAAAAACAAGGGGGCCGGGCCCCCCGGGGGGGGCGCCCAA
>NZ_JBVVQN010000011.1:210008-222548 GCF_055811075.1 Mesorhizobium sp. WSM4820 | reverse complement strand
TGTGTGTATCCCCTCCCGCCACTTCCTCCTCCCTGGCCGCCCGCCCCCCCCCCCCCCACTCGCTGCAACCTGCCTCCCCCCTCCCCCCCCCCCCCAACCCCCGCGGGGCGGGCCCCCCCCCCCCCCCCCACCAGCCTTGGGAGGCTTTAGCTAGCGGGCCGCGGTCCAGCCCTTATAGTCCTTCAGGTTCTCTGCCGTGATCAGCTGCGGGTCGAGCAGCACCGTGGCCTCGGCCGGCTTTTTGCCGGCGAGCACTTCAGCTGCCATCTGCAGCGATTGGCCGGCCATGACGTAAGGATCCTGCGAGGCCGAGGCCTTGATCATCGAGGTGCCGGAAGAGAGTTCCTTCTCGATGTCGGGCGCGCCGTCAACCGCGGTGAAGATGAACTCCGAGCGGTTAAGCTGCTTGGCCGCAAGCTGGGCGCCGATCGCCGTCGGGTCGTTGATGGCGAACACCGCGTCGATCTTGTCGAAGCGGGTCAGCAGCGACTGGAACACCTTCAGGCCGCCGTCGCGCGAGCCTTCGGCATTCTGGTCGTCGGAGAGGATCTTGATGTCCGGGTGTTTTGCCAGCACATCCTTGCAGCCGTTCACCCGCTCGAGGATCGACGACGATGCCGGCCCGTTCAGGATGACATAGTCGCCCTTGCCGCCGGTGTGGTCGACCAGATACTGGCAGGCCGCTTCGCCGGCCTTGACGTTGTTGGTCATCACGGTGACGTCGGCGCCCGGCGCCGAAACGTCGAATGCGGCAACCACGATGCCGGCCGCCTGCGCCTTCTTCACCGCCGGCGCGATCGCCTTGGCGTCGACGGCGTTGAGCATGATCACGTCGACGCCGGCGGCGATGAACGAGTCGACCTGCGAGACCTGCTTGTTGAGGTCGTAGTCGGCCGACACCGACGTCACCTCGACATTCGGGTTGATCTTCCTGGCGGCGTCCTCGATGCCCTTGATGGTGGCGACGAAGAACGGGTTGCCGAGCAGGCCGACCGAGATGCCGACCTTGTTCAGGTCCTTGGCCGAGGCCGGTGCGACGGCGACGGCGACGGCCGCGAGGGCTACGCCGCAGAGCAGTTTAGCGATGGTCTTCATTGTTTTCCTCCTGATGCCCCGCGCCTCTCACGGTGCGTTAAATGAAACCGGGTCGTTGACGCCGGCGACGAAGGTCAATCACGTTCTTGCTCCCGCCTGGAGCCTGTAGCGGTCGAGGGCGACCGCCACGATGATGACCAATCCCTTGATGATGTACTGCCAGATGTCCGAAACACCGGCCAGGATGAGCCCGTTGGAGAGCACCGCAATGATCAGGCCGCCGATCAGCGTGCCCCAGATCGAGCCGACGCCGCCGACGAAGCTGGTGCCGCCGAGAATGACCGCGGCAATGGCGTCGAGTTCGTAGGACTGCCCAAGCTGCAGCCCGTTGGCCGCATAGAGCCGGGCCGCCGACATGGCGCCGCCAAGGCCGGCGAGAAGGCCTGAAACGCCATAGACGAAGAGCAGCACCAGGGGCACCTTGATGCCGGTGAGGCGGGCGGCCTCGGCATTGCCGCCGACGGCATAGATCCAGGTGCCGAGCACGGTGCGCTTGAGCACCAGCCAGGACAGCACCACGACCGACAGAGCGATGATGACCAGCCAGGGGATGCCGAACAGCGACCCGTTGCCGATGAAGTCGAACGGCAGGTCCGAGTTGAACACCGTGGTGTCCTGGCCGAGCAGGCGGGCGACGCCGCGCACGGCGGTCAGCGAACCCAGCGTAACGATGAAGGGCGGCAGCTTGATATAGGCGACGAGCAGCCCGTTGATGACGCCGAAGCCGAGGCCGACCAGAATGGCCGCCGGCACGCCGAGCATGCCCCACTCCGGCACCAGCGACACCATCACCGCCACCATCGCCGAGGCGGCAAGAATGGAGCCGACGGACAGGTCTATGCCGCCGGTCAGGATGACGAAGGTCATGCCGGCCGCGAGCACGATGTTGATCGATGACTGCTGGGTGACGATCAACAGGTTGGTCTCGGTGAGGAAGCGCGGGTTCATGATCTGGAAGCCGGCCGCCAAAAGGATCAGGACCGGCAGCATGCCAAGCGCGGCGAAGGCGGTGCGCAGCCGCCGGCTCCTGCCGACCGCGTGGTCACCCGCGCTCATCCCGGCTGCCTTGTCGGTCATCCCCAGGCCGCTCTTGTCGGTCGTCCCCAGGCCGCTCTTGTCGGTCATCCCTTGGCCGCTCCCGTTGCGAGTTCCATGATTGCCTCCTGTCTGAGCGGCTGGCCTTCGGATGCCGTCACCTCGCCAGCGATAGTGCCGTCGCGCATCACCAGCACGCGGTCGGCGACGCCGATCACCTCCGGCAGTTCGCTGGAGATCATCAGGATGGCGATGCCCTTTTTGGCAAGATCGTCGATCAGCCGGTAGATTTCCGACTTCGCCCCGACATCGACGCCTCGGGTCGGTTCGTCGAGGATGAGGACCCGCGGCTCGGTTTCGAGCAGGCGGGCAAGCAGCACCTTCTGCTGGTTGCCGCCCGACAGCGAGCCGGCATTGGCCTGCACCGACCTGCTGCGGATGGAGAGGTCGGAAACGGCCTTGGCGGCGCGCCTTTCGGCCGTGGCGAAGTCGCGCAGGCCGCCGGCCTGCGCGTCCCTGGCGAGCACGCCCATGCTGATATTGTCGGAAATCGACATGTCGAGGAACAGGCCGAGTTCCTTGCGGTCTTCGGTAAGATAGGCAATGCCGGCATCCAGCGCCTCGCGCGGCGAGCCGATGGCTACCGGCTTGCCGTCGAGTTCCAGCGTGCCTGATGTGTGCCTGTCGGCGCCGAAGATCAGCCGCGCGAGTTCGGTGCGGCCGGAGCCGACCAGGCCCGCCAGCGCCAAGACTTCGCCCTTGTGCAGGTCGAAGGAGCAGCCTTTCAGGAGATTGCCGTCCGACATGTCGCGCACCGACAGTGCGATCGCGCGTTTGCTGTCCGGCGGGCGGTGATCCTTCTTGTAGAAGGCGGACAGGTCACGGCCAACCATCATCGAGACGAGGCGCGAGGCGTTCAGATCGGCGCGTTCGAGCGTGCCGACATAGCCGCTGTCGCGCAGCACGCTGACGCGGTCGGCAAGCTGGTAGACCTCCTCCATGCGGTGGCTGATGTAGATGATGGCGATGCCCTGCGCCTTCAGCGTCGCAATCACCTCGAACAGCCTGTCGGTCTCGCGCGAGGTCAGCGAGGTGGTCGGCTCGTCCATGACGATGATGCGCGCGCTGGTCGACAGCGCCCGGGCGATCTCGACCATCTGGCGCTCGCCGAGCGACAGGCTGGAGACAAGGGCGCGCGCCGAGAAGGAGACGCCGAGCCGTGCGATGATTTCCTTGGCGCGCCGATTGCACTGGTCGCGGTCGACGATGCCGAACCGTCTCGGCTCGTTGCCGAGGAAGATGTTCTGCCCGACCGTCAGGTTGGGCGCCAGCGACAGCTCCTGGTAGATGACGGCAATGCCGTTGGCGCGTGCCTTGATCGGATCGCCGGTGGCGACCGGTGTGCCGTCGATCAGAATCTCGCCGCCGGGATCAGGCCGATAGGCGCCGGACAGCACCTTCATCAGCGTCGACTTGCCGGCGCCGTTTTCGCCCATCAGCGCGTGCAGTTCACCGGCGTGAACGGTCAACGATACGTCCTGCAAGGCGCGAATTGGGCCGAACGTCTTGGAGATGTGCCGCATCTCCAGCACCGGCTGGCGCACGGTTTCGATCCGGGCAGCGGCGGTCATCGCGCGCCTCCCGCTGCGGCATCAGCGACGCCTCGGTCGGCGGCGAGGCCGCGCCAGCTATCGCGATAGAAGGCAAGCCCGGTGAAGCTCGAGGCGCGTACCGGCTCCGGCGCCTCGGGGGCAAATTCGCGTCCAACACTCTCGAAGGCCAGAGCCGCCGCTCCGGTGGCGCTGCCCTCCAACGTGGCGCCCTGCATGAAGGCCTGGCCGGGACGCAGCTGCGCCAGCAGGCTGGCAAGCAGGCCGCCACTGTTCAGCCCGCCATCGACGATCACCGTGTTGTTCGAATGGATCAGGTCGAGACACAGATCGACCATCAGCGCGACGTAGAGCAGCGCCACGGCCGCGCGCTCCTCCGCGGTGGGTGCGCGCCCGACCAGTTCGCCGCGATGGCCAGGCATCGGCCCACCTGGCGCGAAGCTCGGCAGCGCCATGATGCCGGCGCCGATCACCTGCTGTACTGTGGAGCGGTCGATTGCGCCCTCCCAGCCGGCGCTAATCGTCGCGAATTCGCGGCCGCCCATGAAGCGGATGGTCGGCACCGGGCCGCCGTCGACATCGACATTGACCAGCATGTCGCGGTCGCGATCGAGCGCGTCGAGCGGGCAGTGCGGATTGAGCACGACGACCCAGGTGCCGGTCGAGACGACGGTGACCGGCCCAGGCGCCTGCCGGCGATAGGCATGGAGCGCGGCATTGCTGTCATGGACACCGTTGTGGATGGCGATCGGCCGTGTCGCCTCGCCGAAGCGCTGCTCGCCGATGACCGCGCCGGCACGCTCGAAGGCGGGCATCTGGCGGCGCCATCCCTCGGCGTCGACCAGCGTGGAGAAATCGCGCTTGCGCGGCGCCCACAGATGCGAGTGGCAGCCGAGATAGGACACCTCCGAGACCGCCCGGCCGCCAAAGCGCCAGCTCCAGTACTGGGGATAACCGAGGATCGATTTGACGGCGGCGAACACGCTTGGTTGCACCGTCTTCAGCCACAGCATGTGGCGACCATAGTTGAAGCCGAGCGGCAGGCGCGGCGAGAAGGTCTCGGCGAAATCCGGAATGCGGCGATCGATCTGCGCGGCAATCTCGGCCGGCGGCTCCTGCTCGTAGTCGAGTATCGGATGCGTCAGCGTCGCATCGTCGACCAAGGCAAAGGTGCAGCCATGGCCCGAAACCATCAAGCCCTCTATGCCATGGATGTCGACCGCTTCGCCGACGGCGCGCGCCGCCCAATCGTGAAGCGCGGTTTCGTCAAGCACGCTGAAGCCGCCTTCGCGCGTCCAGTTCGGCTGGGTCCGGCGCTCACCTAGAATCTGCCCGTCCTGACCGAAGACGAACAGCTTCGAGTTGGTCTTGCCGAAGTCGAGGACAGCCACCTTCACTGGACGGCTCCCGAGGCAGAGGCGATCCGCACCATGACGCCGGCGTTTTCGAGCATGCGTGCGTCGGCATCGGAAAGGCCGTCATCGGTCACCAGCGTGCCGATGCGCGACAAGGGCAGCGCGACGTTGCGCGCATGGATCGACAGTTTGCGGCTGTCTGCCAGCACCACGATCTGGTCGGCGCACAGGCTGAGCTCGGCGATGGAGCGGACCAGCAGCGGATGCGATTCCAGCACGCCCTCCGGGCCGATGCCCTGCGCACCAAGAAAGAACTTCGATGCGTAGAAAGGCACCGTCTGGGTGAGCGAATGGATGATGCCAGGCTCGCGATGCAGTTCGCCGCCGGCAACGGTCAGGCTGCAATGGCCGTGGTCGCTCAAATAGGCGATGAGCGGCATCGAGTTGGTATAGAGCCGGATGTTGCGGTCAGCGAGCTTTACGCCGAGATGGAAGCAGGTCGAACCGCCATGCACGATGACGGCGTCGCCATCGCGCACCATGGTCGCCGCGAGAGCGGCGATCTGCCGCTTGGCTTCGACCGCGAGATCGCGGTTCTCGTCGTAGGGCCGGGCATAGGCGACGCCCGCCTGCGCAGCGCCATCGAGCGCCGAGATGCCGCCATAGACCTTGCGTGCTTCGCCGGCCTCGTCGATCTTGTCGATATCGCGCCGCACAGTCGCCGCCGAGACACCGAGGCGCTCCTGCAACTCGCGCACCGAGGCGAAGGGGCGATCCCGCAACAGCTCGACGATCTGACGCTGGCGGCCGGAGTCGCTCAACGGATACCCTCCCGAAATGCCATTTTGCCACGGCAATTGGTGTAAGTTACTCAGCACGGATCAGATTGCAAGCTCGATTTGGTGGGACAAGATCACTCTTGACGTAACTTACTCGCATCTGCAATACCAGCGTCACTCGTCTGTCCCGGCTACCGGGATCCAAAGCCGTGGCCTAGGCGGCCGGTTTGTGAAGGAGTTTCGATGGCAATCAATGCGGATGCGCAGGAACTGGCTGCTTTGCGGTCGCTTTCGGCCAGCATCGGGCGCGACCCGCACTTGACCCAGGCCGCGGGCGGCAACACGTCGCTGAAAGCCGGCGACACTCTCTGGATCAAGGCTTCCGGCACCTGGTTGAAGGACGCGCTCGCCGAGGACATCATGGTCCCGGTGGCGATCCCGCCGCTGCTCAGGGCTGTCGAACAGCGCGACCCGGCCGCCGATCAGCCACAGGGTTTCGCCATCGAGGCGCTCAACGCCCGCAAGCTGCGTCCTTCGATCGAGACCACGGTTCACGCGCTGATGCCGCAGCGCGTCGTTCTGCATGTCCACTGCGTCGATACCATTTCGCTTGCCGTGCAGGCCGACTGCGAGGCTCAAGTCGCCAAGCGCCTCGATGGCCTCGAATGGGCGTATGTTCCCTATCGCCGGCCCGGCCTGCCGCTTGCCCAGGGCATTGCCGAGCGCCTTCGGCCTGGGGTCGATGTGCTGATCCTTGCCAACCATGGCCTGGTCGTCGCAGCCGAGACCGTCGCCGGCGCCGAGGCGCTGCTGCGTCGCATCACACGACTTCTGGCGCGGCAGCCACGCGAGGTGGCGGAGCCAGACATCGCGGCATTGACGGCGCTCATCGGACGCAGTGGTTACAGGCTGCCGGCGGATGGCGAAGCGCATGCTGTCGCGATCGATCCTGAAAGCTGCAGCATGGCGTCAGGAGGCAGCCTCTATCCCGATCACGTCATCTTTCTCGGCCAGGGTTCGGTCGTGGCGAGAGCCGGTGAGGACGTGATGCGTGTCACCGAACGGTGCGGCACGGCACCGGTGGCGATCCTGTTTCCCGGGCTTGGCGTGCTGATGCGCGGCGACGCCAGTGCCGGCGCCAATGCCATGCAACGCTGCCTCGCCGACGTGACGGCGCGGGTCGACGTCGAAGCGAAGCTGAACTATCTGACATCAGCCGAGAACGACGAACTGATCAACTGGGACGCCGAGCAGTATCGCCAGAAACTCAATGCAGCCGGCAGCTGAGGTGGCGTTGTCAACCGGCCCGCTTTCGATCGGAATCGACATCGGCACATCAGGCGCCCGCGCCGTCGCCATGCGGCCGGACTTTTCGATTGCCGCGCGTTCCGCCGTTCCACTCGACAGATTTGGCCAGAATGCCCGCGACCCGTCCGTATGGTGGTCAGCGGTCGGCGCGGCGCTGACGGAACTGCTTTCGAGCATCGATCGTGCGGCGGTTCGGTCGATCGCCGTCGACGGCACTTCCGGCACGCTGCTGCCGGTCGACGGCGCCGGGCGGCCGCTGGCCGAGCCGTTGATGTACAACGACAAGGTCGACGACGACGCCATTCTGGCGATGATCGCGCGCGAGGCGCCGGCCGCGAGCGCAGCCCGTGGGCCGACGTCCGGTCTCGCCAAGGCGCTGTTGTTCCTGCGCCTGCCCGGCGTCGCCGCGGTGCTGCATCAGGCCGACTGGATCGCGGGAAATTTCTCCGGCCGCTTCGATATCAGCGACGAGAACAATGCCCTGAAGACCGGCTATGACGTCGAGGCGCGGCGCTGGCCGGACTGGATCGCGGCGACCGGCATGCGCATGGAATTTCTTCCTCGTGTCGTCAAGCCGGGCGTCGTCACGGGAACGCTCACCGCGAGCGCCGCGGACCGGTTCGGCCTGGCGCGCGACGTCGCCGTGGTCGCCGGCACGACGGATGGCTGCGCGTCGTTCCTGGCGACAGGGGCTGCGGCTGTTGGCGACGGCGTCACCGCGCTGGGGTCCTCGCTGACCATCAAGATCCTCTCCGACCGGCCGATCTCGGCGCCGCAGTTCGGCATCTATAGCCACCGGCTGGGAGATGCCTATCTGGCGGGTGGTGCGTCGAATTCGGGCGGCAAGGTGCTGGCGCAGCATTTTTCTCTTGCGCGCATCATCGAATTGAGCGCGGCAATGGACCCCATGACCGAGACCGGCCTCGACTATTATCCGCTTCCCGCGGTTGGCGAACGCTTTCCCGTGGCCGATCCTGCTCTGCCGCCACGCCTGACGCCGCGGCCGGCCGACGACGCCGACTATGTGAAAGCCATGTTCGAGGGCATCGCGGCGATCGAGGCGCTCGGCTATCGCCGGCTTGCCGAACTCGGCGCCCCCAAATTGACGTCGGTCAGGAGTGTCGGCGGCGGTGCGGCAAACGCCGCCTGGACCGCGATCCGGCAGCGCAAGCTGGGTGTCGATTTTCTGCCGGCGCTTTCGGACGAGGCGGCCGCCGGCACGGCGCGGCTGGCGCTGATGGGCGCAATCGCAGCGGGGCTGTTGTGAGCACGAAACCAGTCGACCATCTCGACGGCATCGGAGCGCTGGTCGAGCGCTATCAGGTGTTCCTGCTCGATCAGTTCGGCGTACTGCACGACGGCACGAACCCCTATCCGGGCGCCGTGGAGGCGTTGTCGGCGCTGAAGCGAGCAGGCAGGACGATCGTGCTGGTCTCGAATTCCGGCAGGCGGGCGCGGCCCAACGAGGCCCGCTTGCTGAAGCTCGGCTTCGAACCAGGAAGCTGGGATCGATTTGTCTCTTCCGGCGAGATCGCGTGGCGGTCCTTCCACGAAATGGCGATATCCGGAAAGCTGCGCCCAAACACAAAGTGCCTGCTGATCAGCCGCGAAGGCGACCGCTCGGCGATTGAAGGCCTGCCTTTCGTGTTGACCGGGGGCGGCGACGATGCCGAGCTGGTGCTGATCGCCGCCAGTGAGGGCGATCGCTACGACATCGAGCACTATCGCCGGCTTTTTGCGCCGGCAGCGATGCGGCAGGTGCCGTGCTTCTGCACCAATCCCGACAAGATCATGCTGACGGCAGTCGGGCCTCGCTTTGGCGCCGGCCAGCTTGCGGATCTCTACGAGAGCCTCGGCGGTAGCGTCACCCGCATCGGCAAGCCCTACACGCCGATCTTCGACGCCGCGCTGGCGCTGGCGGGCAACCCGGACCGCAGCAGCGTGGTCTGTGTCGGCGACAGCGTCGAACACGATGTCGCCGGTGGAATTGGTGCCGGCGTGGCGACAGCGCTGGTCTTGTCCGGAATATTGGCGGATACCCGTGACCTGGCAGAGCTTTTCGACAGTCTGGATGCCTACCCCGATTACACCACGGACAGTTTCAGATTCGCTGATTGAGATCGGCAGCTTCCGAGGGTTGAGCGCTGCCATGGTGATCGTTCCGTCGTTGGTGCTGCTTTCGCTGGTGCAGCCCTTTGGCTGCTGTTGCCAGTTCACATCTGGTTGGTCGGAGGCTATTGAACTGCATGCGTGATTTCCAACTCCCCGGACGGTCGCCGGTTCGTGCGACGGAAGCGATGGCCGCGACATCGCACCCTCTGGCGACATTGGCGGCGATCGAGATGCTGCGGTCCGGCGGCAATGCAATGGACGCAGCCGTGTGCGCGGCGGCGGTGCAGGCGGTGGTCGAGCCGCAATCGACGGGTATCGGCGGCGACTGTTTCGTCCTCTATTGTCCCAACGGTCAAGGCGAGGTTCTGGCCTTCAACGGCTCCGGCCGCGCACCGGCAGCAGCTGAGGCGCAGTGGTATCTGGACAAGGGGCTCGACGAACTGCCTGAGTCCGGTCCGCATGCGGTCACCGTGCCGGGCGCCGTCGACGCCTGGTGCCGGCTGCTCGAGGATCACGGCAGAAAGGGCATCGACGCCGCGCTCGCTCCGGCCATACATTACGCCGAACAGGGTTATGTCGTCCAAGACCGCGTGGCCTTCGACTGGGCCGAAAGTGCTGCCTTGCTGGCCGCCGACGAACATGCCGCGCGGATCTTTCTGCCGGATGGAAAGGCGCCGCTGGCCGGCGAGCTGCACCGGCAGCCGCAACTGGCCGAGACCTTGCGCATCGTCTCGCGCCGTGGCCGTGCCGGCTTCTATGAAGGCGAGGTCGCCGACGACATGGTTTCGCGTCTGCGCGTGCTTGGCGGGCTGCATGCGCTCGAGGATTTTTCGGCGACGAAGGGCGACTATGTCAGGCCCGTCGGCACATCCTACCGAGGCTACGACATTCATCAGATGCCGCCGAACAACCAGGGGCTGACGGCACTGATCATGCTGAACGTGCTGTCGGGCTTCTCGCTCGGTTCGCTGGAACCGAACGGCGCCGAGCGCTTTCATCTCGAGATCGAGGCGGGGCGGCTTGCCTATCAGGACCGCGACAATTTCATCGGCGACCAGAACCAGGTCCATGTCCCCGTGCAGCAGTTGTTGTCCAGATCCCATGCCGATCAGCTTCGCGCCGAGATCGATCCGGCGCGCGCGATGACGCATCTGCCACGGCTGGAGCTTCAGCCGAGCGATACCGTCTACATCTCCGTGGTCGACCGCGACCGTAATGCGGTCAGCTTCATCAACTCGACCTTTGGTTCGTTCGGCAGCGGCGTGGTCGGCCCCAGGACCGGCGTCGTCCTGCAGAATCGCGGCAGCAGCTTCCGCCTGGCCGCGGACCACCCAAACCGCATCGCACCGGGGAAACGCCCGATGCACACCATCATGCCGGGCATGGTGACAGCCAAGGGCAGGGCAGTCATGCCGTTTGGCGTGATGGGCGGCGGCTATCAGCCGTTCGGCCATGTCCATTTGCTCACCAACATGATCGACTTCGGCATGGACCCGCAGGAGGCGCTGGATGCGCCGAGAGTGTTTTACCGCCAGAACGCAGTGGAGGCCGAGCGTGGCGTTCCGGCCGAGGCCATCGCCGGCCTGCGCGAACGCGGGCACGACGTGTCCATCCCAACCGAGCCGCATGGCGGCGGCCAACTGGTGCTGATCGACTGGGACAAGGGCACGCTTACCGGCGCGTCCGATCCACGCAAGGATGGTTGCGCGCTGGGTTACTGACGATCGGCCGCGTCGCCCTGCGTGCCGGTCCTGTTCAGTCTTGGCGCTGCCGCCACCAGCGCCTTGCCGATCGCCGACTGCGGGGCACCGATGACCGCACGGGCCTTGCCGCTTTCGGCGACGCGGCCGGCATCGAGAATGACGACACGATGGGCGATGGCGCTGATGACGCCGAGATCATGCGAAATGAACAAATAGGCGATCCGTTGCTCGCGTTGCAGATCGAGCAGCAATTGCAGGATCTGCCGGCGCACCGATACGTCGAGCGCGGACACCGCCTCGTCGAGGACGATCAGCGACGGGTTTGAGGCGATGGCGCGCGCGATCGCGATGCGCTGGCGCTGGCCGCCCGAGATCTCGTGGATGGCACGAGCGGCGAGATCAGCGCTCAGGCCGACGCGCTCCAGCAGAGCAGCGATACGGCGCGGGCGTTCTGATCGGGCTGCGATGCCATGGATGCGCAAAGGATCGTCAAGCACGCGCGCCACGCTGGCGCGCGGATTGAAGGCGGCGAGCGGGTCCTGGAAGACCATTTGCACGCGCGCGCGCCGGGCGCGCAACGCAGTATCGTTCAGGGACAGGAAATCGCCACCTTCGAACTCGATGCGGCCGGCGTCCGGTTCGATCAGCCGCAGCAGCAGCCGCGCGACCGTCGACTTGCCGCTGCCGGAAGGGCCGGCCAGCGCCAGCGTCTCGCCGGCCTCGATATGAAAGGAGACATCATCGACGGCGGCTATTGTTTTGCCGCCGCGGCGATATCGTTTGGTCAGGCCGGAAACAGCCAGCAATGGACTGCTCACCGCGACGCTCCTGACTGCTGCAGCAGCGGTTCGGCGTCGAGGCCGAGATGGGCGTTAAGCAGCGCTCTTGTGTAGGCGTGGCGCGGACTAGCGACGATCTGCGCCGTCGTGCCGAGCTCGACCAGCTCGCCGTGCCGGAACACGGCGATGCGCTCGGCCAGCTCGGCGGCCAGCGCGATGTCGTGGCTGACGAACAGCAGCGTCATGCCGTCCTCGGCCACCAATTGCCGGATCAGCGCGACGATCTCGGCCTGCACGATGGTGTCGAGCGCGCTGGTCGCCTCATCGGCGATCAGCAGTTTCGGGCCGGCCGCGATCGCCGCGGCGATCGCCACGCGCTGTTTTTGGCCACCGGAAAGCTGGTGCGGATAGGAGTGCAAGGCGGCGTCCGGGTCGGGCAGGCGGACGCGTTCGAGCAGGGTTTTTGCCTTGGCATAGGATTGCGACCAAGTAAGACCGAGATGCGTGTGCGCGACTTCCGCGATCTGCTCGCCGACTGCCATTACCGGATCGAGGCTGGCCGACGGGTCCTGGAAGACGAAGCCGATGTCGCGACCTCCGAGGGGGGTGCGGCTGGGTTTGGCGGCGGATTTTAGAGGCTTGCGTTCTGTGAGACCCCCCACATTTGGGGGGGGGCGGGGAGGGCGGGGGGGAGGGGGGGGGGGGGGGGGGCAAGAGAGGGGTAAAAAAAAAGAGGCGGCGCCCCACACGCGGGAAAAAACCCC
>NZ_JBVVQN010000011.1:145402-209998 GCF_055811075.1 Mesorhizobium sp. WSM4820 | reverse complement strand
GGGGGGGGGGGGGGGGGGGTGGGGGGGGGTTTTTCCCCCGGGCGGCCCCCCCCCCCCCCCCCTCCCGCCCCCCCCCCCCCCCCCCCCCCCCACCGAGGGGGGTGCCTTGGCACCAAAGGATGGCAAAAACCACTCGATCGAGCCTCCAACCTTGGAAGAACCCGGCAGCAGCCCGGCAATGGCCAGCGCCAGAGCGCTCTTGCCCGAGCCGCTCTCGCCAATGATGGCGAAGCGCTCGCCGGCGTCGACATCGAGGCTGACATGGTTCAGCGCCGCCACCTCGCTGCCGTCGCGGCGATAGGTCACCGTCAGATCGCGGATCGAAAGCAGCGTCGTCACGACAGGCTCCTTCTCACCGCAGCCGTTTCGACGACGCCTTCGCCGGCGAGGTAGACGCCGAGCACGGTCAGCACGAGTGCTATGCCGGGAATGATCGACAGGAAGGGCGCGATGCGCAGCACGGCGCGGCCTTCGGCGATCATGCCGCCCCAGGTCACGCGGTTGGGGTCGCCGAGGCCGAGAAACGAAAGTGCCGCCTCGGTGAGGATCGCCGCGGCGACGATCACCGACGACAGCGCCAGCACCGGCGGCAAAGCGTTGGGCAGCACTTCGCGAAAGGCGATCTCCAGCGGATGCATGCCGATGACACGGGCGCCGGCGACAAAATCGCGCTCGCGGATCGACAGCACTTCGGCGCGCGCAACGCGCGCCGGCCCCGTCCAGGCGCCGAGCGCGATCGCCGCGACGACGACGCCGAGCGACGGCCCGACGACGCTGACGAAAGCCAGCGCCAGCAGGAAGCTCGGCACGGTCTGGAAGGCGTCTGTGATGCGCATCAGCACCTCGTCGACGAGGCCGCCGGCAAAGCCGGCCAGCGTGCCGACTATCGAGCCGACGGCAAGGGCTGCGGCTGCCGCCGCCAGCCCGACCGCCAGCGAGGTACGGGCGCCGTGAAGAAGCGCCGCCAGCACGTCGCGGCCGAGCCGGTCGGTGCCGAGCGGCAGCGACCAGTCCTGAAAGGGCGGCAGCAATGCCGGCCCGGCAATGGCTTGCGGATCGCCGGGAAAGAACAGCGGCGCTGTCAGCGCCATGGCGAACAGCGCTACCAGGATGATCGCGCCGGCGACCGCTTCCGGCGTGCGAAGAAAGCGGCGAAGCCGGCTCACGCGCTGGCCTCGCTGGCGCCGACGCGCGGATCGAGGAAGGCGTAGCCGATGTCGACAAGAAGGTTGATAACGATGACCAGAACGGCGCTGACCAGGATGATGCCGAGCAGCAGCGCCGTGTCGCGCGCTGCCACCGCTTCCTGCGCCAGCCGGCCGAGCCCGGGAACGGAAAAGACGCTTTCGATGACGACGCTGCCGCCGAGCATCTGCGCCGATTGCAGGCCGAGCATCGTGACGAGCGGCAACAGCGCGTTGCGGGCAACGTGGGCGAGCACGATGCGGCGGCGGGAGAGCCCTTTGGCGCGGGCGGCGAGGACAAAATCCTGTCGCCAGACCTCGGCCATGCCGGCGCGCATCATGCGCAGATAGAGTGCCAGATAGATGAAGCCGAGTGCCGACACCGGCAGCACGAGATGGCGGGCGATATCGGCCGAGCGGTCAAGGCCGGTCTTGCCCGACGCGATGCTCTCGATGCCGCCGATCGGGAACCAGCGCAGGTCGACGGCAAAGACGATGATCAGCACCAGCCCGAGCCAGAAGCCGGGAACGGCATAGAGCGCCAGCGAGCCGATCGACAGCAAGCGGTCGCGAAAGCCGCCGGGCCTGGCGCCGGCATAGATGCCGAGCGCCGAGCCGAGCCCGAAGGAGAGCGCGGTGGCGCTGCCCATCAACAGCAGCGTGTTGGGCAGGCGCTCGAGGATGACGTCGCGGATTGGCCGCGAAAAGGTCACCGACTGGCCGAGGTCGAGATGCAGCAGCGCCCAGAGATAGGTCGCCAGCCGCGTCAGCGCCGACTGGTCGAGGCCCCAACGATGGCGCAGCAATTCGATCATGCCGGCGTCTCCGCCGGTCGAGACGATGTAGGCGTCGACCGCGTCACCGGGGGCGGCTTCCAGCAAAAGGAAAGTGCCGATCACGACAATCAGCAGCACGAAGACGCTGCCGACGAGCCGACGGCGAAGGAGGAGAAGCGCGCGGGTCATGGCGGCACCGGCTGCTTGGCGATGTGCCGATCGTGAGAAATGCCCCGCCCAGGCACCCCCCTCTGTCCTGCCGGACATCTCCCCCGCAAGGGGGGAGATTGGCTGGCCGCAACGTCGGCTCGTCTGCCTGCTGCGTTGAAGATTGGCGAAATCGCCGATGACATCCAATCTCCCCCCTTGCGGGGGAGATGTCCGGCAGGACAGAGGGGGGTGTGAAGGAACTCGGCATTTGACCAAGTTTCCACACAGACTTCGCTGCGAATTTTCATCCGCGCGAGTGTGTCACGATTCCAAATAGGTGTCCGCCCAGTTCGACACCGCCCAGCGCGGGTTGTTGGCGACATTCCCCACCGTGTCCCTGACGACGCTGATGAAGCTCCATTCGGCGACATTGATCAGCGGCAGGTCGGCTGCGACCTTTTTCTGAAACTCCCTGTAAAGTTCCGTGCGCGCGGCGGGGTCGAGCGTCTCGGACGCCTTGGCGATGAGGGCGTCGAGTTCGTCGTTCTTGTAGCCGCCCTGGTTGGAGAACGGCACCCCGTCCGGGATGCCGCTCTGCACCAGGATGGTGGTCGAGATCGCCGGATCGCCGCGGAACACCGGCGGCCCGACCGCAAGGTCGAAGGCGTGGTCGGTGTAGACGGCCTTGATATGCGCGGCCGAGTCGTTGTTGACCAGCTGGGCTTCGATGCCGATGGCGGCGAGCGCCTGGCGCAGATAGTCGCCGAACTGCTTGGTCTCGTTGAAATAGGGCGCCGGCAGCAGCTTCAGCGAAAAGCGCTTGCCGTCGTCACCCTTGCTGTAGCCGGCTTCGTCGAGCAGGGCGTTGGCCTTGGCCACGTCGAAGGCATAAGTCGGCACATCGGCCGTATAGAACTGCGGATCGTTTTTCGGCACCGGGCCGGTGGCGGTGGCGGCATAGCCGAGGAACACCGTCTTGACGACGAAATCCTTGTCGATGGCGTGGGCGATCGCCTGGCGCACCTTCAGGTCGGCCAGTTCCTTGCGGCGATGGTTGATCTCGACGACGAGCTGATAAGTCAGCGCCTCATAACCCTTGGTGATCACCTTGAGGCCAGGCACTTTTGAGATGCGGTCGAGATCGGCCAGCGGCACCGCGGAAAAGGCGGCGAGCTGGATCTCTTCGGCCTCGAGCGCGCTTGCCGCCGAGGTGCGGTCGGGCAGCACCTGATAGATGATCTCGTCGAGGTAAGGCTGGTCCTTGCCCCAATAGTCCCCATTCTTCTCCAGCCGGTAATATTCGCCTGGCTTGTGTTCGGCGAATTTGAACGGGCCGGTGCCGATAGGCGCATTGTTGGCCGGGTTCTCCTCGATCTTGCCTGTCTCGTAGATGTGCTTCGGCACCACGCTGGTCAGCGCCGGCAAGGCGTTGCGGATCAGCTGGAATGGTGTCGGCCTGGCGAATTTGAACACCGCCGTCAGTTCGTCCGGCGTGTCGACCGTCTCCAGATCCTTGAACACGGTGCGGCCGAGATTCTGCAGCGGCTTCCAGATCTGCAGCGCCGAGAACGCGACGTCGGCCGAGGTAAAGGGCTTGCCGTCATGCCATTTGACGCCCTCGCGCAATTTGAACGTTACCGACAAGCCGTCGGCGGCGCCCTCCCAGCTTGTCGCCAGGCGCGGGTCGAGCCCGTCCTTGCCGTCAAAGGACGCCTCGGCCAGCGGTTCCACGATCTTGCTCGAAATGAAGAAGACGCCGTTGGACGCGACGATCGCCGGATTGAGGTTGCGCGGCTCAGAATCGGCGGCGACGACCAGTCGCCCGCCTTTCTTCGGCGTCTGTGCCCAGCCGATCGTCGGCAGCGCCGTCGAAGCCAGCAGGAGTGCCGAACCGGCAAGCACGCTGCGTCTGGAAATTGTGACCTCTGGCATGATCGAACTCCGTCCCTCTCAGCCACTCGGCCGGGTGGCCACTACCCTCGGACGCCGGACGGCATCCTTGCAAGGGTGATTATGAGCCTTGCCGAGGGTTTCGCCAGCGACGGATTTGGCGCATCCTCATGTGGCTTTGAAAATTTCGTCCGCTGGACCAGTTACAGGGAAGCGGTTCAATCCGACCTTATCTGGTAGGACCAGACTTGTCTCGGTAAGACCAGACTGGAGACTGCCGCGATCCGATCGGCCGGTCAGGGAATTCAGGGAGAGAAAGATGAACGTCGTTCCGGGCAAGAATGCCGTCAGCACCATCCCGTTCGATCATGCCAGGGTCGACCGGCTGATGGAGGAAGCCGGCATCGATGTGCTGCTCGCCACCTCCAAGCACAACACGCAGTATCTGCTTGGCGGCTACAAGTTCATCTTCTTCGCTGCCATGGATGCGATCGGCCACAGCCGCTATCTGCCTGTTGTCGTCTACGAGAAGGGCGGCCCGGACCACGCCGCCTATATCGGCAACCGCATGGAGGGCGCCGAGCACCAGAACAACCCGTTCTGGACGCCGACCTTGCACGCCGCCTGCTGGGGCACGCTCGACGCCGCCAATCTCGCGGTCGAGCACCTGGCGAAAATCGGCAAGGGCGACGCCCGCATCGGCATCGAGCCGGCTTTCCTGCCGTCTGACGCCTACACGCTGATCCGCAAGGCGCTGCCGGATGCAAGGCTTGTCGATGCGACCGACATGCTGGAGCGGATGCGGGCGATCAAGACGGATGCGGAGCTGGAGAAGTTGCGCATCGCCTCCGAACTGATCACCGATTCCATGCTGGCGACCATTGCCTGGGCCCGCGAAGGCACGACCAAGACCGAGATCATCGAGCAGCTGCGGCGCGAGGAGACCAATCGCGGCGCGCATTTCGAATATTGCCTGCTGACGCTCGGCTCCAGCCACAACCGCGCCGGCTCGCCGCAGGCCTGGAAGAAGGGCGAGGTGATGTCGATCGATTCCGGCGGCAATTATCACGGCTATATCGGCGACCTCTGCCGCATGGGCATTTTGGGCGAGCCGGATGCCGAACTCGAGGATCTGTTGGCCGAAGTCGAGGCGGTGCAGCAGGCGGCCTTTTCCATGGTGCGCGCCGGCACGCTGGGTGGTGAGATGATATCCTACGCGGAAGGCGTGCTGAAAGCGTCGAAGGTCGCGCCGTATACCGATTTCTTCGCCCACGGCATGGGGTTGATCACCCATGAGGCGCCGTTCCTGATGACCAACCATCCGGTGACTTATGAAGGCACTTATGCCGAAGAGCCGCTGGAGAAAAACATGGTGCTCTCGGTCGAGACGACGATGCTCCACCCGACGCGCGGCTTCATCAAGCTTGAGGACACGCTGGCGGTCACCGATAGCGGCTACGTCATGTTCGGCGACCGGGGCAGGGGCTGGAACCGGGGCGGGGTTTGACAGCACTGCAATGAAGGCGCTGCCCCCTCACCCGGATTGCCAACCGAATTGCAAAGGGCAATTCGGGACAATCCGACCTCTCCCCGGAGGGAGAGGAGATCGCCAGCGACGGCGTCTATCTCTTCTCCCCTCGGGGAGAAGGTGGCCGCGAAGCGGCCGGATGAGGGGGCAACTACAAATGCGATTAGCCCTGCCGCAAACAAGGAGGCGGGTGTGCAGAGATCACTTCCCACCCGGCGGCAGCAGCCTGAAGTCCGGCAGGTCGCGCAGCGCCAGTTCCGGCCCGGCCGGCGAATAGACGACGAAAAGCTGCATGGGCGCATCGCCGGTGTTCAGTGTCGAGTGGAAGCGGCTTTCCGGCACATAGATGGTGCAGCCGGGGCCGACCTTCTCAACGACCGGATTGCCGTCCTCGTCCTCGACCATCTGCTCGCCATTGCCTGATATGACGAAGATGATCTCTTCCGCGCCCGGATGGTTGTGGCGCGTGTGGCCCTTGCCGGACGGCAGGTCGACGACGCCGCCGGAAAAGCGCGCAGCACCATTCACCTCGGGAGCCACCGTCAACGACAGCCTGCCCCAGTCGAAGCCGAAGGCGCTGACATCCTTCGGGTAGACAAACACCTTGCTCTTGTCGGTCATCGTCTCATCCCTTCTTTTTCTTCGCGGTCGTCTTGGCGCCGCTTTTTTTCGTTTGCGCATCGGATTTTCCCAAAACCGGTTCCGACTTTTGGGTCCGATGCTCCAGCGAGACCGCCTTGAAATCGGCAGTCTGCCTGGCGATCGCCGCTTCCGCCGGCAGCCGCTCCATCGAGCTTGCCCCGTAAAAGCCGTGCAGGCCCTTGCAGCGTTCGAGGATATAGCGGGCATCGTCCGGCATCGAGATCGGCCCGCCATGGCAAAGCAGGATGACATCCTTGCGTACCGCACGCGCCGCTTCAGCGATGGCGTCGATCTCGGTCACGCAGTCGTCGAGCGATTTGGCCGACGTCGCACCGATCGAGCCGCCGGTGGTCACCCCCATATGAGCGACGACAATGTCAGCACCGGCCTTGGTCATGGCGCGCGCCTCATCGGGGTTGAATACATAGGGCGTCGTCAGCAGATCGAGTTCGTGTGCCGCGGCGATCATGTCGACCTCGAGCCCGAAGCCCATGCCGGTTTCCTCAAAACTCTGCCGCATCTGGCCGTCGAACAGGCCGATGGTCGGAAAGTTCTGCACGCCGGAAAAACCCATCGTCTTTAGCTCGGCCAGCAGCAGCGGCATGATGACGAAGGGATCGGTGCCGTTGACGCCGGCCAGCACCGGCGTCTTCTTCACCACCGGCAGCACCTCATAGGCCATTTCCTTGACGATCTCGTTGGCGTTGCCATAGGCGAGCAGGCCGGCAGCCGAGCCGCGGCCGGCCATGCGGTAGCGGCCGGAATTGTAGATGATGATCAGGTCGATGCCGCCGGCCTCCTCGGCCTTGGCCGACAGCCCGGTGCCGGCGCCGCCGCCGACGATCGGCACGCCGCCGGCAATCATTTTGCGGAACTTTTCCAGGATCTTCTTGCGCGGTATGGCGGGCATGGCTTCGTCTCTCACTGTCTGGCGATGTCGAGAAAAGCCGCAACCGCAGCCTTGGCGAATTCGGGATCGTTGACGTGCAGCGGCAAGCGGACCACGCGACGTGTGTTATCCGGCATGATCGTGCGCTCGATGGCCTCGAAGAGTGCTGCATCGGCTTCAGGGTCGAAGAAGGCGCCGCCTTCGATGTCGAGCGCCGAAACGCCTTTTTCGGGAATGAGGAAGCGGACCCGACCGTCGCAGAGGCTCAGTTTGGCGCCGATCCATTCGCCGATCCTGCGGCTTTCGTCAGGCGTCGTGCGCATCAGCGTCACGTTCGGATTGTGCTCGTAAAACAGCCGTCCGCTATAGCGTTCCGGAATGGTCGGCGGCGCCCAGAAATTCACCATGTCGAGCGCGCCGACCGAGCCGACATAGGGCAGTTTCGTGCGGGCGATCGCGTCGAAACGGTCTTCGGTTGCCGGCAGAACGCCGCCAAACAGGAGGTCGCAGACTTCTGTCGTCGTGATGTCGATGACGCCGGACAGCAAGCCGCTGTCGGCCAGCTTCTCCATGGTGCGGCCGCCGGTGCCGGTGGCATGGAAGACCATGCAGTCATAGGTCGAACGAAGCTGCTCGGCGATGGACGTCACGCATGGCGTGGTCACGCCGAACATGGTGAGCCCGATCGATGGTTTGCCGTCGGGGGGCGGCGCCGGTTTCGCAGCCATGCCTGCTATTGCCTGGGCAGCGTTGTGCAGCACGACGCGAGACAGCCGGTTCAGGCCGGCCATGTCGGTCACCGACGGCATCATGACGATGTCGGAGACATCGACATAAGGCGCGGTGTCGCCCGAGGCGAGCGTCGAGACCATGATCTTGGGCAGGCCGAGCGGCAGCGCGCGCATGCCTGACGTGATGATCGAAGTGCCGCCACCGCCGCCGATGCCGATCATGCCTGATATATCGGTGCGCGACTGGACAAACCGGGTGAAGGCGATGGCCATTGCCGCCACCGCGGTGCCGCGGTCGTCGACGCCCAGCACGGCGGTGCTGCCGTCGGGATGGTGGCCGGCGACCTCTTCGGCCGAGACATCGACCGGCACGGTCGCGTTGCGCGTTCCGACGTCGACGCGGGTGACAGCAGCACCGGTGGCGGCGACCGCATCGGCCAGAAAGGCGAGTTCCTCACCCTTGGTGTCGGCGGTGCCCACCACATAGACGCGCTTCATTGCGTTTCCCCGGTTCAAGGCGCACTCGGCGTAGTTGCCGGCCGCTCTTTTGCCCCGGCCGTTCGGCAGCGCGAAAGGCCATTGCAATTTTTTGAGACGTGCGTATCATATTGACATGAATGTCTCACGTCAACCAGTGACAGTGCCCGACGATGCCGGTTCTGCAGCGGCGCGCGGGCCGCGCGCCCGCACAAGGCGGTTGATGCTGGAGACGGCGACAAGGCTGATGCAGGCGGGCGCCACGCCCTCAGTCAGCGAGGTCGCCGAAGCGGCGGAAGTCTCCCGCGCCACCGCCTATCGGTATTTTCCAAGCCAGTCGGCGCTGGTGCAGGCGGTGGTCGACGAAGGGCTCGGGCCGATCCTCACCTGGAAGTCGGCCTCGGCCGATCCCGAGCGCCGCGTCGTCGAGCTGTTCGACACGGCCATGCCACGCATCGAAGCCTTCGAGGCGACGTTCAAGGCGGCGCTGAAGCTGTCGCTCGACCAGTGGGCACGGCGGCAGGCCGGCACGCTGGACGGCGAGCCAGCCTTCACGCGCGGCCATCGCATCGATTTGCTCAAGGACGCGATCGCACCGCTCAAGCACCGGCTGCCGCCACGCGAATTCAACCGCCTGGCACAGGCCCTGTCGCTGATCTTCGGAGTCGAAGTGCTGATCGTGCTGAAGGATATATGGGGGCTGGACAGCCGCAAGATGATGTCGGTAGCGCAATGGGCAGCTGGCGCCCTGGTGCGGGCCGCGGTGATGGAATCGATGACTGGAGGAGGCAGAAGCGCGCCGGCGACAGCTGCGGAATAGTATCGATCTGGTTCGACCAGATGGGGACGCCTACTACTGACAATAGTCGGCGTGCCGTACCGCGAACAAGAGCCTTGCGTATCAACGAGTAGGAAAATTTAAGAAAAACAGACAGATGTTGCTGGAATCTGCTTGTCTGAGGCCCTGCCATCGTCCAAGAAAGAGCTTGACGTGCGTCCGAAATTGGTAATACCAGATCAGGACAATATAGCGGATCGAAAGTGAGGGCTGCGATCCATTTCCGGTTGGGCGAGGAGGCTCGAAAACCGGAACGGCGCCATCACGGAAGGAACTACCAGGGCCGGCGTCGCCGCCGGCTCGGATGATACGGTAGAATGCGCACAAGGGAGGAAATCATCATGCGCAAGACAATGACCAGCATGCTTGCTGGTATCGGCTTAGTGCTCGCCTGCGGAACGTCTGTCTACGCGCAGGATAAGGAACTCACCATCTTCTGGGCTGAGTGGGATCCGGCGAACTATTTGCAGGAACTCGTCAACCTTTACGAGGCCGAGAGCGGCGTGAAGGTCACGGTCGAAACGACGCCGTGGCCGGATTTCCAGACCAAGGCGTTCACCGAGTTCAACGCCAAGGGCAGCGCCTACGACATGGTCGTCGGCGATTCGCAGTGGATTGGCGCGGCCTCCGAGGCAGGCCACTATGTCGACCTCACCGACTTCTTCAACAAGCACAATCTGAAGGAAGTGATGGCGCCGGCAACGGTGAAATACTACGCCGAATATCCGTCCAACTCCGGCAAATACTGGTCGATACCGGCCGAGGGCGACGCGGTCGGCTGGTCCTATCGCAAGGACTGGTTCGAAGACCCGAAGGAGATGGAAGCCTTCAAAGCCAAGTACGGCTACGATCTCGGCGTGCCGAAGGACTGGAAGCAGCTGCGCGACATCGCCGAATTCTTCCACCGTCCCGACGAGAAGCGCTACGGCGTCGCCATCTACACCGATAACTCGTACGATGCTCTGGTGATGGGCGTCGAGAACGCCATTTTCTCCTTCGGCGGCGAACTTGGCGACTATTCCACTTACAAGGTCGACGGGATCATCAACTCCGAGCAGAACGTCAAGGCGCTCGAGGCCTACAAGGAGCTCTATTCCTTCACCCCTCCTGGTTGGGCCAAGAGCTTCTTCATCGAGGACAACCAGGCGATCACCGAGAACCTGGCGGCGATGAGCATGAACTACTTCGCTTTCTTCCCGGCGCTCATCAACGAAGCCTCCAACCCGAATGCCAAGGTCACCGGCTTCTTCGCCAACCCTCCAGGACCGAACGGCGACCAGTTCGCCGCGCTCGGCGGCCAGGGCATCTCCGTCATCTCCTATTCGCAGAATCAGGAAGAGGCGATGAAGTTCCTGGAATGGTTCATCAAGGACGAGACGCAGAAGAAATGGGCGGAACTCGGCGGTTACACGGCAAGCGCCAAGGTGCTCGAGTCGCCTGAATTCCAGAACGCCACGCCTTACAACAAGGCCTTCTACGAAACCATGTTCAAGGTGAAGGACTTCTGGGCGACGCCGGAATATGCCGAGCTGCTCATCCAGATGAACCAACGCGTCTATCCGTACATCACCGGCAATCAGGGCACGGCCAAGGAAGTGCTCGATGCGCTCGCCGCGGACTGGAACGCGACGTTCAAGAAATACAACCGCGTGAAGTAAACGGCACTAACGCTCGGAGGGGGCGGGAGCCCGCCCCTTCCGTTTTCTTTTCCGGAGGAACGGCCCTTGGCCACTGCAGTCATGACCACGCTGGATCCCAAGTCGCGCTCCGCCGCCCGCGGTATGAGCGACCTTACGATCCGCAATCTCTTCATCATTCCGACGATCGTTTTCCTGATCGTCTTCAACATCTTTCCATTGCTCTATTCGCTCGGCTATTCGTTCACCGACTTTCGCGCATCGGGCGCGGCACCGGCAACTTTCGTCGGACTGCAGAATTACCGCGAGCTGCTCAACGACCCGTTCATCTGGTCGAATTTCGCCATCACCGCCAAATATGTCATCGTCTCCGTGGTCGGCCAGGTCGTCGTCGGCTTCGGCGTGGCGTTGCTGCTCAACCGGGATATCCCGTTGAAGGGCCTGCTGACGACACTGCTGCTGTTGCCGATGATGCTGTCGATGGCTGTTGTCGGCCTGTTCTGGAAACTGCTCTACGATCCGTCCTTCGGCATCATCAACTATACGCTCGGCCTCGGCTCCTTCGAGTGGCTGTCCAACCCCGACATGGCGCTCTACGCGGTTGCCATCACCGACATCTGGATGTGGTCGCCCTTCGTCATGCTGCTGTCGCTCGCCGGCCTGTCGGCGGTGCCGAAGCACCTCTACGAGGCGGCCGCGATCGACCGCGCCGGCTCGTTCTATACGTTCTTTCGCATTACGCTGCCCCTGGTCGCGCCGATCCTGATGATCGCGATCATCTTTCGCACCATGGAGGCGTTCAAGACATTCGATCTTGCCTACATCCTGACCAGCCAGCCAACCACCGAGGTGATCTCGATCCGGCTCTACAAGATGGCGTTCCAGGAATGGCAGACTGGGCGCTCCTGCGCGCTCGCCTACATCGTGCTGATCATGATCCTGGCGATCACCAACATCTACGTCAAATACCTGAACAAGGTGAAGGAGCGCTAGCATGGCCGCTGTCACCACCTCTGCCGAGCGTTCGCTCAACAAGCTCGCCATCGTCGGTGTGCTGATCGTCACGATTATATTCCTGGCGCCGATCTACTGGATAGCCTCGACGGCGTTCAAGCCGCGCAACCTTGCCACCACCATTCCACCGACGGTGGTCTTCCAGCCTGAGATATCGCCCTTCGTAAAGCTGTTCACCAAGCGGTCGCAGTTGCGCACTGCGCCGACGCCGGAACAATACGCCGCCGCCCCGTGGTGGGAGCGACTGGTGTTTGACGGCGGCGAGAAGGTGGTGCGCTCGGGCAAGGGCGAGGTGCAGTGGTCCGGTTATCCGAGCCGCTTCATGAATTCGCTGATCGTGGCCATCACCTCGACGATCCTTGCCGTCGGCATGGGCACCTTCACCGCTTACGGTTTCTCGCGCTTCAAGATAAAGGGGGAACAGGACCTGCTCTTCTTCATCCTGTCGACGCGCATGCTGCCGCCGGTGGTGGTGGCGATCCCGATGTTCCTGATGTACCGGGCGGTCGGCCTCAACGACACGCATTGGGGCCTGATCATCCTCTACACCGCCTTCAACCTCAGCTTCTCTGTATGGCTGATGAAGGGGTTCATGGACGAAATTCCGAAGGAGTACGAGGAGGCGGCGCTCGTCGACGGCTATACGCGCATGGAGGCCTTCTTCAAGATCGTGCTGCCGGAGGCGGCCACCGGCATCGCCGCCACCGCCGTGTTCTGCTTCATCACCGCGTGGAACGAATATGCCTTCGCGCTGATCATGACCAACCGGCGGGCCCAGACGGCGCCGCCGTTCATTCCAAGCCAGGTCGGTTCCGGCCTGTCGGACTGGACGGTGATTGCCGCCGGAACCTTCCTGTTCCTGCTGCCGGTCGCGATCTTCACCTTCCTGTTGCGCAACCACCTCTTGCGCGGCATGTCCTTCGGAGCGATTCGCAAATGATCCGCCATGCTACAATCCAGCGCACGGCCGAGATCGTGATGGTGTGCGGCATCATCGCGCTCTGTCAGCCGTGGAACCTCTTCCTGCACCGCTATGGGCTGACGATCATCATCGTCGGGCTGCTGACGTTCATGATCACCGGCTGGGTCGGTCCAAGGCAGAAGCCGCAGGCGACCGGCGCGCCGGAAAAAGAAGGTCACGCATGACCCAGATCGAGCTTCGTGGCGTCCAGAAATTCTTCGGCGCCGTCCAGGTCATCAAGGACCTCAACCTCAAGATCGACGACAACGAGTTCATCGTGCTGCTCGGCCAGTCGGGCTGCGGCAAGACGACGACGCTTCGCGCCATCGCCGGGCTTGAGACGATCGACGGCGGCGATGTCCTCATCGACGGCAAGCCGGTCCAGCATCTCAAAGCTGCCGACCGCGACATCGCCATGGTTTTCCAGTCGTTCTCGCTCTATCCGCATATGAGCGTCTACGAGAACATCGCTTTTCCGTTACGCGCCATGCGCAAGAGCAAGTCGGAGATCGACGGCGAGGTGCGCTCGGTCGCCAAAGTGCTGCAGATCAACGATCTGCTCGGCAAGAAGCCGTCGGCGCTGTCGGGTGGCGACATGCAGCGCGTGGCAATCGGCCGGGCGCTGGTGCGGCGGCCGAAGGCGATGCTGATGGACGAGCCGATCGGCGCGCTCGACGCCAAGCTGCGCGAGGAGATGCGCGCGGAGATCAAGCGGCTGCACATCAAGCAGGGCTCAACCACCATCTACGTCACCCACGACCAGATCGAGGCGATGAGCCTTGCAGACCGCATCGTCATCATGCATGAGGGCGTTCTGCAACAGGTGGGCAGCCCATCGGAAGTGTATACGCGCCCGGCCAATTTGTTCGTCGCGCAATTCGTTGGCTCGCCGGTGATGAACATCGCCAACGCAGCGGTGACGATGAACGGTTCCGGCGCCAGGGTCACCGTCGACGGTGCCGCGGAAGGGTTCGTTTTCCCGGCCGAACTGGTCGGCCAGCTCGACGCCGCGAACGTCGGGCAGGACCGCCTCTCACTCGGCATTCGCCCCGAAGGTGTGATAGTCTCGCGCGAGCCGGCGGACGGTTATCTGCCGGTCGAGGCGCACATCATCGAACCGCTTGGCTCCTACGACATCGTCGACCTCAAGGTCGGGACACAGATGCTGCGCGCCCGAACCCGTTCCGGTTTCGTCGGCAAGGCGGGGGTCCAGGTCTTCGCCAAGCTCGACCCGGCGCAGGCGCATTTCTTCGACACGGCAAGCGGCAATTCGCTGGGGGTGAGACTCTGATGGCCCATATCCAGCTCAAGAACATCTCAAAGACATTCGGCAATCACACCGCATTGACCGGGCTCAATCTCGACATTGCCGACGGCGAGTTCTTCGTGCTGCTCGGCGAGACCGGCGCCGGCAAGACGACGACGCTGCGCATGATCGCCGGCCTGGAAAAACCGGACGAAGGGCAGATATTCATCGACGGCGCTGATGTCGCTGACTGGGGTGCGGCCGAGCGCGACGTGGCGCTGGTGCTGCAGCAATACTCGCTCTATCCGCGCTACACGGTGCGCGAAAATCTCGAATTCCCGCTGAAGCCGAAAATCCGCCGCATCGAGCCCGACGAGATCAAGAGGCGTGTCGACCGCGTTGCCAAGACCTTGCGTATCGAGCATCTGCTCGACCGCAAGACGGATCGCCTCTCTGGCGGCGAGATGCAGCGCGTCTCGATTGGTCGCGCCATCGTCAGGAAGCCGCGCGTGTTCCTGATGGATGAGCCGCTGTCGGCGCTCGACGCCAAGTTGCGCGAGGCGCTGCGCACCGAGCTGAAGAACATCCAGATGAACCTTGGCCAGACCTTCCTGTTCGTCACGCACGATCAAATCGAGGCGATGTCGATGGGCGACAAGGTTGGCGTGCTCAACCATGGCCGCATCGTCCAGACCGGCACGCCCTATGATATCTACAACAATCCGCGCGACACCTATGTGGCGAGCTTCGTCGGCTCGCCGCCGATGAACCTCATCGACGGCAAGCTCGTCAACGGCCGCGCGGTGATGGCGCCGCTGAATTTCGAACTGCCTTTTGCAGGGGGGGCCAGGACGAGCGGCGAGACCGACGGTCGCCCGCTCGTCTTCGGTATTCGTCCCGAGGATCTCTATCTCGAGAGCGGGGCGTCGGTCGAAGCGCGCGTCCATGATGTCGAGAACCATGGCGTCGAAAAGATCCTGACGCTGCGGGTCGGCGACGCCATGTTGCGGGCCACGGTGCCGGCCAGAACCGATGTCGAGATCGAGCAGCCAGTGCGCTTTGCCTGGGATCCGGACAAGGTGGTGCTGTTCGACAAGGGTACCGGGATAAGCCTTCGTCACGCAGGCTAAAGCGCGTCGCGCAAAAATGCGCGTCTGTTGGGCGGGAGGATGCCAGGCGGCTTGAAGCCTGTGGCCAGGTTTAGCCGGCTTGGCGGGTCTCAGCCTGTTCCTCGGCCCGGAAATGGCTGGGAGCCGATCCGATGACGCGCTTGAACGCCCGACTGAACGACGCGTCGGATTCATAACCCAGCCGTGCGGCGACGACGGAAATCTTCAACCGGTCGCGGACCAGCCATTGCCGTGCCTGGTGCATTCTCACCTGGGTGACATATTTGGCCGGCGTTTCGCCGACGATTGTCGCGAAGCGTTCGGCGAAGCCTGATCGCGAGGCGCCCATCATCCTGGCCAGCGTTTCCACCGTCCAGTCGCGGTCCGGTTCGAGGTGGATCGCGGCCAGCACGCGGCCGATCTCGCGATCCCTCACCGCCGCAATCCAGCCGGACGAGTCGCCGCAGCCGCGCTCGACCCATGAGCGAATGACGGTGGCGGCCAGCACATCGGCAAGCCGTGCCAGAATGCCGCCGGAGCCGACACGCTCCATCGTCACTTCGCGGGCCATGGCCTCCAGCAGATGCGGGATACCAGGTTCATAGGCTTCCAACTCGTGCGCGCGCATCACGTCCGGCATCATGCCGAGCAATGGGTGCAAACCGTCGAGGTTGAAATACATGCTGCCGAAAAACAGCAGCGTCCCCGGCCGACAGCCTTCGTTGGACAGGCAGTAAACGCCCTTGCAGACCTCTCCGACCTCGTAACCCTGGATCGGCGAAGCCTCGGTGCCCGGCTCGCTCGCCAGGACGTGTGCGGCGCCGCGCGGCAGCAGCACCGCGTCGCCCGCCTTGAGCTCGACCCATTCGCCGGACGGCTGCAGCAACCAGCATCCTGTGCGGCCGATGAAGTGAAACCGCGCCGCCGTCTGGGCCGGAAACTGGAGGCCCCAAGGCTCCTGCATTTCACAACGGCCATATTCGACGCCGTCGAGCCGTAACCCGCGCAGTATGTCTGTCAGCGGATCGCCGGTGACCGGAACTTTGGACGAATGGTCAAGCATGATGGTGTTTCTAGCATGGAAACTCCAGGCGGTCACCCCCTATGTTGCACTGCAGCCAAATGTTGCGCGCTGCAACCATCGGAGATCCCATCATGACCGAACCCGCGACAGGCGTCATGTCAGCCGTTCTCGATCCGGCGGAAACCGATGAACGAGCCGAGCCGGCGTGGGGAGCGGTCGTATCCCTCGCGCTCGGTGTGTTTGGGCTGGTGACCGCGGAATTCCTGCCTGCCAGCCTGCTGACGCCGCTGGCGCAGGATCTCGGTGTGACCGAAGGCACCGCCGGCCAGGCGGTGACGGCAACCGCCGTTGTCGGCGCGATAGCCGCTCCGACCATGGCCATCGTCACCAAACGGCTGGACCGCAGGCTCGTCATGTGGGGACTGACCGTGCTGCTGATCCTGTCGAACCTGTTGGCGGCGTTTGCGTCCTCGCTTCCCGTCCTTCTGATCGCCCGCATCATGCTCGGGATCAGCCTCGGCGGCTTCTGGTCGATGTCGGCGGCCATGGCGATGCGGCTTGTCCCGATGCGGCTGATGCCGCGCGCCATGTCGATCATCCTCACCGGCGTTTCGGTGGCGACCGTCTGTGCGGCCCCGGTCGGTGCCTATGTCGGCGACATCTGGGGATGGCGAACGGCGTTCATGATCGCGGCTGTTGTCGGCGCCCTGGCGCTGCTGGTGCAGATCGCCACCCTTCCGAAGCTGCCGCCGGCGGGCGTGGCAAGCTTTCGGACTTTGCTGGAGGTAATAAAGCGGCCGATGATCAGGGTTGCGCTCCTGGTGGTCCTGTTGGTCGCCTCGGGACATTTTGCCGGCTTCACCTATGTCCGCCCGTTTCTCGAGAAGGTGCCCGCGCTGGACATCGAGACGATCTCGCTTGTGCTTCTCGCCTACGGCATCGGTGGCTTCTTCGGCAACTTTGCCGGCGCCTTCATGGCCGAACGAAGCCTCAAGACCGCGGTGGGCCTGGCGCCACTGCTGATTGCGGTCGCGGCACTTCTGCTGCTGACCATCGGCGCTTCGCCCGCGGTGGCGGCGATAGCGGTGGCCGCCTGGGGTTTTGCCTTTGGCGCGGTGCCGGTCGGGCTGCAAACCTGGCTTGTGCGAGCCGCTCCCGACCAGGCAGAAAGCGCTGGCGGGCTGATGGTCGCCACGTTCCAGGTTGCCATCGCGCTGGGTGCCGTTTTCGGCGGCCTGCTGGTCGACAATGCCGGCGTTGCCAGCGCTTTCGCCTATTGCGGGATCGCGACGTTGCTGGCGGCCTTGGCGGCGTTCCTGCTCGGCCCGAGGAGCGCAACCTAAGCCATCCGGAGGTGCGTCCCCCCTAGGACGCCTCCAAGAACTGGCCCGAATATCGGTTATGGTTTTCGGGCCTTGACGATTGCGGTGACAAAACGGCCCAGACTGTCTTCGACGTAGGATGCAACTTCGGCCTTCGGGTCGAAACTCCACCAAAGCAGCGAACCTTGCCAGTGCGATGCCATCAGCAGGCCGATGTCCAACGGCGTGTCGACGACAGAGGCAAAGCAAGAGTCGAGGATGTTGCACAGGGATGCCTTCCACGACGCCCCCCGCGCGCGAAGCACCGGATCGCGCAGATCTTCGCGCAGGACGAGCAGGCCCTCGGCATAGGATTCGATGCCGCCATAGTCGCGTGACAGCGCCACCAGCAATTCGATCGCGCCAAAAGGGGTCCTCGGTGTCGCTTCTGCGAGCGTTGTCGTCTTCGCGTCCAGCCTGTCCCATGCCTGCAGCAAGGTTCTTTGCCTGAGCGTGGCCTTGTTCTTGAACCGCTGCACCAGGGTCGAGCCGGAGAGCCCGCAAATTTGGGACAGCCGTTCAAATGTGAGTGCCTCGGGGCCATGCCTGTGGATCAGCCGGTGCGCCGCTTCCAGCACGTCCTCGTCGGATTGCGTTTTTTGCCGAGGCATCTTGACATCCATTTATAACCGAATGATCATTTATATATCTTAACATTGAAGAAGGCCAGCATTGGTTGGTCAGAGCATTGGTTGGTCAGAGTCTGGGGAGTTCAATGACGCTTGAGGGAAAAGTCGCTTTGGTCGCTGGCGCCACGCGCGGTGCGGGGAGAGGCATTGCTGTCGAACTGGGTGCCGCGGGCGCGACGGTCTACGTCACCGGGCGGACGACACGCGCGCATCAGTCCGAATACGCCCGCCCGGAAACCATCGAGGAAACGGCGGAGCTTGTTTCAGCGCAAGGCGGCCATGGCATCGCTGTGCAAGTCGACCATCTGGTTGCCGAAGACGTGCGCAAGCTGGTCGACCGGATACGTGCCGAGCAGGGCCGCCTCGATGTGCTGGTCAACGACATTTGGGGCGGCGAGAAACTGTTCGAATGGAACAAGCCGGTCTGGGAACATGATCTCACGAATGGTTTGCGCATGTTGCGGCTGGGCATCGACACGCATCTGATCACCGCACACTACGCGCTGCCGCTTCTGATCGAGCGCCCGGGCGGCCTGCTGGTCGAAGTCACCGACGGCACCGCGGAGTATAATGCCGAGCATTATCGGCTCTCGCCGTTCTATGACCTCGCCAAAGTGTCGGTGACCCGTATGGCCTGGGCCCATGCCAAGGACCTCGCCCCGCACGGCGCCACCTCGATTTCGCTGACACCCGGCTGGCTGCGTTCGGAAATGATGTTGGAAGCTTTCGGGGTGACCGAGGACAACTGGCGTGATGCGACAGCAAAAGTGCCGCATTTCGTCATTTCCGAGACCCCGCGCTTTATCGGGCGCGCAGTGGCGGCGCTTGCGGCGGACCCGGACCGTTCGCGCTGGAACGGACGGTCGCTGTCGAGTGGCGGGCTGGCGCAGGTCTACGGCTTTACCGATCTCGACGGCTCGCGGCCTGACGCGTGGCGCTACGTTCCCGAGGTTCAGGACGCCGGCAAACCAGCAGATGCGACTGGCTATCGCTAGAGCTATGACGTCAGTGTGCTGGGCTGTTCGGGCGACAATAAAAAAGTAGACTGTGCCATGCAATCAGCCCGCGACCGCCTCGAAGCCGTCCTTTCGCGTCTCACCGTCCGCGCCGACAATGAAAGCGTATTCGTAAAACTCTATCCGGAAGCCGCACGAGCAGCAGCCGATGCCGCCGATGCCAAGCGCAGAGCCGGCGTGACGCTCGGGCCGCTCGACGGAACAATTCTGTCGATCAAGGACCTGTTCGATGTCGCCGGCGAGCCGACCACGGCCGGTTCGTTGTTGCTCAGGACCGCAGCGCCGGCGCTGCGGGATGCCGTCATCGTGCGGCGGCTGCGGCAAGCGGGCGCGGTGATCTTCGGCAAGACCAACATGACCGAATTCGCCTTCACCGCAATCGGCGTCAACCCGCATTATGGCACGCCCGGCAATGCGACCGACGCCGGCCGGATCGCCGGTGGTTCATCCTCCGGCGCCGGTGTTTCCGTTGCCGAAGGCACGAGCGAGATCTCGATCGGTTCCGACACCGGCGGCTCGGTGCGTATTCCGGCGGCGCTGAACGGTGTCGTCGGCTTCAAGCCGACGGCGCGGCGGGTACCGCGCGATGGCGTTTTCCCGCTGTCCGACACGCTCGACTCCATCGGCCCGCTTGCGCGCACCGTCGCCGAATGTGCGGCAGCCGACGCGGTGATGGCGGGCGAAGAGTTCGCGGCTCTTGTTCCGCTTCCGCTTGCCGGACTGCGCATCGGCGTTCCGCGCGGCGTGCTCTTCGAGGATACCGAAGAAGAGGTCGCGGCGGCGTTCGAGCGATGTGCTCGCAAGCTGGAACTCGCCGGTGCACGCCTCGCCGATCTGTCCATTGATGACGTCCTCGCCGATTTGCGCGCGGTAACCAGGCGGGCCTCGATTGCGGCAATGGAGGGCGCCGCGGTCCATGCAGATTGGCTGGCGACAGGTGCGGCGACGCCGGTCGATCCGCGGGTGAGCGAGCCGTTGTCGCGCGCCGCCGCCGTGCCGGCCACGGCCTATATAAGGACAATCCGCCGCCGCACGGCGCTTGTCGCCGCCATGGACGAGCGGCTGGCGTCTGTCGATGTGCTGGCCCTGCCGACCACGCCGGTCACCGCGCCGACCATCGTGTCGATGACCAGCGACGAAGCTCTGTGTGAGCGTACGGAAGGCCTTCTGCTGCGCAACACGCAGGTCGCCAACCAGTTCGACCTCTGCGCGATCTCGCTGCCAATGCCGGGAATGGCGCGCCCGGCCGGGCTGATGCTGGTGGCGCGCCACGGCGACGACCAGCGGCTCCTGCGCATCGCGGCGGGAGTCGAGGCACTGCTTGGCCGTTGAAGATGTGAACGTTATTGCGACGAACAGTGGCCGCGTTCGCTGTCCCTGGACGCGCGTTCGATACCGGTCGCGACCAGCCATGGCAGAGTGTATTTCTTGCCGTTGAGGGTCTGGGTTCGGTTCTCGATGGAGCCAACAACGACGACCTTGCCGGCGTAGAGCTTGTCCGAAAGATCGGGTGCCTTGTCCTGCGGCGGCAGTTCCTCGATGTCGATCGACACGCCCTTGATGATCTTGCCCGTGGCAAGGTCGAGCGCGCTGTTCGACGGACAGGGCGCCATCACGCACCGCAGGCCGTTGTCGCAATAGACGTAATTGCTCTCGGCCGCAGCGACCGAGGGCAGGACGCAGATCGAAACGATCGCAACAAGCAGCGGCGTGCGGCGAAAAACGAGCATGGGGAGCAGCGTCGTGCAGAAATTGGGCGAAACGGCGGTAGCGCTACGCGTCGGCCGGGAACCGTCGCCGGTAGTGCTCAACCACTTCGGGATTGCGCAGATTGATCGGCAATTTGTTGGCCAGCACCAGCAAGGTTTCATCAGCCGAACCGACGCCCATGCGCATCATCGACTGCTCGGTGATGCCGGCCATATGCGGCGTGACAATGACATTGTCGAAGCCGAAATAGGGGTGATTGGGCGGCAGCGGCTGCGTTGCAAAGACATCGAGCGCGGCACCGCCGATACGGTCCTTCTGCAGGGCTTCGATCAGCGCCTCGTCGTCGATCACCGGTCCGCGCGAAATATTGATCAGCAGCGCGTGCGGCTTCATTCGACCGATGCGCTCGCGGTTGATCAGGCCGCGCGTCTCCGCTGTCAGCGGGCAGCACAGAACGATGATGTCGCTCCGCTCGACCAGCGCGTCGATCGACAGGAACCCCACCCTGTCCGGCGCCGGCCTCCTGCTGCGCGTCGTCGCCACCACGTTCAGCTCGAAACCATGTGCCGCGATATGGCCGACTGCCTGTCCGATGGCGCCGAAGCCGACAATGCCGATCGTCTTGCCGGCGAGTTCGCTGGCGAGAATGGTGTGGTCGCGGCCGGCCAGCCAACCCTTCGACCGCAGGTCGCGGTCCACCATGCGGAAGCGCCGCAGCAGTGCCAGCGCCGCGAACATCACGTATTCGGCGACCGAGCGCGCATTGACCGCCGGCACGTTTGCCACCAGCACGCCGGCTGCCGTGGCCGCTTCCATGGGAACCATGTCGAGCCCGGCGCCATGGCGGATTGCGGCCCGAAGCTTCGTCGCCCCTTCGAACAGCGCTGATGGCAGTGGCGCGCGAACGATGATGATATCGGCGTCCCTCGCCTCAGTCGCCAGCGTGTCGGCATCGAGGGCGGAGGCGACGACTAGTTCGCCGGCGCCGGTCAGCGTGGCGGAGGCGCGCGGGTGCAGCGTGTGTGTCGTCAGGATCTTAGGCATGTCAGACCGGTTCGAGCGCTGGGCTGTGAGGTTCTGCCCCGCCGCCCTCGATCAGGCCTTTCCAGTAGCTTTCCGCGCCTTGCAGATGGGCGCTCATCAGCGCCTGGGCGAGGTTGCCGTCGCGGCGCAGCAGCGCCTCGTAGATCTGGATGTGCTCGGCATGCGAGCGCATGCTGCGTTCGGGATCGTTGAAGTAGATCGGCAGGCGTTGCTCGCCCATCAAGTAATAGAGGCTGCATATGTTGTGAAAAACGCTGTTCTTGGTTGCCCGCACGATCTCAAGGTGAAATTCGCGGTCCTCCTTGGCGAGGCCCTCGCCCGCCGCAATACGGTCTTCCGAAGCCTTCAGGATTTCGCGCAGCCGCTCGAAATTTTCCTCGGTGGCGCGCGAGCAGGCAAGCTCGGCAGCCTTGATCTCGTGGATCTTGCGCAACTCGACGGTCTCGTAGATCTGGATCGGATCGAGCGGCAGGCCGGCCTTGGCAAAAAGCGCCATCGCCTCGACGCTGGCCTGCTTGGTGTCGATGTAGATGCCGGACTTGGCTCGGCGCTCGACGATGCGCATGGCTTCGAGGATGGCCAGCGCCTCGCGGATCTGGCCGCGGCTGACGGCGAAATGCTCCGCCAGTTCACGCTCCGACGGCGTTCGGCCGGTCGCCTTGTCGGAGTGGGAGAACAGATAGGCGGCGAGTTCCGCGAGAAGGTTCTTTTCTTTCATGATCAGCCGCGTAGCGCGTGCGCCTCCAGGAACCGTTCCGAAAGGGTGAATCCCAGTCCAGGCTTCTCGGGGATCGCTATCATACCGTCCTTTGCTTCGACAGTCTCCTCGATCAGATCGTGGATCATCGGATTGGCGCCGAGCGAATATTCGACGGTAAAGCTAGCCGGCGAAGCAGCGCAGACATGCAGCCCGGCAAAGAAGCAAGGCGCGCCGGCCCACAGATGCGGCGCGAAGCGCAGATTGAAGGCGCTGGCGATGGTGCCGATCTTCATTGCCTCGCTGATGCCGCCGCAGAAGGCCGGGTCAGGCTGGAAGATGTCGGCAGCCTTGAGCGTGGCGAGGTCGCGGAACGCATAGCGCGTCGCTTCGCTTTCGCCGGTGGCGATCGGGATGGAGCCGGACGCCCGCACTTCGGCCATCCCAGGCTTGTCGTCGGCGATGACCGGCTCCTCGAACCAGGCCAGATCGAGATCGCCGGCGAGATGGATGAAGCGTTTGGCTTCCGCCACCGTATAGGTGCCGTGCGCATCGACCATCAGGTCGACTTCGGGGCCGAGCGCCTGCCTTGCGGCGCGGACGCGGGCGGCGGAATTGTGTGGAGCGCCGTCCATCGCGCCGATCCGCATCTTCAGCGCCTTGAAGCCGCCCCTGGCGATATAGGATTTCAACTGCTCGCCGATCGCCTCGGTGGAGGCCCAGCCGCCGGAAGCATAGGCCGGCATGCGGTCAAGCTTGCGGCCGCCGAGCAGCCGCCAAACCGGAAGCCCCAACGACTTGCCCAGAATATCCCACAATGCGATATCGACGGCGCTGATCGCGGCGACGCTGATGCCGCGCCGCGCCAGTTGCGGCATGGCGTGGCCGTTTTGCGCGGCGCTGTCGTGGCGCACGCCATTGTAGAGCATCTCCCAGATCACCCCGATGTCGGCCGGATCGCAGCCGATCAGCTGCGGGCCGACCTCATGGTTCAGCATGTGGACGAGGGCGCCGTAGCTGCCGGTGCTGCCGGCGGCGTTCTTGCCTTCGCCCCAGCCGACCAGCCCATCGGCGGTCTCGATACGCAGGATTGCGGCGTCGAACGTCGTCACCTGACCGAAGTCGCTGCGGTGCTGCCGCGCGGCTTCGATCGGTATGCGGACCCACCAGGCTTGGACCGTCTTGATGCGCATGTTCATCCTCTGCCTTGCCGCCGTGAGGGGCCGCCGTCGGGCGGAAAGGCTGGTTTCCAGAGATCGATTACTTGATCAGCGGCAGCAGCGTTTCGGCGGTGATGCGCATCTGGTCGGTATAGAATTTTTCCGTGAGCACGCTGGAACCGTGGTCCTGGATGAATTTGAGCTGCTCCGGCGAGATGTCGACCGGGTTGCGATCGACCATGTCGGGATAGGGAGCAGCCGGCGTGCGGTCGACAGGGGCGACGAACTCGTTGGTCAACGCGCCGTCGTAACCGACTTCTTTCAGGGTGCCGACGATCTTCGGCCAGTCGATCTGTCCGAGACCGGCGGCGAAGCGGTTGTTGTCAGCGACGTGGAAATCGAACAGGCGGTTTCCGACCTGCCGGATGGCATCGTAGACGTTGAACTCTTCCATATGGAGGTGATAGGCGTCAAGGCAGACACCGCATTCGGGGCTGACCGCATCGGCCAGCGCCAGCGCCTGGGCGCCGCGGTTGAACAGATAGGTCTCGAACCGGTTGAGCGGCTCGACCGCGATCTTGACGCCCACTTTCTTGGCATGGGTAAAGCATTCCCTGGTGGCGTCGACCACCCATTTCCATTCCTCTTCCTCGGTGCCGTCCGGCACCACCTTGCCGACCGTGGCGGGAACGAGCGTGATGATCTCGCCGTCGAGTTCGCTGATCATCGTCAGCACGTCCTTGACATACTGCACCGAGCGCTCGCGCTGGCCCTGGTCCCTGGCGGCGAGATTGCGCTCGCCCAGCATCAGCGTCACCGCCCCCCAGCAGCGAATGCCGTGCTCCTTCAGGAGGGCACGTGTCTCATTGATCTTGTACTGCGCGGGCTCGCCGGAAATCTCGATCGACTCATAGCCGAATTTCTTGATGCGCTTGAGCGTCGTCTCCAGCGGTTCCGCCCGCATCCAGTTGTGCGTCGAAAGATGCATGGTCTGTCCTTCCCAGAATTCGCCTGTAACAATTCGCCTGCGACGCACCCCAGATTGCGTTGCATGGTTCCTCCCCAAGGCGCTCCAGCATTCGTCGTAACTGGTTCGACCAATTGGGCGTGAAAAGAGGTCTACAGCAATTTCATCTGGACGGCAAGAAATCCTGCAAGGCAGCCCCGTCCCATGATTATTTCTTTGATTAAACTGGCATATTTGGCCGCTGCCCGCTGATTTGCGCAGCGCCGGTTGCGCGTGGCGACGCTTGACCAAACGAGCATATTTGGTAATACCAGAATGGCGGTGCGCACTAGCGCCTGTCGAGAAAAGACCAAAGAGGCTGGCCCTGCTTTCAATCGGCGCTATGCTTGGTCGTGGATAATGAGGGAGGATGCCGATGCCGTCGACAATGAAAGGTCCTGGGCTGTTTCTGGCGCAGTTCGCGGGCGATGCCGCACCGTTCAATTCGCTGCCGTCGATCACCAGATGGGCGGCCGGGCTGGGCTACAAGGGCGTGCAGATCCCGACCTGGGACAGCCGGCTGTTCGACCTCGAGAAAGCGGCGTCTTCCCAGGCCTATTGCGACGAGGTGAAGGGCATCTGCAGCGATGCCGGCGTCGAGATCACCGAGCTGTCGACGCATTTGCAGGGGCAGTTGGTGGCGGTGCATCCGGCCTATGACGCGCAGTTCGACGGCTTCGCACCGCCTGCGGTGCACAACAATCCGAAGGCCAGGCAGCAATGGGCGGTCGAACAGATGAAGTTCGGCGCCAAGGCTTCGAAGAACCTCGGGCTCAAGGCGTCGGTGTCGTTTTGTGGAGCGTTGGCTTTTCCCTACCTTTATCCGTGGCCGCAACGGCCGGCGGGATTGATCGAGGAAGCGTTTTCCGAACTGGGAAAACGCTGGAAGCCGATCCTCGACGTCTATGAGGACAATGGCGTCGATGTTGGCTACGAGATCCATCCGGGCGAGGACGTCTTCGACGGTGCGACATTCGAGATGTTCCTTGACGCGGTCGGCGGCCACAAGCGCTGCAATATCAATTACGACCCGTCGCACTTCCTGCTGCAGCAGCTCGACTATCTCGAATTCATCGACATCTATCACGAGCGGATCAAGGCCTTCCACGCCAAGGATGCCGAGTTCAATCCGACCGGCCGGCAAGGCGTCTATTCCGGTTATCAGAGCTGGACGAACCGGGCCGGGCGTTTCCGCTCGCTCGGCGATGGCCAGGTGGACTTCGGCGGCATCTTTTCCAAGCTCGCCCAATACGACTACGATTCGTGGGCGGTTCTGGAATGGGAGTGCTGCCTGAAGCACCCCGAGGATGGCGCGGCCGAAGGCGCGCCCTTCATCCAGCATCACATCATCAGGGTGACGGAAAAGGCATTCGACGACTTCGCCGGCAGCGCGACCGATAAAAAGGTGCTGCGCGCCATGATGGGAATCTAGCACCGCTTTCCCTCCCCCTTGAGGGAGGGTCGATCCGCGCAGCGGATCGGGGTGGGGTCGCTGGGCGTAGAGCTCGGCATGGACCGACCCCTCCCGGCCCTTCGGGCCACCCTCCCCTCAAGGGGGAGGGGTATTTCATATGAGGGAGAAAAATCATGGTCGGCGCATCGAAGTCGGAAACGGGAGGCGGCCCGATCCGCTACGGCATGGTCGGCGGCGGGCAAGGCGCCTTCATTGGCGCCGTGCATCGGATCGCGGCGCGCATGGACAATGAGTTCGTGCTGGTCGCCGGTGCCCTGTCATCCGACCCGGCGCGTGCCAAGGCCTCGGCCGAGGAGCTCGGGCTCGATCCGGCGCGCAGCTACGGCTCGTTCGCCGAGATGGCCAAGGCCGAGGCCAAGCGGCCGGACGGCATCGAGGCGGTGGCCATCGTCACGCCCAACAATGTGCATGTGCCGGCGGCGAAGGCCTTTCTCGAAGCCGGCATCCACGTCATTTGCGACAAGCCGCTGGCGACGACGTTGGCGGAAGCGAAGAAGCTGGCGGCACTGGTTGAAAAGACCGGCAAGGTCTTTGTCCTCACCCACAACTACACCGCCTATCCGATGGTGCGGCAGGCGCGCGAGATGGTAGCCAAGGGGCAGCTCGGCGACATTCGCATCGTGCAGTCGGAATATCCGCAGGACTGGTTGACCGAGGACCTTGCCGCCACCGGCCAGAAGCAGGCAGCGTGGCGCTCGGATCCCAAACAGGCCGGCGCCGGCGGCGCGCTGGGCGACATCGGCACGCATGCCTACAATCTGGCACGCTTCGTCTGCGGGCTTGAGCTTGATGCGCTTTCCGCCGATCTCGACGCCTTCGTGCCGGGGCGGCAACTCGACGACAATGTCAATGTGATGCTGCGCTTCAAGCCGGTCGGCAAGTCGCACCCTGCCAAGGGCATGTTGTGGGCGAGCCAGGTGGCGCCCGGCCACGAGAACGGGCTGAAGCTGCGCATCTACGGCTCGAAAGGCGGGCTTGAATGGGTGCAGGCCGACCCGAACTACCTCTGGTACACGCCGTTCGGCCAGCCGAAGCAGTTGATCACTCGAAATGGCGCCGGCGCGCTGCCCGTCGCCGGGCGCGTCAGCCGCGTTCCGTCAGGCCATCCGGAAGGCTATCTCGAAGGCTTCGCCAACATCTACCAGGAGGCGGCCCGCGCCATCCGCGCGGCGCGCCGGAAGAGTGGCAAGCCGGCTAAGGATGTCATCTACCCGACCATCCAGGACGGTGTCGAAGGCATGGCATTCATCGAGGCCTGCGTGAAATCGTCGAAGAAGAACGCAGCCTGGACGAAGCTTTGATCGCTGCGCCCCCTCACCCAGATTGCCAACCGAATTGCAAGGGTAATTCGGGGCAATCCGACCTCTCCCCGAGGGGAGAGGAGACGCCGGCGCTGCCGTCTGCCTCTTCTCCCCAGCGGGGGAGAAGGTGGCCGCGAAGCGGCCGGATGAGGGGGCTTATGGCGAAGTCGGCGGATGAGCCAGCCGGCCGTCAAAAAGGGAGGGGGCGTCGATGAAAATCGGCATGTGCATGTTTTTGTGGACGACGGCCGTGTCGAAGAAACACGAGCCGCTGCTCAGGGATATCAAGGCGACCGGCTTCGACGGCGTCGAGATACCGATCTTTGCCGGCACGCCGGACGACTACAAGAAGCTCGGTGCGCTGCTCGACCGCATCGGGCTGGAGCGCACCGCCGTTTCGGCGATGGGCGATCCGGCGATGAATTTGATCTCGGCCGATGCCTCAACGCGCAAGGCCGGCATCGACTATATGAAATGGGCGATCGACTGCACACAAGCGCTTGGCGCCAAGACGCTGAGCGGCCCGCTGCATTCGACGCTCGGCGCCTTCTCCGGCAGCGGACCGACGGCGGCGGAGAAAAAGCGCTCCGTCGCCTCGCAACGCGCCATCGGCGATCATGCTGGCAACAAAAACGTCACCATCGGGCTGGAGGCGCTCAACCGCTTCGAATGCTATCTGCTCAACACGATGGACGATCTGTCGGAGCATGTCGACACGATCGATCGGCCGCACATCAAGGCGATGTACGACACTTTCCATGCCAATATCGAAGAGACGGACGCGATCGGCGCCTATTCGCGCAACCGCAAAAATGTCGTCCATATCCATATTTCGGAGAATGATCGCGGCGTGCCGGGGCGCGGCCATATTCCGTGGCAAGAGACGTTTTCGGCCATCCGCAAGAGCGGCTATGACGACTGGCTGACGATCGAGGCCTTCGGCCGCTCGCTGAAAGATTTGGCGGCGGCCACCAAAGTGTGGCGCGATTTTTCGGAAAGCCCGGAAGCCGTCTACCGCGACGGCTACAAGCACATCAAGAGCGGCTGGAAAAAGGCTGGTGCCTGGACGCAGCCTTCCTCTCAGGCGATCTGAACTGCCGGCGGCCGGGCGGAAACGCGCCGCTCATCATTGCTGTTTGCGACAGTCCCCATCAGCTTGCGGCGGAGATAGCTGGAGATGCTGTCGAAGACAAAAACGACAAGCAGGATCAGCAGAACCATGTAGAAAACATTGGCCCAGTTGGTGTTGGTGCGCATGGCCTCCCACAATTTCAGGCCGATGCCGCCGGCGCCGACAGCGCCGATGATCGTCGCTGACCGGGTGTTCGATTCCCAGAAATAGAGGGATTGGCTGAGGAATACCGGCAGAACCTGGGGCAGCACGCCGTAGCGCTGCACCATTGCCGGGGTGGCGCCAACCGAGCGGATGCCCTCGCGCTGCTTGTCGTCGATGTTTTCCAGCGCCTCGGAATAAAGTTTGCCCAGGGTTCCGGTGTCGGTGAAGAAGATAGCCGACATGCCGGCCAGCGGCCCAGGACCAAAGCCGCGCGTAAAAAACAGCGCCCAGATCAGCATGTCGACCGAGCGCAGGAAATCGAAGAAGCGCTTTGTCACCTGGTTGGCTATGCGGCTCGGCGTGACGTTGCGCGCAGCCAGGAAGGCGAGCGGAAAGGCGACGATCGAGGCCAGCACGGTGCCGACAAAAGCCATGACGATGGTCTGCAAGAGTTTCAGCCAGACGTCGCCGTGCTGCCACTCGGCGTTGTTCAAAATGTTGTCCCAGGCGAGCGCCGCGTTTGACCGCGCCGGGTCGATGCGAGCCCCGGCGACGATCAGTGAAGCGACCTCGCTGAACGGCTTTCCCCAGAATGGCGAGTTCGTGTCGAACACGAAATTGGCCCAGCCGAAGAAACGTCGCCAGGCGACCACCTCGTCGTTCTGCACCTCAGCGCGGCCGAGAAATCCGAACGAGACATAGGCTGTCGAGCCTGGCCTGCGTTGCTCGATCCAGCCGGGCAGCGGTGTGCGCGGTGTCACAGAACTGCCCTTGGCGATGTCAAAAACGACGGTTTCGGCGCCGCGCGTCACGGTGACCAGCTTTGGCGTGACGGCGATCTGGCCATTGCCAAGGGTGACGGTCGCCGCCACGACGGCGTTTTCGCGCACCGTTTCAGGCACCGCAGGAGCGGATTGGCCCGAGGGGGCGGCCGGCTTCTCGGCAGTTGGCGCACCAGGCGCCATGAACGAATCCTGCGACGACTTGTTGGTCGCGACCGCCGGTGCCGGCACTGCCTCGACCTGCCGCTCGATGACGGCCATCTGCTTGGCCACCCAGTCGGGATCTGGATTGGATCCCAGCTTGGAGAAGCGGGAGTAGTCGATTGTCAGATGATTGTCCTTGAATTCGATGTCGGGCCGGATTTCGTAAGACACCCAGTCGGCGAGATACGCGCCGGCAAGGTTCCAGTTCGCCTTTTCCAAAACTCCGGCGACCGAGAAGAACCACGAACAATAGAAGGTGTAGAGAATGCAAAGAAGGATGCCGATCGGGGTGGCGTAGCGCTTCCACGGCGAGCGCCGGAAAGCGTCCGGGTGGCGAGCGGCGACGTCGTTGATGGCATCGGCGTTCATTCTCTTACTCTCCGCGCCCGTAGGCGAACGCCTGCCGGCCGACAAGACGATGTCTTAGCCATGCCGAAAGCTGGTCGACGGCGACAATCGTGCAGAACAGCAGGAAGACGATGGCGATGGTCTTGGCCTCATGGCCCCGGCCGATCGAAAGACGCAGGGATTCGCCGATGCCGCCGGCGCCGACGGCGCCAAGTATGGTCGAAGCGCGCACATTGATCTCGAAGCGGAGCAGGAAATAGCTGATGAAGTTGGGCAGGACCTGAGGCACGATGCCGAACCACACCCGCTCGACCCAATTGGCGCCCACCGCCCGCAAGCCTTCTTCAGGCTTCATGTCAGCATTTTCGACGACTTCGAAGAACATCTTTCCGAGCGCGCCGACGGTATGGATGCTGACCGCAATGATCGCAGGAATCGGCCCTAGCGAGAAAATCGCCAGGAAAAAGCCGGCAATGACAATTTCCGGAAAGGCGCGGACGATTTCAAGGAAGCGGCGCGTGAAGAAACGGAGCCAGCGGCTGGCCGTGATATTGCCTGCGGCGAAGAAGCAGAGCAGGAAGCCGAATGTGGCGCCCACCAGCGTCGAAAACAGGGCGATGTTCAGCGTCTCGACCATCCGGTGGAAATACTCCGGAATGTAGATGCTCTGGGTGAGGTAGACCCGGCCCTCCGGGTAGTCGAACTTGAGGCTGCCGTCGTCATAGGGGGACGGCAGGTCGAACAGTGCGCGCACCGGGTCGAACCAGTCGCGCGGCTTCAATTCGGCGAAAAAGTCGGCGACGTAGGGAAGGCGGTCGAAGAACTTTCCGGCGTTGGTTTCGTTGGCAAACCAGAGCGAGCCAGAGAGTGCAAGAAACAGCAAAACCAGGCCGCCGATCGTGTAAAGGCGCCGGCGGGCGGCGAGATCGCGCCAGTGTCGCTCGACGGTGGCTCCCTCCGGTGAAAGCGCGGGCGCGCGGTAAATTTCGGTCGCACTCATCGCTAGATCCCCGGCCCCTGATGCGGCAACGCCGCCGGCGGCACGTGGCCCCGGCGGCGTTGTGGCAGTTTGCTTAAGAGCCGATCTTCGCCTTACGGGCGTCGATGATCGGCTGGTAGAATTCTGGGGTGACCGGTGAATAGCCCTTGTAATCGCCGCCTTGTATCGCCGAGAAACAGGCCGGATCGGTTTCCGGAAGCTTGGTCAGGAAATCGGTGATCTTCTGCCTGGCGCCGGCGTCGATCGACGTACGCAATACCAGCGGGCCGTTCGGGATCAGCGGCGACTGCCACAGTTCGACGAGGTCATCCATCTTGAGGACGCCCTTGTCGACCATCTTGCGCAGATTGCCCGAGCTGTAGCCGTCGTTGAAGTCGCCGACGCCGGAGGCCCAGGTGGTGCCGGCATCGAACGTGCCCTTCAGGACTTCAAGGACAAGCTGTTCATGGCCGCCGCCGAAACCGGTCGACGCGAAGTAGCTCTTCACATCCATGCCGATGTCCTTGGGCAGTGACGTGACCGGGATCAGGTAACCAGAAGTCGAATCGGGATCGGCGAAACCGAGCTTCTTACCCTTCATGTCGGCGAGCGTCTTGATGCCGGAATCAGCACGCGCAACCATGACCGCACGGTAGCCGGTCGAGCCGTCGGTCTGGATCGTCGTCAGGATCGGTTGAACCGCGTCCTTGTTTTCGAGATAGACCTTGGCATAGGCCGAAGCGCCGAGCTCGGCAAAGTCGAGCGTGCCGCCGAGCAGGCCCTGGATGACGCCGTCGTAGTCGGCGGCCGGGAACAGCGAAACTTTTTCGACGCCGAGGACTTGCTTGATGTGGTCGGCGAAGCACTGGTAGTTGCGCAGGCGGTCGGCTTCGTTCTCGCCGCCCAGAATGCCGACGCGGAATTCCTTCAGATCCTGTGCCTGAACCGCGCCCACCGCCATGGCGAGGATGGAAACGGCACCGAAAAGTATTTTTCTAAACATTTCGCGTCTCTCCTGTTGGTTCCGGCATCGCGCCGGCAGCGTTCGAATTTTGACGGCGCTTTGTTATGCCCGGCCTTGATGCGCGTACTGGCGGTCCAGGCGCTCTTTCGTCGTCTGCTTTCGTATACTCGTATACCGGTATCCACTTGCCGGATCGTCGACCTAGTAGCCGGGAAATGCGGGCTCGAGCGGTCCGGCGGATGCGACGATTTTTTGCTTGATGGTGACGCTGGTCGAGGTGATCGCCTCGGAGATTTCGCCGCCATTGCTGTCGGCGCCATAGACCATGCGCACAGCCTCCCGATTGAGCTCTTCGGGCGGGCCGTCGAACACCACCTTGCCGGCGGCCATGCCGATGATGCGGTTGCAATAGTTGCGCGCGGTATCCAGCGTGTGCAGATTGGTGACCACGGTGAGGCCCTCGCGCAGATTGATGTCCTGCAGCGAATCCATCACCACCTTGGCGTTGAGCGGGTCGAGCGAGGCGATCGGCTCGTCGGCGAGGATGACTTTCGGCTGCTGCATCATGGCGCGGGCAATCGCGACGCGCTGCTGCTGGCCGCCGGACAAGGTGCCGGCCGGCTGAAGCGCCGTGCCGGCGATGTCGAGACGCTCGAGCGCCGCGATCGCCTCGGCCCGTTCCTCGCGGGAGAAGACACCGAGCAGATTGACAACGGTCGAGCGGTGATTGAGCCGGCCGAGCAGTACATTGGTCAGCACGTCGAGACGCGGCACTAGGTTGAATTGCTGAAAGATCATGGCGCAATCGCGCTGCCAGCGCCTGAGCAGCGAACCGCGCAGGCTCGAGACTTCGGCGCCGTCAAAGAAAATCGAGCCCTGGCTGGGATCGATGAGGCGGTTGATCATGCGCAAAAGCGTCGACTTGCCGGCACCCGAGCGGCCGATGATGCCGACCATCTGGCCGTGCGGGATCGAGATGTCGACATTGCTGACGGCGGTGTTCCTGCCAAACCGGCGGGTGACGCCGCGGATTTCGAGCGTGGCTGAGGTTGCTGACATAGGCCGGTTCCAGTCCAGTCGCGTTTCGAAGGTCTGTTAACCTTGGCTAGCGCAGCCGCGTGAAACCGCGGTGTCGGATTGATGTCAGTTTTGTTACCATCCACAGCCTGGAAGGGGCGAGCCGGCGGACGCGGTTCGATCAAGTGAATGGTGAATGGTGACAAGAACGGCTTCCCTGCCGCCATTCACTATTGACCATTCACCATTCACTAACCGCCGTATTTTTCCAGAAATGCTTCCGCCGAAAGCGCGCGAAAATCGTCGAGCGCGGCGCGCAGGCGGGCATGGTCCCAATCCCACCAGGCAAGCGCCTGATAGCGTTCCGCCGTGCGGCGGTCGAAGCGTTCGCGGATCGGTTTGGCCGGCACGCCGCCGACGATGGTGTAGGGCGCGACGTCCTTCGACACCACGGCGCCGGCGCCGACCGCTGCGCCGTCGCCGACGCTGACGCCGGGCAGGATGGTCGAGCCGTGACCAAGCCAGGTGTCGTGGCCGATGGTGACCCGTTTGGCGCGGCGCTGGGCAAAGAATTCGCTCTCGTGCTCGGCGTCGTCCCAATAGTCAGAGGCGCGATAGGTGAAATGGTGCAGCGTCGGCCGCCAGGTCGGATGGTTGGTGGCATTGATGCGCACGCTGGCGGCGATGTTGGCGAATTTGCCGATCGTCGCGCACCAGGCGCTGCAGTCCTGCATCATGTAGGAATAGTCACCGAGCGTACTTTCCGAAAGCCGGCAGCGTTCGGCGATCTCGGTCCAGCGGCCGAGCGTCGAGTTGTCGACTTCCGCCGTTTCGTGGACCAGCGGCGTTTCCGACAGTTTTCTGGTCATGCGGCGATTTTCCCGGCGGCAAAAGCGGTCACGTCGATGACGCGGTCGGCCACTGCCTCGCGCACATCGTGATCGTGGAAGATGCCAAGCAGGGCGACGCCGGCCGCCTTCTTGGCCGCGATCAGCGCAATCACCACGTCGCGGTTGCTGGCGTCGAGCGAGGCTGTCGGCTCGTCGAGCAGCAGGATCGGGTGGTCGGTGATGAAGCCGCGCGCGATGTTGACGCGCTGCTGCTCGCCGCCGGAAAAGGTCGCCGGCGGCAGTGCCCAGAGCTTTTCCGGCAGGTTGAGTTGCGCCAGCAAGGCGCGTGCCTTGCCGCGCGCGACCTCGCGGTCCTGGCCGCGCTCGACCAGCGGTTCGGCGACGACATCCAGCGCCGAGACGCGCGGCACGGTGCGCAGGAACTGGCTGACATAGCCGATCGTGAGCCGGCGCACGGCAAGCACGGTGCGTGGGCTGGCCGTCGCCAGATCGATGAGCCCGTCCTCGTGCTGGACGATGATCTGGCCTGCATCGACGGCATAGTTGCCGTAGAGCATCTTCAGGATCGAGCTCTTGCCGGCGCCGGAGGGGCCGCCGAGCACGGCGCATTCGCCGCTCCTGATCGAGAACGACACGCCGGCGACGACCGGCAATCTGATGCCGTCGCGCAGATGCATGGTGAAGCTCTTGGCGACATCGGAGACGACGAGCGGGGTTGCCATGATCACACCTGCAGAATGGAAGAAACGAGAAGCTGGGTGTAGGGCGCGCGGGGATCGTCAAGCACGCGGTCGGTGAGGCCGCTTTCGACGACGCGGCCGTCCTTCATCACCATCATGCGTTGCGACAGCAGACGCGCCACCGCAAGGTCGTGGGTGACGACGATCGCCGCCAGGCCGAGATCGGTGACCAGGCCGCGCAACAGGTCGAGCAGGCGCGCCTGCACCGAGACGTCGAGGCCGCCGGTCGGCTCGTCCATGAACACCAGCCGCGGCCCGGTGACGAGGTTGCGGGCGATCTGCAGGCGCTGGCGCATGCCGCCGGAAAAGGCGCGCGGTTCGTCGTCGATACGGTCCTCGTCGATCTCTACGCGCGACAGCCAGTCGACGGCGGTAGCGCGGATTTTGCCATAGTGGCGATCGCCGACCGCCATCAACCGCTCGCCGACATTGGCGCCGGCCGAAACCGTCATGCGCAGCCCGTCGGCGGGGTTCTGATGGACAAAACCCCAGTCGGTGCGCATCAGGAAGCGGCGCTCGGCCTCGCTCATGCGGTAAAGCTCGCGGAACTGGCCGTCGCGCATGCGGTAGCTGGCGGTGCCGGAGCTCGGCAGCAATCTGGTCGACAGGCAGTTGAGCAGCGTCGTCTTGCCGGATCCGGATTCGCCGACCACTGCCAGCACCTCGCCCGGCCACAGGTCGAAGCTGACGTTCTCGCAACCAATGCGCGAGCCGTAGAACTTGGACAGCGCGGAAACGCGCAGCAGCGGCTCGTCGCTCATTGCGCCGGCTCCCTTTTTTCCAGGGCAGGAGGGGTTTCGGGCGCAAGGTGGCCGCGATGGCCTTGCTCGCGCCGCTTCTCGCAATGGTCGGTATCGGAGCAGACGAACATGTGGCCACCATGGTCGTCGAGGATGACCTCGTCGAGATAGACGTTCTCGGCCGCGCACAGTGCGCAGGGCTGGTCGAAGGTCTGCACTTCGAACGGATGGTCCTCGAAGTCGAGGCTGACTACCTCGGTGAAAGGCGGCAGCGCATAGATGCGCTTTTCGCGGCCGGCACCGAACAGTTGCAGGGCCGGCGAACGGTGCATTTTCGGGTTATCGAACTTCGGCGTCGGCGACGGGTCCATCACATAGCGACCCTCGACCTTGACCGGATAGGCGTAGGTGGTGGCGATGCGACCGTGCTTGGCGATGTCTTCGTAGAGTTTTACATGCATGAGGCCGTATTCCTCCAGCGCATGCATTTTGCGCGTTTCCGTCTCGCGCGGCTCGAGGAAGCGCAGCGGCTCGGGAATCGGCACCTGATAGACCAGCACCTGTCCTGCGGTCAGCGGATGTTCGGGAATGCGGTGGCGGGTCTGGATTATGGTCGCCTTCGCCGTGTCGGTGGTGACGGCGACATTTGCGACCTTCTTGAAGAAGGCGCGGATCGAAACCGCATTGGTGGTATCGTCGGCGCCCTGGTCGATGACCTTCAGCACATCGTCGGGGCCGATGATCGAAGCGGTAACCTGGACGCCACCGGTGCCCCAGCCATAGGGCATCGGCATTTCGCGCGAGGCGAACGGCACCTGATAGCCGGGAATGGCGATGCCCTTGAGGATCGCGCGGCGGATCATCCGCTTGGTCTGCTCGTCGAGATAGGCGAAGTTGTAGGTTGCGATATCGGTCGGTTGTGCGGTCATTCCGCGGCCTCCCTTTTTTCTTCGACCTTGCCGGCATTCTCGCGGGCGTCATGCTCGGCGCGCATGCGGCGCACCAGGTCGAGCTCGGCCTGGAAGTCGACATAGTGCGGCAGCTTCAGATGCTCGACGAAGCCGGTCGCCTGGACATTGTCGGAATGCGAGATGACGAATTCCTCGTACTGGGCAGCGGCGACGACATCTTCGCCGAATTCGGTTGCACGAAGCGCGCGGTCGCAGAGCGCCATGGCCATCGCCTTGCGCTCGCTCTGGCCGAAGACGAGGCCGTAGCCGCGGGTGAATTGCGGCGGCGCCTTGGCCGAGCCCTTGAACTGGTTAACCATCTGGCACTCGGTGACACGCGCAGTACCCAGCGGTACGGCGAAAGGCAGCTCCGGCACGTCGAGTTCCAGCTCGACCTCGCCGATGCGAACCTCGCCGACGAAGGGATGGTTGCGGGCATAGCCGCGCTGGGTGGAATAGCCGAGCGCCAGCAAAAAACCCTCGTCGCCGCGTGACAGCGCCTGCAGGCGGATGTCGCGCGCCATCGGGAATTCCAGCGGCTCGCGGGTGATGTCGCCAGGGATATGGTCCTGCGGCATGTCGCCGTCGGGCTCGATCAGGCCTTCGCGGGCGAGGATGGCGGAGACGCGCGGCATGGCTTCCGCGTCGCTGGCGCGCTGCAGCGGCTCGGCGACATCGCCGCCGGCGGCAAGCTCGGGATCGAGCAACCTATGCGTGTAGTCGAAGGTCGGGCCGAGCAGCTGGCCGCCGGGCAGATCCTTGTAGGTCGCCGACACGCGCCGCTCGACCAGCATCGCCCCGGTGTCGATCGCCCTGGTGTAGCCGAAGCGTGGCAGCGTGGTGCGATAGGCGCGAACCAGGAAGATCGCCTCTATCATGTCGCCGCGCGCCTGAACGATGGCCAGCGCCGCCAATTCGCGATCGTAGAGCGAACCTTCGCTCATCACCCGGTCGACGCCGAGCGCCAGCTGCTCGACGATCTGGTCGAGGCGCAGCGCCGGCACGGAACGGTCGCCGCGGCGGCGGTCGTCGAGCAGGGCGTGGGCGTTGGCAATGGCCGCTTCACCGCCTTTTACTGCGACATACATATCACGCCTCCATCGTCTTGATGCGCGTCGTGCGCGGCAGGCAGGCAACGCCTTCCGGGGTGGCGAGGATAATGTCGACACCACGGGGAAAACGCTGATTGTTCTGCTTCCATTGTTCGACGAAGTGGCGCGGCATTTGCGCCGGCGCGATTGTCGCGGTTGTTTCGATGCCGGGACCTTCGAGCAGCAGAGGGGCGCCTGAGACAAGATCGCTGACCTGCAGGATCAGCGTCGTCGAGCGGTCGGGATAGTCCTGGGTGCCCTGTGAAAAGCCGTCGAGCGCCATCATCTCGGCCGGCGTGGCGATCAGCGCGAAATGCGCATCGGCTGGCGTGTGGGCCAGTGGCGCGCCGGTGTGGAAGCCGAGCCAGGATTTTATCGCTGCCGGGGCCTGCAAAACGAGGTCGAGCCAGAGCGGCGTGTCGTTGTCGCACAGCGCCAGCGCGATGGCGCCTGCGGTGGCCGACAGCGGCGCCGGCGGGCGGGCAAAGACCGGCAGAGGCTGCAGGGTGCCCGGCCGCGCCATTGCGTCCATCACGGCGCGGAACACTGTCTGGGCGTCGAACACCGGATCGGCAAAGCCGCCCTCGATCGCCTGGGTTGCGATGTCCATCAGTCTTCTCCGCGCACCATGGTGAAGAAATCGACCTTCGTTGCCGCCGTCTCGGCGCGCCGCCGCTCACGTCCGCTGGCCAGTGCGGCCTGCAGCGGGGCAATGAGTTTGCTCTCGACCTCGTTGCGGCTTGTGGGATCCTGCCAGAGCGCGTCGGCGATCGCCGCCAGTTTTGCTTTCTGCTTGTCACGGCCGAGCGCGTAGCAGTGGCCGACCTCTCCCGAGGCAAGCCGCACCGTCGCGCGGGTGACCGTCGCCTCGCCGACGTTGAACGGCGCGCCGCCGCCGCCGATGCGGCCACGCACGGTGACCAGGCCGGTTTCGGGGCCGCGCAGGAGTTCTGCTTCCGAAGGCAGGCCGGCTTCGTTCCAGAGGCGGACGATATCGTCGCCGGTCGATTGCGCCAGCGTCGCCATGACGGCCTTGCGCTCAAGCTGCTGATCGCGCGCTTCCTGTCCTCGCATGGCGGCTGTTCCTTCTATTTCCAAATTTGTATAATGATGTAGACAATTATACAAATTATAGCTATTTTCTAAAGCGTGTCCATGACGGATGGATGACAGCGCGAAAAAGATCGGGGCAAAGAGATGATCGGTCAGCAGATGGCCAGCAGCTTGGAGCGGCGCAGCGGCGTCTCGCTGTGGCGGCAGATCGCCGACCAGATACTGCAGTCGATCGCCGTTGGCGACTTTGCCGAGAATGCTGCGTTGCCACCGGAAGTTGCACTGGCCGAGCGCTATGGCGTCAACCGCCATACGGTGCGCAGCGCCATCGCCGCACTGGTGCAGGATGGCGTGCTCAGGGCCGAACAGGGACGCGGCACCTTCGTGCTGTCGCGCAAGCGGCTGTCCTATCCGATCGGCGCGCGCACCCGCTTTTCCGAGGGCTTGCAAGGGCAGGCGTCGGAGCGCCGCAGCGTGCTGCTCGAATCGGCGGTCGAGCCGGCCAGCCGGCGCGTCGCCGAAGGGCTGGGGCTTGCCAGGGGTTCTGTTGTAATACGCCTCGAGACACGCGGCGAAGCCGATGGGCAACCGGTCTCGCGTGCCACCGGCTGGTTCGATGCGGCTCTCTTCGCCGGCATCGATGCCGCCATGGCCGAAACCGGATCGGTGACCGCCTCATTCCAGCGTTTCGGCATCGGTGACTATCTCAGGCAATCGACGGTGCTGTCGGCCCGCCACGCCGACGCCGCCGACCTTGCCGATCTCGATCTGCAGCCCGGCGCCATCGTGCTGGTCACGGTCGCCGTCAACGTCACGCCGGACGGCCAGCCGATCCAGTTCGCCGAAACGCGGTTTCCGGCCGAGCGCGTCGAGCTCAAGATATCGGCGCTTTAGGTCCGGTCTTATCCGACCTGGATGACAGCTTTGATCAGGCCCGATTTCTCGTGCGCCCAGCGGGCGAGGTCGCGCGGCGTGTCGCCAAGCGTCGTGCGATGGGTGACGAGCTTTTCCAGCGGCACAGCACCATCGCGGATCGAGGCGGCGACATGGTCGAAGTCGGCGCGCAGAGCGTTGCGGCTGCCGATCAGCGTCATCTCGCGCTTGTGGAATTCGGGATCGGAAAAGACGATGTCGTCCTTGACGACGCTGACCAGGACCAGCGTCCCGCCATGCGCGACATGGGCGAAGGCCGACTGCACGGACTGAGTGTTGCCGGTGGCATCGAAAATCACGTCAAAACCTTCGCCGTTGGTCGCCTCGCGCACCAGATCGGTCGCAGACTGCCGCGAACCGTCGAGGGTGGCGAAGCCGAGTTCGCTTGCAGCAAAACCCAGCCTCTCCGCACTCATGTCGAGCAGCGTCACGTCGAGGCCGGCGATGCGGGCAAACAGCGCTGTGCCGAGGCCGATCGGCCCGGCGCCGATGACCAGCGCGCGCGCGCCGGGATCAGCCAGCGAGCGCCGCACGGCATGCGCCCCGATCGCCAGGAATTCGACGGCGGCGGCATCGGCCAGCGACAGGCCGTTGGCCGGGTAAAGATTTTGCGCCGGCACCAGGATCCGTTCGCACATGGCGCCGTCGCGGTGGACGCCGAGCACTTCGATCCCGACGCAGCAATTCGGCTTGCCTTGCCGGCAGGCGATGCATTTGCCGCAAGCGAGATAGGGATTGATGATCACGGGGTCGCCGACGGCCAGATCGACGCCTTCGCCGGCCTCGATCACGGTGCCGGAGACCTCGTGACCCATGACGCGGGGATAGGCGAGGAACGGATGCTTGCCCTCGAAGATGTGATAGTCGGTGCCGCAGATGCCGACATGACTGACCGCGACCAGCGCCCAGCCCGGCGGTGGTGTGCTCGGCGCCGGGCGGTCTTCCACAACAAGATCGCCGGGCGAACGGCAGATGACGGCTTTCATGCTTTGATCCAGTCGGTTCATGGCGTCGCTGGCCCGATCGCCGGGCCGGCGGCTTTTAAGATGGTCTATTTGCCGCGGCGGCGCAGGCCGTCGAAATAGACGATGACGATGATCAGCACGCCGGTAATGATGCGCTGCCAGAAGGCATTGACGTTCAAGAGATTGGCGCCGTTGTTGATAGTGGCGAGGATGAAGGCGCCGAGCAGCGGCCCGTGCACCGAGCCGACGGCGCCGAACAATGAGGTGCCGCCGATCACCGACGAGGCGATCGCCTGCAACTCCCAGCCCTCGGCCTGCGTCGGATTGCCGATGCCGATGCGCGAGGCAAGCAGCACGCCGACAAAGGCCGCGCAGAGGCCCGACAGCGTATAGGCCATGTAGATGGTGCGCTGGACGTTGACGCCGGACAGACGCGAGGCCTCGGCGTTGGAGCCGACCGAGAACAGATACCGGCCCCAGCGGCTGTGATGCAGGAAGATGTAGGCGGGGATGCCGACCAGGATCACCATCCAGAACAGATTGGGGACGCCGAGGAACGAGCTGCGCGAAAACAGCTGGAAGGCGTCGTTGTTGATCGAGATCGAGTTGCCATTGGTCATCAAAAGGCCGATGCCGCGCAGCGAGGTCAGCGTCGCCAGCGTGATGATGAAGGGCGGCAGGCCCATCTTGACGATGCCAAAGCCGTGGAACAGGCCGATGGCGACGCCGACCAGCAAGGTGATCAGGATGGCGAGGGAAATCGGCACGCCGGCATTGATCAGCATCGCAACGATGACGGTGGCGAAGCCAACCACGGCGCCGACGGAAAGGTCGATGCCGCCGGTGATGATGACGAAGGTCTGGCCGACTGCCAGGATGGCGATCATCGAACCTTGCCGCAGCAGGTTCGAGATGTTGTTGGCGGAGGCGAAGCTCGGCGTCGCCACCGACAGGATAACCCACAAAAGAACCAGCAGCGCCAGCAGTGTCAGCCCGAACAGGGCGTTGTAGTTGCGTTTCGGCCTTTCGGCCGCGATCGCCTCGGTGCTCATATCTGTCCTCCCGTTTTTTCTTGTTTCTCGGCCAGCGCCTGGGTGAGGATCTCCTCATGGTCGGCAGTGTGGAAACCATGAGTGGCCACCAGCTTGCCGCGCCGGAACACATGCAGCGTGTCGGCGAGTTCATAGACCTCGGGCAGGTAGGACGAGATCAGGATGATGCCGGCGCCCTTGGACAACAGTTCGCCGAACAGGCGGTAGATTTCTGCTTTGGTGCCGACATCGACGCCCACTGTCGGCTCGTCGAAGATGAACAGCTTGGCGCCGTGCGCCAGCCATTTGCCGATGACGATCTTCTGCTGGTTGCCGCCGGACAGGCTGGAGGCGAGCGCGTGACGCGTCGGCGTCTTGATCCTGAGATTGGCGATCTGGCGATCCGCCTCGGTCTTCTCCTGTGCGCTGGAGATCAGCAGATTGCTGGAGATGCGCTTGTAGATCGGCAGGTTGAGATTGAGGCCGACCGGCAGGTTGAGGCAGAGGCCCTGGTCGCGGCGGCTTTCCGGCGCCAGCGCCATGCCGAGCCTGATGGCGTCATGCTCGGAGTTGACCTGAACCTCCTTGCCCTCCCAGAGGATCTGGCCGGCCGACTTGCGGTGACGGCCGTAGAGCGTGGTGACGAACTCGCTGCGCCCGGCGCCGATCAGGCCGTAGAGCCCGACGATTTCGCCGGCACGGACCGTCATCGAGACATTTTCGAAGCCCTTGCCGGAGAGATTCCTGGCTTCGAGCAGCGTCGCGCCCGGGGTAAAATGCTCCTTGTGATAGACTTGCTCGATCGAGCGGTTGATCATCATCTTGACCAGCTCGGCGTCGTTCGTCTCGGCGATGTTCCTGGTGCCGACAAGCGTGCCGTCGCGCAGCACCGAGACGCGGTCGGCGAGCTCGAACACCTCTTCCATGCGGTGGCTGATGTAGATGATGGTGACGCCTTCGCCCTTCAGCCGGCGGATCAGCGTGAACAGCTGGTCGGCTTCCTTGCGGGTGAGATAGGCAGTCGGTTCGTCGAAGATCAGGAACTTGGTGCCGCGCACGGTGGCGCGGGCGGCAGCGATCAGCTGCTGCTGGCCTATGGTCAGGTCACCCAGCACGACATGCGCCGGCAGATCGAAGCCGAGATCGTCGATGATCTTCTGCGCTTCCCTGACCATGGCCCGCTGCTGCAGTATGCCGAAGCGGGAATCCTCCTCGCCGAGGAACATGTTGGCCGCGACAGTGAGATGGCGGCACAGAACGACCTCCTGGTGCACGGCATTGATGCCGAGCGCCATCGCCTCATGCGGCGTCGCCAGCGCTGCCGGCTTTCCCTCCCAGATGACATCGCCGGAGGTGCGCGGCATGACGCCGGTCAAAAGCTTGATCAGGGTGGATTTGCCGGCACCGTTCTCGCCGACAATGGCGTGGATTTCGCTGGCCTTGAAGGCGAGGTTAACCGGCTTCAGCGCGTGCGTGCCGGGATATCGTTTTTCCAGTCCCTTGAGTTCGAGGATCGTCCTGCCCGGTTCCAGCGTTGGGGCGGGATGCAGTTCCTGCGCCGTCGACGTCATGACGTTCCTCCCAATTGGCCTCCCAGATTGGCCTCCCAGATCGGCCTCACGAGTGGCACGCGTGTAGGTCGTTTCCGGGGCAAAAAGCCCCGGAAACGGTGTCCCAATGCCGGTGCTCAGTCGAGCTTCGGATTGAGCAGCGCGTCGATCTTCGGATCTTTCATGTTAGCCTTGGTGACGAGGTTGGCGCCGGTGTCGACATTGGCCTCGACCTTCTCGCCCTTCGAGGCAGCGAGCGCCGTCTTGATGCCGTCATAGCCCATCCGGTACGGATCCTGGACGACGAGGCCGGAAATGACGCCGTCATTGAGGAACTTGACCAGCTTCTCGTCGCTGTCGAAACCGATCAGCCCGACCTTGCCGGCAAGGCTGTTCTCGGCGATCGCCTGACCGACGCCCTGCGCCATGATCAGGTTGGAGGCGAAGATGCCCTTGAGGTTCGGGTTGGCGGTGATCAGGTCGGTTGCGATGTTGAGGCCGGTGGTGGCCTGGCCGTCGGCGTATTTGTCGGCAATGAGCTTGAGGCCGGGATATTTGGCGGCAAGCTGTTCCTTGAAGCCCTGGGCGCGCTGCTCGAGCGAGCCCGCACCCGGAAGCGCGGTGATCAGGGCGACGTCGCCCTCGATTTTGCCGCCATTGGCTTCGCCGATCGCGGCCGCCAGCCCGTCAGCGGCGACCCGGCCGCCCTGGATATTGTCGGTGGTCAGGAACGAGGTGAAGGCCTTGGAGTCGGCGCCGGAATCGATGCCGATGATCTTGACGTTGGTGGCTGCCTCGTCGATCGGCTTGCCGAGCGCCTTGGCCTCGGTCGGTGCGATGACCACGGCAGCCGGGTTGCCGGCGACGGCGTTTTCAAGGATCGAGATCTGGCCGTTGACGTCGGTCTCCGCCTGGGCGCCGAGTTCCGGCACATTGACGCCGAGGTCCTTGCCGGCCTTGCGGGCGCCGGCCAGCACGATCTGCCAGTAGAAAGAGGTGGTGTCCTTGACGATGATCGGAATGGTTACGTCCGCCGCCGAAGCCGGCGCCGAATGCATCACGCCGGCAAGCATCGAGGCGGCGGCGAGCGCCACGAATGCGCGGCGGTTGAGAATGCTGGTCACGAATTTCATTTAGACTTCCTCCCTAGGTCGCCCGGTGAACGTAGCGGAAGCTCGGTTTGGATAGGCGCTGGCCAAACGGAACTTTATCAATAAAAAACATTTACCGCATTTTGATAGTGCATCGGTCCGGTCGACGCAAGCGGTGTTTCGTATCGTCCTGCCTATGCCTCGACCGGAAAGGGAGTGCCGTCAAACCCCACAAATCCTCTCCAAAAAGGTATGGAATATTAATTCCATCTACCAGTCAAGATGGAATATCCATTCTTTTTTGAAGCATAGGGTGGGGCGCCCCCTGATCGCACCGTCCGCCGTTCAACCGGCGAAGGCCGCAGCGCATCAGCCGAGCTTCTGAACGACCGTGTAGGGATCATATTTGGCGAATTCTGTTTCGGGCACCTGGATGTCGAGCAGTTGCAGATTTCGTTCCAGATTGGCCGGCTTGGCGGTGCCCGTCAGCACAGAAGCCACCACAGGCTCGTGCAGCGGGAACTGGAATGCCGCCGCGGCAAGCGGATAGCCGCCCTCGGCGGCGATTTTTTCCATGGCGCCGACGCGGTCGAGAATGTCCTGGGTGGCCGGCAGGTAGTCGAAATGCGCACCCGGCACCGGGCCGGTCGCCAGGATGCCCGAGTTGAAGACACCACCGATGATCAGCGAGGTCTGCCGTTGCCGGCAAAGCGGCAGCAATTCGGCTTCGGCGGTGCGGTCGAGCAGCGAATAGCGGCTGGCGAGCAGGATGCAGTCGAGCGACGCCTGGCGCAGCACATCGAGACAGATCTGCACCTCGTTGACGCCAAGGCCGTAGGCGGAAATGACCCTGGACGACTTCAGCTCTTCCAGCGCCTTCAGCCCGCCATCCATAAACTGGCGGAAATGCACCTTCGTTTTCTCGACGCCATGCGTATAGACACCGATGTCGTGAACGAACAGGACGTCGATTCGATTGAGGCCAAGCCGCGCATGGCTGAACTCGACCGAGCGCATGATGCCGTCGTAGGAATAGTCGTAATCGGGCGCAAAGGGCAGCGGATCAACATAGGAATGGTCCGGAATCCGGTCTTCCCGCACCGGCCGCAACAGGCGCCCGACCTTGGTCGACAGCACGTAGGAGTCCCGCGGCTTGTCGCGCAGGAAATCGCCGAAGCGGCGTTCCGAAAGGCCGAAGCCGTAGAACGGCGCGGTATCGAAATAGCGCAAGCCGGCATCCCAGGCGACCTGAAGCGTCTGCATCGCCGTCTCGCGTGGACAGGCTCGGTAGAGCCCGCCGACCGCCGCGCCGCCGAAGCTGACCTCGGTTATTTCCAGCGCGGTGCTGCCGACACGGCGTTTCTTCATGCAAAGCCTCCCACCGGCCATTTGCCGGCCCGTCCATGTCTTAAGTCAGTTAATGGCTGGTCTAGAGGGTCGCGCCGAGGTGCCACGGCACGAACTCGTTGTCGCCGTAGCCGAACTCCTCGCTCTTGGTCTTGCGGCCGGAAGCCGTCTCGACGATCAGCTCGAAAATCTCGCGGCCCATGCCGGCAATGGTCTTTTCGCCCGAAGCGATGACGCCGCAATTCACGTCCATGTCCTCTTCCATCGTATGGTACATGGTCGAGTTGCTGGCGACCTTGATCGACGGTGTCGGCCGGCAGCCGAAGCAGGAACCGCGGCCGGTGGTGAAGACGATGACGTTGGCGCCGCCTGCCACCTGGCCGGTGGCGGAAACCGGGTCGTAGCCGGGCGTGTCCATGAACACCAAGCCGTGGCCGGCGACCTTCTCTGCGTAGCCAAAGACGCCGTTGAGCGGCGTCTGGCCGCCCTTGGCGACCGCGCCAAGCGACTTCTCCAAAATGGTGGTCAGGCCGCCGCGCTTGTTGCCTGGCGACGGATTGTTGTCGATGGAGGCGCCATGCTTGGCAACATGGTCTTCCCACCATTTTACATAGCCATCGAGCTTGGCGGCGATCTCCGGGGTCGCCGCGCGATAGGCCAGAAGATGCTCGGCGCCGTAGATTTCCGTCGTCTCGGAAAGGATGCCGATGCCGCCGACGCCGGCCAGGATGTCGACGGCGGCGCCCAGCGCCGGATTGGCGGTGATACCGGACATGCCGTCGGAGCCGCCGCATTGCAGGCCGACGACGATCTCGCTGACCGGGATCGGCTCACGCTCAAGCTTGCCGACCTCCTCTGCTATCTCGGCCAGCACGACCAACGCCGTCTCGACAGATTTGCGCGAGCCGCCGGCTTCCTGGATGTTGAAATGGCGCTTTCCCGCGGCGACGCCCTTCTGGCCATAGAGGGTGAGCTGGTTGACCTCGCAGCCGAGACCGACCATCAGCACACCGCCAAAATTCGGGTGACGGGCATAGCCGGCAAGCGTGCGGTGCAGCACCATCATGCCGTCGCCGGTGGCGCTCATGCCGCAGCCCTGGCCGTGAACGATGGGAACGAAGCCGTCGATCCCCGGATATCTGGGCAGCAGCGTCCGGTTCGCCTCGTCGGCGATGGCGTGGCAAACGGTGGCCGAGCAATTGACGCTGGCGAGAACGCCGATGAAGTTGCGCGTGCCGGCACGGCCGTCGGCGCGGCGGTAGCCCATGAAGGTGCGGGCGCGATCGGCCTCTGTGGCGTGCACGGCCTCGCTCGGCGGCACCACCGGCAAACGCCCGGATTCGAAGACCAGATTGTGCGAATGGACATGCTCCCCGGGCGCAATGGCTTCAGTGGCGCGGCCGATCGCCTGGGCGTATTTGACCACGGCCTCGCCGGCGGCGATCGGCTTGATCGCCACCTTGTGGCCGGGTTCGATCAGCGCCTTGGCAACGGCGCCGCCCGGCAGCACCGCGCCGATCTCGATGCGGCCGTTGGCGACCGCGACATTGTCGGCGGGGGACAGAAGAATGCTGTTTGCGGTGTTCACGGGCAGTTTCCTGGGATCGGCAAGCGCTTGACACGCGCCTGTTAACAGTTAATGTCTTTTATCGTGAAAAAACAGTTTTGCGTCAATTGTTTTTTCGTGACGAAGCCGCGCGTTCCTGTGGATGCGCAGAGGACCGGACGCTGGAACCAGGCCTGACTTCCGAAAAGCGATTCCGCTTCCCGGGAGCCTGCGCCAGAAGCATCTGCATATCGCGCTTCAAGCCGGCCGCCGCAAGCGCCGGCGCGCAACGGGGCAGGGGATGTCGAAGAGCAACAACGTCTATAAGGACGCCTACAATCGCGGTTTGCAGCTGCTCGGCGAAACAAAAAGCCTGCCGTCGGAGCCCGAGCTGGGCACCCTGCTTGGCGTCAGCCGCACGACGATCCGCACCATCCTTGCGCGCATGGAAGAGACCGGGCTGATCGCCTGGAACAAACGCAGCAAGACGGTTTTGCGCGTGCCGCGGCCGGACGACTTTTTTCCCGAAGAAGAAACCGACACGCTCTCGCAGATCATCGAGCGCTCCTTCATGCGGCGGCTGCTTGCCGGCGGTGCTGAACCCGGCATGCAGATCAACGAACTCGAGCTGGCGCGCGAGATCGGCGTTGGCACCACCAGCGTGCGCGAGTTCCTGATCCGCTTTTCCCGCTTCGGGCTGATCGAGAAGCGCCGCAACAGCCATTGGGTGCTGAAAGGTTTTACCCGCGCTTTCGCGCTGGAACTGACCGAAATCCGCGAGATGTTCGAACTGCGCTCGGCAGCCGCCTTCGCCGCCCTGCCGGAAGACAGCCCGGTGTGGGCCGACCTCGACCTGCTGGAGGACGAGCATCGCCTGCTGGCGCGCCAGATCGCCACGCGCTTCAACGAATTCTCGGAGCTCGACGAGCGCTTTCACCGGCTGATCCACCGCGCGTCGCACAATCGCTTCATCGTCGATTTCTACGACGTCATCGCCATGATCTTCCATTACCACTATCAGTGGAACAAGGCGCAGGAGCGGGAGCGCAACGAAGTGGCGGTCGCGGAACACCTGGCCTATATCGCGGCGCTCAAATCGCGCGATCTCGGCAAGGTAGACGCCGCCTGCCGCAAGCATCTGAAGTCCGCGCGGCACACGCTGCTGACGTCGATTCCAGAAGGCCAGCAAGCGTAGCGAGCTTTAGGTTGTTGCATTAAAGCGCCGCGTTGCCGCAGTGGTGATTTGGCGATTTTCCGACCGCCGGCCGCGTGCTAGATATCTTGCCGTTGCTGCGTGAAGAGGCAGGCATTTGAATATCCGGCGGAGACGATGGAGCATGCCGGCGGCATTCGCCGCGGCCTATTTGCTGGTGCTCCAGTCGGTGCTTGGCGCATTCGCCTTCGGCATCGGGCCGGATGCTTCGCAACGCGACGCTTTCGGCAACGTCATCTGCACCCAGGAGGGCGCTGCCCAGCGTCCCGGCGGCGATCCGCACCAGCAGCACATGCCGGCTTGCTGCATGCCTGGCTGCGGCATGGCTTCGGCTGTCTACGCGCCGCCGCCCGCTGCCGCCACCGTGTCCAGCAATTTTTCCGTCGAAACCGTTGCGTTTATGCTGCCGGCGTTCAGGCATCTCGACTTTGCCCGCGACCGCTCTCCGTCGAATCCGCGCGCGCCTCCGGTGACGGCCTGATCCGTCCCAGTTCGCCTTGCGGAATATTTCGCGGGCGAATTCGTTCAACATCGAAACTGTTCGCGACCGGCCGACGGCGCGATTTCTCAGTTGCTGGAGCTATCATGTCTCACACTTTCCGCGCCCGGTTCGGCCGCAACAGCTCGTTCCTGCGCCACTTCGAGGAGCGACTCGGCATCACCGTGTTCCTCCTTGCCCTGCTGTTCGTCAGCGCCCAGACCGTTTTCGCGCATGAGTTCAGGGTCGGCGACCTCGAGATCGTGCATCCCTGGTCGCGCGCCACGCCGCCCGGCGCCAAAGTGGCCGGCGGCTATTTCACCGTCACCAACACCGGCAGTTCGCCGGACCGGCTGCTGTCGATCTCCTCGGAAATTTCGGCCAAGGCCGAATTGCATGAGATGGGCGTCAAGGACGGCGTCATGACGATGCGGCCGGTCAGCGGCCTCGAAATCCCGGCCGGCGGCAAGGCCGCGCTAGCTCCCGGCGGTTATCATTTGATGTTTGTCGGCCTCAAGCGTCAGCCCAAGCAGGGCGAGACGTTTCCCGCCACGCTGACTTTCGAGAAGGCCGGCACGGTCGCCGTCGAGTTCACGGTGGAAGGCATGGGCGAAACGGGCGGCATGCACGACCATGCCAATTGATCCGGCCAGATCCGCTCAATTCAAACTCGAGGAACCATCATGAACAATTATCTTCTGTCGGCCGGCGTGTTTTTCGTCTTGGGGACAAGTGCTGCCTTTGCCCACATTACGCTGGAAGCGCAGGAGGCGGCGGTCGGTTCGACCTACAAGGCGGTCCTGCGCGTGCCGCATGGCTGTGAAGGCAAGGCGACGACCGCCGTGCGCGTGCAGATCCCGGAGGGAGTGATTTCAGTGAAGCCGATGCCGAAGGCCGGCTGGACGCTGCAGGTCAAGAACGGCAGATACGAGAAATCCTATCAGCTCCATGGTCAAGAGATGTCCAGCGGCGCTAGGGAAGTCAATTGGAGCGGCGGCAGCCTGCCGGACGAATTCTACGACGAATTCGTCTTCCGCGGCACACTGGCGGCGGATCTGCCGGCCGGCCAAACGCTCTACTTCCCGGTGGTGCAGGAATGCGACGGCGCCGCCGAACGTTGGATCGAGATACCAGCGGCCGGCCAGGATGAGGACGCGCTGGAATATCCGGCGCCCGGCCTCAAGCTTGCGCCGAAGCAATGATTATTTGGCGGCGCGCATTGTTCGAAAGAGTGCGCCGCTGTTTTGTGCCGTGACATGAGTGCTGCATCCCTGCTGCGAACGGTCTGCGCAACCGGCCGATTTGTGATCTGCCAGCTGGCTGCGATCGTGCTGCTTGCCGCCATTGCCGCGCCAGGTCAGGCCTTCGCCCACGCGGCGCTGGTCACAACCGAGCCGACGGACGCCGCCGTGCTGGCGCAGAGCCCCGCGCAGTTCTCGCTGACCTTCAGCGAGCCGGTGTCACCGCTGATGCTGACCTTGGTGCGGCCCGATGGAACGCCGGTTCCTCTGACATCCTTTCGGCTCAACGGCCAGACGCTCGACATCGACAATCCGCAACGGCTCGGATCCGGCACGCATGTGCTGAGCTGGCGGGTGATCTCCGCCGATGGCCATCCGGTCGGCGGCTCGGTGCTGTTCTCGATCGGCGCGCCGAGTGCGGCGCCGGCCGTCGCCGAAGCTGTCGACCGGGGTCTGAGGTCGGCGATCTGGATCGGCAAGGTCTTTCTCTATGTCGGCCTGTTTCTCGGCGTCGGCGGCGCCTTTGCCATCGCCTGGCTGGCGAAGGGCGGGCGTTCCGGCCGGCGCTTCGTCATCGCCGCGATCCTGTGCGGCCTCGTCGCGGCGCCGTTGTCGCTCGGCTTGCAGGGACTGGACGCGCTCGGCGCACCGCTCGCCCGGCTGGCGCAGCCAGGCGTCTGGCAGGCCGGGCTCGCCACCAGCTTCGGCTGGACGGTGCTGGTCGCGCTGGTGGCGCTCGGGCTTGGCCTGCTGTCGCTGGTCGGGCCGCGCGGCGGCGCAAAGCTGTTTGCCCTGGTCGGCCTGGCCGGTGTCGGTGCCGCCCTCGCCGCCAGCGGACATGCAAGTGCCGCCGAACCGCAATGGCTGACAAGGCCGATGGTGTTTCTGCACGGCGCCGGCATTGCCTTCTGGGCCGGGGCGCTGGCGCCGCTCGGCCTCACTATCAGGCGGAAGCCGGCCGAGGCCGCGCCTTTCCTGCGCCGGTTTTCCCTGGGGATACTGCCCGTCGTGGCCGTGCTTGCGGCCACTGGCTTCGTGCTGGCTGTCATCCAGGTACAGGCGCCCGCAGCTTTGCTCGAGACCGCCTATGGCCGGCTGCTGCTGGTCAAGCTGGCGCTGCTGTTGTTTCTGTTCATTCTGGCCGCCATCAACCGCTGGAAGCTGACCGGTCCCGCGGAAGCGGGAGAGACGGAAGTACAGAAGAGGCTGGTCCGCTCGATCGGCATTGAGATGCTGATCGTTCTGGCGATATTCGGGGTTGCCGCCGGCTGGCGCTTCACGCCGCCGCCACGCGCCCTGGCGATCGCAGCGGCGCAGCCGGCTTCGGTGCATATCCACACGCCGAAGGCGATGGCCGACCTCAGCATCACACCCGGCCATGTTGGGCCGGTTGCCGCCTCGATCGTCATCATGACCGGCGATTTCGGCCCGCTCGACGCAAGCCAGGTGACGTTGGTGCTGTCAAAACCCGACTCCGGCATCGAGCCGATCAAGCGCGCGGCGACAAAGCGTGGCGACGGCACCTGGCGTGTCGACGATCTCGTCGTCCCGGTCCCGGGCCGATGGACGGCGCGGCTCGATATTCTCGTCTCGGATTTCGAGATCGTGAAGATAGAGGCGCCGATCGATATCAGGCGATGAGGACCAGCCGGCAGTCTGCGCAACACATTTCGGCGAGGCGGTTGACGCGGCCTTGAAGGCCCGTCATTCATTTCGGCAAGATTGGCATTTCGGCAAGATTGGCATCTCGACAAGAATGGCATCCCAAGAAGAATGGGCACCGCTAAAAAACGCGCCTCAACAAAAGATCCGAAAGCAGGGAAGAAACGATGGAAAAAGCCGAAATCGGCCTGATCGGCCTCGGCACGATGGGCTCCAACCTGGCGCTCAACATCGCCGAGAAGGGGCACCGCATAGCCGTTTTCAACCGCACGGCGGCACGCACCGACGCCTTTGTCGAAAATGCCGGGGCGCTCAGGGATATGGTCGTGCCCTGCTACAGCCTGGAGGAACTCGCCGCCGCCATCCGGCCGCCGCGGCCGATCATCATCATGGTGCTGGCCGGCAAGCCGGTCGATGAGCAGATCGCGGCACTGCGCGGCGTGCTGTCGGCCAACGACATCGTCATCGATGCCGGCAACGCCAATTTTCGCGACACGATGCGGCGCTTCTCCGAACTTTCCGATTCGGGTCTCACCTTCATCGGCATGGGCGTGTCCGGCGGCGAGGAGGGCGCGCGCCATGGACCGTCGATCATGGTCGGCGGCACCGAACAGTCCTGGAAACGCGTCGAAAAGGTGCTGACCGCCATTTCGGCCAAGTTCAGGGACGAGCCCTGTGCGGCATGGCTTGGCACCGATGGCGCCGGGCATTTCGTCAAGACCATCCACAACGGCATCGAATATGCCGACATGCAGATGATCGCCGAGATCTACGGCATCTTGCGCGACGGGTTAGGCATGGGGCCGAAGGAGATCGCACAGGTGTTTGCCGGCTGGAACAAGGGCCGGCTCAACTCCTATCTGATCGAGATCACCGCCAAGGTGCTGGCCGCCGACGATCCGAAGACAGGCAAGCCGGTGGTCGATATCATCCTCGATCGCGCCGGCCAGAAGGGCACCGGCAAATGGTCGGTCATCGAGGCGCAGCAGCTCGGCATTCCGGCCACCGCGATCGAGGCCGCGGTGGCGGCGCGCGTGCTGTCGTCGATCAAGGACGAGCGGCTGGCCGCCGAAAACGCCTATGGCAAAGGCGGCGTGACCACAATTTCCGGAGACAAGGACGCGCTTCTTGGCGATCTCGAACTGGCGCTGTTCGCCGGCAAGATATCAGCCTATGCGCAAGGCTTCGCGGTGATGAGCGGCGCATCGAAGGAATTCAACTGGAACCTGCCGATGCCGACCATCGCCAAGATCTGGCGGGCAGGCTGCATCATCCGCTCGCAATTGCTGGACACGATGGCGGAAGCCTTCGGCACCGGCGGGGCGGCCACCAATCTTTTGATGGCACCGGCCTTCATTGCAATGATGCAGGAAGCGCATCCATCGCTGCGGCGCATCGTGGCAAGGGCGTCGGAAGCCGGCTCGCCGGTGCCGGCGCTGTCGTCGGCGCTTGCCTATTTCGACAGCTATCGCCAGGGCCGCGGCACCTCGAACCTGATCCAGGCGCAACGCGATTTCTTCGGCGCGCACGGCTTCGAACGCATCGACGGGCCGGGCGCTTTCCATGGCCCTTGGGGGAGCGGAGCGGGCGGCTAGCGCCCAATTTCGGCCATCCAGGACCCCTCAGCGACTTCCTGAAAGCTGCCGTCCACTCAAGGGGTGGCAGGCGGCTGAAATGGGGTGGGAACCGGAATGACGACTTTCGGGGAGCCGCGCGCCTCAGCGGACCTTCGGTCGACCATCGCCATTTCCTGCTTCTGGCCCATTGCGGTCATTGGCGCGGTGAATAGCCCGTCCGTTTTTCTAGATCTTTTTGATCGGCTCAAGGCAATGATAGATATGCCACTCGCTCCGTGTCGCCAACGAAGGAACGCAAATGCCAGAGAAGGGAGTAAGATCGACCTACTCACAGGCCCCGTTCAGGATTTCGACACATGATCTTGGCGGTCAGATCGCGACGGGGACGGCTTTTCACTATCTTCACAATGGAAAGCGTTTCATCGTGACGAACTGGCACAACTTAACCGGCCGAGACTTCTTCACTGGGAGGAACCTCAACGAACAAGCGCGGACGCCGCTATGGATCGAGGTACACACCGCTTTGTGGCAATCTCCTGCTACGGAACCGGTTCGATATTTCGGGATAGTCAGCCGGAGGGTCGAAATCTACGGCGATCCTAATGCGCACCTCGACCGCTTGTGGTTGGAGCATCCGCAACTCGGTGGACAGAGTTGTGACATAGTCGCGATCCTAGATCCCAAACCGGACCAAGAGCCGGAGTTCATGCACAATAGCGTCAACTTAATCAGTGACGCTCGGGTGCCAGTCCTTCCCGGCGAACTCGCCTTCGTCATCGGATATCCTCGGGGGCTTCGTACGGGATTTGGCCTTCCGATCTGGAAATCGACATTCATTGCGTCGGAGCCTCACTACAATGTGGAGGTGGCGGAAAGGAGCCTCCCTGCATTCTTCCTAGACGGATATACCCGTGAAGGTATGTCGGGCTCTCCCGTATTCGCACGGTTCCGAGGGATGTGGGACGCAAAAGACCCTTACAAACCGGTCAATCCTAGTGAACCGGGCTTCTGGAACCGAGATGATGTAAACATCTTTGGGTCGGAAGCGACGGAGTTCATTGGGATTTACAGCGGGCGCATACCGGAGAAAGAAGGAGAGGCAGCATTGGGCCTATGCTGGAGGAAAGATGCTATCGAGCAAGTTTGCTCAGCGCACTTCCTATAGGGCACTGACCAGCAGCACGGTAACAGCGCTCGCTGATGATCGATTTGATTTGAATGCTTATGGCCGCTTTTGGCGCGAAGCCACCCGTCACCTACGCTTATTGGGATGCGCCTGCGCCGCGTTGCGACCGGCTTGAGGTCGAATGCGGCTGCGGCCACCTATCCGCTAAGCTCCCGCCCGAGCGCGATGCATACTTGCATAACTGCCGCCGGCTGCGAGCAACTCGGCATGAGTACCCCGTTCGACTACTCGGCCGCGTTCGATCATGATGACGCGGTCGGCACGCTCAATGGCGGATGCGCGATGCGCGACCACGAGCACCGCCTTTTCCGTCGCAATCGCTTCCATGGCATCCAGAATTCCCTCTTCACGCTCGGTGTCGAGGTGCGAGGTCGCCTCGTCCAGTATGAGCAGGGGCCGATCGCGCAGCACCGCGCGGGCTATGGCAATGCGCTGTCGTTCTCCACCAGAGAACCGCTTCCCTCGCTGGCCGACCATTGTACCGAGACCGTCGGGCAACTGCCGCAGCAGATCTCCGAGCCCTGCTTTATGCAGTGCATCCACAAGCCGTTCATCGGTTGCATCCGGCAAGCCGTAGTTGAGATTGTCGCGCAGTGACGCATCGCGCAGGTAGACGTCCTGACTGACCAAGGAGACGGACCGCCAAACGTCCTCCTCCGTCAGCTGGCGCGTGTCCAGGCCCTCTACCCTTACGGTCCCGTTCGAAGGCCGGACCGTGCCACAGGCGAGGCTGATGATGGTCGACTTGCCCGATCCGGAATGCCCGGCGATGGCAACCGTTTCACCACGGCGAACTGAGAACGAAATGTCATTGAGAAGGTCGGACGGACGGTCGTCGCTCTCAGGTTCTTCCGCCTCGTTCAGCCGCGTCAGAGATACGCCGGCAAGGAACCCGCTCATGCCCGAGCTCGCGCTCGCGACATCGGAAAGACTGTTGACCGCCACTGCGCTTCGATCGGGATAGGCATAGGACACCCCCTCAAACGTCAGCACGTTTTCTGATGGCAACGGATCCGCCGGACGTGCGGAGGCTGCCACGGTCCCAAGGCCTGTGTTTGGTGACTGCAGTACAGCCTCGACACGATCCAACCCCATGCCGGCGCGGATCAGCGGATAGCGCTGCCCTACGACTTCGCCCAGCGGCTGCCGGACGAGGCCGACAAAAAACAGTGCCGAGACGACGCTGCCGATCGAGATTTGTCCGGCGGACGCCAGCAACACGCCGATGCCAAGAAAAAGCACCGTGGTCAGGTCGAAGCAGAGTCGATAGGCAACGGAGATGACAGCCCGCCAGTTGTCCATGCGGTATGCGATCTCGATCGATTGGTCGGCAATTTCACCGAAGCGGCGTTCCTCCGCCTCCGTGGCCCGCGCCTGGCGGACGAGGCTGACCGCATCGCCGCTGGTCGTGCTCTCGATCTGCGAGGCGGCTGCCGCGTTGACCTTATAGGAGTCCTTGATCGTCGAATTGATTTGCCCCTCGGCAAAGCGCACTGCCAGGAGGGCAATCGGAACCAGGGCAAAAGCAACGAGGAACCAGATGTTGATCAGCGCCAATGCGATCGCGACTGCGGCTAACCCGACCCACCCGTGCACGACGGCCAGCGGGACTGTGGCAAAGAGCGGATCGACCATGCGCATATCGTTGGTCAGGCGACTGTTCAAGACGCCCGGATTGATGGTGGAATACGTGAGCAGCGGCATGCGGAGGAGATGGCCATAGAGACGCCGCGCTAGCTGCCAAGACAGGCCATAGCCCACGCGAGCGCCGAGTGAGTTTGCCACGACCTCGGCGACTGCCGCGGCGACAGCAATGGCGGCGACCAAAACCAGAAGTGGTAACAGCTCGATGAGTCCTGCGCCGCGCAGCGCGGCATCAATGGTTCGACCCAGTATGAGCGGCAAGCCAACTGGCAAGGCGGCGGCTATGGCAGTGCACGCGACCACAGGCAGGATGCGAAGCCAGTTGATGTCGAGGCCGAGCTGAAGGACCCTCCGCAGCATTTCGGTCTCCTCGACCCGACAACCAAGTCGCCATCCCTACATGCAGGCCGAGCAATTTCAAGGAGCTGATAGCTTTGCTGCTTCGCGCAGGAAGCCTTCTTTCGCCAATTGCATATCCGCTCTTGACAAGAGCGATTCTGCGCCATTTGCGACGGAGAAGTGAAGAAAAGACGGAGCGGCGTGAGATCAAGGGTGGAATACCCTACACTGTTTCCCCTGGAGTTCTAAAGAAAGCACTTGAGTCTATTATTGCCGCCGAACGTCCCGGATGGAAGCCCTTGGGCCTGATGTCCGACTCCCGTCTACCCTCGCCGAGGAGTTTCGGCTTCCAGGCAGGGGCATGCGAAGTCTGAAAAGGGTTTTGACGCTAGCCAACTAGAGCTGCCCCATTAGATTGAGCAGTCCGCCCATGGGGGTGTTCCATGCTCGAAAAGGAATCTCAATCTTGGTGTTGTCAGGGGAGGTCTTGATCAGCTTCATTCCACCCCTTTCGAGAACGTCGACCGCTATGTCTCCGATTGGATTGAACTCGGCTCTATCATCCCATTCGCCGAACCGCTCCCATAGTTTTTCATAAGCGGTTTCGAGTTTTTCGAAATACTCGGCGAACCAGTGATCGTTGAGTGCTTCAGCCAATTCGGGGAGATCGCCGATCTTCTTATCAAGGCCGTGCATCGTGCCAATCAGATAAGATGCCCATTTTATGAGGTTGCCGTATAGTGGCGGGACTTCTGTAAGAATTTGGTCGATGTCTCCATGCGTCCGATAGGATAGAATGAATTCATTCGCCGATTGATCTGTTTCCGAAAGTGCCTTGACGAACGTGCTGACATAACCGTCCGTCGGGTCTGTACCCCAGCATGCACTCGCCCGCGTAGCACCGTACTCTTCCCAGCATGCATCGGTGACCTCTAGCCGGAAACGGTCGAAGTAGTTCGATGCACCCTCACGTAGAATCACATTCGGAAATCGGTTGTCGAATGCTGTATGCAGCATCGCATGAGCGCATTCGTGTGCGAGGGTATGGATAGCCAGCGGGAATAATTCAGATTCAGGTTCTGCCAAGCCCAGGATCGCATGGACGTGAAAGACCAAGTGGGTTTTGAGTTTTCCATCTCTTAGAACCGCTGGTGCCATTGCTATGCCGATTACACCGTCTTCGTCGGTGGAGGCCGACAAAGGTCGGAGGTCGTCTATGCCGCGATCGAGAGCGGCTAAAGCTTCATGGTAGTCCCCAGAAATGGTAACGCCATCGACCCCGCTGAGGTCCATTGATCTGCCGAGAACCTTCATCGCCCCTAATACTCGATAGGCAAACTCGCGGGCTTTATCCTCGCTCTCAAAAGGGCCGCTGAGGCCAATACCAACGTTAGTTGGCAGCGTTGTAGGCTCCTCAGAACCATCGACGGCGATGGGTTCGCTATCATCAGCCATGCAGGGTAACTCCAGAGTGGCCATAAGATCGGTATCGTATTGCTTCTGTTCAAGAATATTCGTTGGTCGCTGCAGGGTCCGGGCTAGGCCAAGGTTGCCTGCTCGGTGATTACACTTCTCAGCTCGGCTATTGAATACGGCGGATTTCGACGATGCACGACGTGATGACAATTTGCGCAGAGTGGCACGAGATCGCGGATCGGGTCGACCTGATAGGCTTCGCCGATCTTCGAGAGAGGCGTTAGATGGTGAACGTGGATGAGATTGGCGCCAATCGGACCATACCTATCTTCATAGCTGAGATCGCATGCCTGGCATCGGTAGCCGAAGTGCTTGATACACTCACGTCGAGCTTCAGCGTTGCGTTCGTATTTTGTGAGTTCAACCGTTTTTAGCTCGCCTTCGGTTAGGACGCCGGCGGGGATCCCCAAACCCCCGTCCGTCGCCGTAGTGGGAGGGACCCGTCCGATCACGAAGTCCCCCGCGACCCCGGTGACGTGCATCTCCCAGATACTCCACTGACCAATGGAAAGGCTGGATTCCGGCGGGGCGGGATGCAAACCCGATGCCATCTCTCCTGTCACCGGGTCGCGCCATAAGCGGCGCATGTCGCGATTTCGTTCATGGAGATACCATGCCGGCCACTCGCCAAGTTGGTATGCCCAGGATTCGGCACGAGCGTGACACCTCCGCGCGATGGCCAAGCATTCCGAAGCGGGTGGAACTGCTATTGATATCCGGAAGTTGGGGCCTGGCTGATCTGCGGGTGGTGTTAAATAGGCGTAGTTCTTCGTCTGCTTGACAAGCGACCATCCCCGCCTTGGAAGAATCACGCTCAGCGTGAGGGAAGCTCCGAACCGATAGGTATTCGGTCCATACTTCTTTGGTGCCTTCCCACTTGCACTGAACTCGATCACTTCGATCGGCCAACCTGGAGGGGTGTGGGTGCGCGCCGCTGGTTCGTCGAGTTCCCAGGTATCTGCCTCTTCTTTGGCCACGAATCTGTTTCCCGTTAGAGGGTCGCGAGCTCGGATATCGTGCCATCCGGCTTGCTCGGTCGGGGTCTCAGGACCTAATCGTCCTTCGACAACGTGTGATCGCAGTAGTCGCAGAGTCGAGGATTGTTGATAGACTTGTTGCTTATCCTAAGTGACTCACCACACCTCGCGCAGTCGCCGCCCACAGCGTAGCCGCAAAAGAAGCATTTTACGGTGATGCCTGTTTCCACATATGTGGCGTTGTAACACTCAGGACAGTCGTGAATCGTCGGCTCCAGCCCCTCTTTGGCAGCCATGTAGTCATCAATGCCGAAGCCTGCCTGTACAACTATCTCGACGGTCTTCTCGGCTGAGAATGTATCGCCGCATGCCTTGCAGCACCCCTCTATGTCACCCGGCTCGTCGTTGGTGTCGTCTTTCTGGTAAACGAGCGACGATCTACAGTTCGGGCACGAGATATCATCGCGCTCGGCGATCTCTGACCACCAGGGAATTTCCTGAAATGTCGCGTTGCACGTGTCTTTCAGCTTTCTGAAGAACGCGCGTTCTGCAAGCATCAGATCCCACGTGTCGCCAAGCTCAACCTTGGGCGATTTCTCCAGTATTGCAAAGAATCCTTCCACCAAAGGAAAGCAGTCGGCTATCACTTGCCGTATTGCTGGTTTCGGCGTTGCAGAGTGGTAGTGCTCAAAGTCATTCCGGAGCTTCTGGAGGCCTTTGATGTCGCCAGCAGGCCATGTGAGCTTGAAGCCCTTGAAACGGTCACGGAGTTCAGCCAAGTCAATGGTCTGCTGGCCTTTTGCTGCATATGCTACCTCGCCGTCGTCGTCCAAAATAGGGGCGAATTTTGATGCAAGGATTTCCATGGGTTCGGCATCGTCTGGCGCAGCATTCAAAAGACATTGTTTTCCGAGAAGCAGCACCCCGGCATAGAAATTCCGGAGCGCGCTTATCGGCCGGAGTTCGTCGTTGGATTGAAAATCCTGGATACCAAGCCTGATCGAGGCGATGGCGTTCTCGTAGATGTCACTCATCGCCTCTGAATCCTTGGTCCGCGTGGACAGCCATAGCCGCCACGTGATCGAACATCTTCTTTAGATGCTTGCTCACGAGCGCCTGTGTGGCCTTCGGAGCTTGCCCTGAATCGTAGACGGAGCCTTCGACAGCTTCCCGAAACTGTTTCACGGCCGCGCTTGGGGTGGTTCCAGCCAGATGGGCATAGTTGCTGGCCGAGAGCAGGGCCAACGCGTGAAAGGCGTGTTCAAGAGCCAGCAGCCTTGCCAAGTCGTCCTCACCCCAATTGGCGCTCATTGTTCGCTTCCTTCGCCTGCGCAATCTCTGACCGATTCCCCTTCGCTTCTCAATTGTTGACAAGGGAATCCTTGGGGGCCGTACACCTCCGCATACCAACCAGGTGTACGTTTCTTGCTTCTGGCGGTTTTTGTCAGCGCTATTTGCGCTTTAGAGTCAATCGAGGACCACGACGTGGACTCGAACCCCTATTTCTGACCAAGCACTTATTGGTTTCACGCCCGCCAGTAACCAAGATGTTGAGGCAGACACTGATCCAAATCTGATCGTTTGTTGGAGTCGTGTGCAGCGCACCGCGCCGATTTTCTGGAGTGATAAGCCGAGCCCGACGCGGCGATTCGTAACCCTACTCGGCGGCCGTCTCCGATGGCGCCTCTGCCGGCCCCGAAGGCTCGGCCTCGGCACGGGGCGAAGGAGACCGATATGGGCATTACCACGCCGGCCGGATTGAAATGGACTGCAACACTGCGGCATCGCAAGCAACGTCGTTGCGGCCAAGATGGGGTGCCAGCGGAATGGCCTTTCAGGCTAGTTCGTCCCAGAACCGGATCGTCCGCTCGCGGCCCCAAGGCTGCCGGTCAGCAGCGCGCATTTTGCAGCCAGTGGAATCACTTCGCGCCGCAGAAATGCGGCTAAGACAAATAGATGGAGCGGGATGCCCAGTTCAATTTAAACGTATCCCGCTCTAGTCGGGAGGGCGATAGGCCAGAACCCGGTCGGCTTGCTCACGCTCTGCAAGGAGCCAGGTGTTGCGCCGCCGATCCAGCTCAGCACCGAGCGGGCATCTCGGCGCCGTCCAGCCGGAAGTTCTCGTTGACCACCAGCAATTCCCTGCGGAATAGGCGCAGCAGGTCGGACGACTGCTTGAACACCACGTCGACGTCCCGGCCGACCCTGAGGCCGGCGTCCTCGATGCCGGCGACGATGGCGAGTGTCGCGGCAACGGCACTGCTGACGAAACCGTCCGGCCTTCATCGCGATGATGCAGGAAGCGCATCCGTCGCTGCGGCGCATCGTGGCAAGGGCGTCGGAAGCCGGCTCGCCGGTGCCGGCGCTGTCGTCGGCGCTTGCCTATTTCGACAGCTATCGCCAGGGCCGCGGCACCTCGAACCTGATCCAGGCGCAACGAGATTTCTTCGGCGCGCACGGCTTCGAACGCATCGACGGGCCGGGCGCGTTCCATGGCCCTTGGGGGAGCGGAGCGGCAGGTTAGCGCCTAATGTCGGTCGTAAGAATCACCTTGCCGGCCCCGGGAAGCAGATATTGTGCGTGACCAGCTAGAGGTCGTGGTCGCGCGAGAAGTCGTCGTTACAACTGGTTTGTGGAACCTGACATCGCTTCACAGGGTCCACGGGGTTGCCGTCGAAACGTGCTCAGGCTGATGCTCGCCGAATGATCCTGAACCCGATGTCGATGACGTTCTCCGCCTGCTCCTCGCCGCGGAAGCGCGACAGGATGGCCTCGGCGGCGGCAGCGCCGAGCGCTTCGCGGTCGACGCGTACGGTGGTCAGCGCAGGTTCCACCGCGGCGGCATATTCCTGGTCTCCGAAGCCGATCACCGCCACGTCGCCCGGTACGGAAAGTCCTCGCGCAAGCGCCTCGATTAGGACGCCGTGCGCGAGCAGATCGGAACTGCAGAACACGACGCCGCCCGAAAAGCCTTCCCGCAGCAGGCGCGAAAGCCCGGCCCGGCCGTTGGCCAGAGTCGCCGGCGCGTCGAAAGCCGCTTTCAGGACGGCATGGCCGCTACTCCGCTCGAAGCGGTCCGAGAACGCCTGCTGGCGCCGGCGCGCCCGCTCGTCGCCGGCCGACACGCAGGCCGCGCGCGGGTAGCCTGCGTCGATCGCGAAGTCGGCCGCCGCGCGGCCCGCCTCGACATGCGAGAAGCCGACGCAGATGTCGATCGGCGTGGTGCTGATGTCCCAGACCTCGACGACCGGAATGCCCGCCGCCAGCAGCATGCGCCGCGCCTGCGCGGAGTGGTGAATGCCCGTGAGCAGCATCGCGTCGGGCCGGCGCGAAAGGTGGGTGGCGATGAACGCCTCCTCGTCGCCGGGGTCGAAACCCGTTTCCGACAGCAGAATCTGGTAGCCGCGCGCGCGCATGCGTTCGTTGAACGAGGTGATCATCGAGGCGTAGACGATGTTCGAGATCGACGGAACCAGCGCCGATACCAGCATGCTCCTCTGGGAGGCGAGCGCGCCGGCGAGCGCATTCGGAACGAAGCCGGTGACGCGGATCGCCTCGTGGATGCGCCGAAGCGTCTCAGCAGAGACCTTTGAGGGTTCGGAAAGCGCGCGCGAGACCGTGACCTGCGAGACGCCGGCCATACGGCCGACCGTCTGCATGGTCACCGCCCCTGACGAGCGTCTGCGCCTGGCGCGAGTCGAAGTCTCCTCCACAACCATGTACGACTTATTTCTTCGGACGGCCCGAAAGGCAAGTTTCAACCGGCGGCGAGCTTCTCCGCGCGCTGGCGGCGGCCGATGACGACCGAAACCGCAATCGACGCCACGATCAGGACCCACAGGAAGGCTGCGATCCAGCTCTTGGTGAAGAAGATCGTCAGGTCGCCAAACGACTCCAGGCTCTTGACGAAGTAGATTTCGGCCGAAGGCCCGAGGATGAAACCGATGATGAACGGAGCGGTTTCGAGCCCCAGCTTGACGCCGATCCAGCCCGCGACGCCGAAGAAGAGCAGCGTCCAGACGTCGAACATGATGCCGTAGTTGATTGTATAGGCGCCGATGACGCACATCATCAGGATCACCGGATAGAGGATCGCCTTCGGAATCGCCACCGCCAGCGAGAACCAGCGGATCGCGTAGTACATCATCGCGAACGTGACCAGGTTGGCGAGCAGCATCGCGATGATCATCGAGTTCCACGTTTCCGGATGCTGGCCTATGAACAGGGGCCCGACCTGGATGCCCTGAAGCGCGAAGGCGCCGATCAGAAGGGCAGTGGTCGAATCTCCCGGTATCCCGAGCGACAGCAGCGGCACCAGCGCTCCGCCGGTCAACGCGTTGTTGCTCGTCTCCGAAGCGATGACGCCCGCCGGTTCGCCCTTGCCGAACGTCTCGGGATGCGACGAACTCGTCTTCGCCGCCGTATAGGCGAGGATCGACGCCGCCGACCCGCCGATCCCCGGCAGGATGCCGACGAAGGTGCCGATGCCCGACGAGCGGATGAGATTGATCGTCTGGCCCCGAAATAACGACCACGAGAACTTCGACCTGCCGCCCGACTCCAGTTCCTTGACCGAAGGCCCCTTCGGCATGCCGATCTCGGCCTCCTCCAGCACCGTCGTCAGCCCGAACAGCGCGATCAGCACCGGCAGCAGCGCGAAGCCGCCGTAGAGGATGTCCTCCATGCTGGGCGGGATCAACCGGAAATGGCCGTTGCCGCCATCGGTCACGTCATAGACCCCGACGAGGCTGACAAAGATGCCCAGGAAGCCCGAGAAGATGCCCAGCAGCATGTCGCTCGACAGCGCGCCCATCACCGTCAGCGCGAACAGGATGATCAGGAACTTTTCGACGTAGGAGAAGCGGATCGCGAAATCGGCCAGCCACGGCGTGAACAGATAGAGCGCCGCCAGCGAGATCAGGCCGCCGATCAGTGAACCGATGATGGCGATACGCATCGCCTGCTCGCCTTTGCCCTGACGGGCCATCTGGAAGCCGTCGAACGTGGTCGCGACCGACGACGGCGTGCCGGGTATGCCGATGAGGATCGCCGGCACCACCCCGCCTGAGATGCCGCCGACATAGAGACCGATTAGCAGGGCGAGGCCGTTCTCGAGCCCAAGCGAGTAGGTCATCGGCAGGCAGACGGCCACCGCCATCGTCGCCGTCAGGCCGGGAATGACGCCGAAGACGATACCGATAGCCGTTCCGCCGGCGATCAGCAGCACAAACAGAGGCGTGACGAAACCGAACAGTTCCATTGGGTTCTCCCTGTCAGGGCAGCGTCAGGAAGAAGACGTGCGCGAACACCCACCACACCAGCACGGGCGCGGCGACCGCCACCACGCCAAGCACGATGACGGCGGACCTTGTACGCTCCTGCAGGTAGAGCAGCCCGCTGAGCGCCACGAACGGGATGGAGCAGATTAGGAAGCCCATGCCCGTGTTGGGCCAGATGTCACCGACAGGGACCATCAGCAGGAAATAAACCAGCGTCAAAGCGATCGTCCCGAAGAAGCGCGGCTTGTCCATCGCCGCCAAGGTCTGCGACCAGTACCGGCCGGCGCCAGCGATCGCCTGCCGGCGCGTGATGAGAATGGCCATCCCCAGCGCAAGCAGAATGCCGCCGATCAGTGTCGGAAACACCAGGTGCGAGGTCTGGAAATCGATCGTGACGCGCGTAAAATCGCCCATCTGCCGTGTGCTCCTCCATGCGCGAGCAGCGTGGGGGGGGGGGGGGGGGGGGGGGGGAAAAAAAAAAAAAAAAAAAAAAAACCCCCCAAATCGGGGGGGGGAGCGGGTTTTTTTTTTTTTTATGTTTTTTATAAAAAACAGAAGCAGATATATTGAGG